>JAUMYV010000006.1:0-33924 GCA_030528445.1 Porphyromonadaceae bacterium | reverse complement strand
GGTATCTGATGAGTTTAGACCTATCGGTAGCTACAAGCTACACTGCCCAAGGATACCCCAAAACAAAAAAACCTAAGTGAAGTGACTGCATGCAGGTACCCCACTTATCCTCAACGCCTACAAATATACTCCTTTTATTTTTTCTTGTTATCGATTAAGGTCTCAAAAAATAGAGGCAGCGCCAAAATCTAAGTCTTGGCACTGCCTCCACGATAAGTCTTTGATTCGCTCCTTATCTTAGAGGTTGAATGACATCCCTAGGCGCAGGATTGCAATCCCTGTCCCAACCTCAGAGAAGATCCCGAATTTGTCGGAGAAGAGGTAGCGCGCCCCGAGAGAGATACTGGGGGCAAAGGTGGTAGATGTGCCTTCATCTTTGGGGAAGAATTCTAGGCCAGCACGCCCCGTTAGGTAAGTGTCGAGGTTGTCTACGAACTCATAGTGCAGTGAGATGCGTGGACCAACGAAGAGAGCCAGATTGCCACGCTTGTCTGGGTGACGGAAGCTTTGATACTCAAACTCTGCTCCGAGTCCAATAGACCCGTACTCGATGATGCCGTCTACGATAGAGCGTTCGTAAGCGATAGAGATAGGAGGTACGGTTTGGTAGGATCTCTTGACGCCTAGGCCAACACCAAGGTTGAGCATGTTGCTCTCTTTCTCAAAGGTATTCTGAGCTTGAGCCTGATTGGCGCCGAAAGCTAATCCTAGAGCACATAGTGCAGAGAGAATTAATTTCTTCATTGCTAGTTGTTATTAGTTCTTATTACTATATCCGTTCCGAGTTTTATGCTCGCAAATATAGCCAAATTTAATCTTTATTTATAATTGGTCAGCGCTCAACTATTGATTATTGCCCCCATGCGCTAGCTCTTGCCATAGTTTATCCTGTGGTATTGGGGCTTCTAGCCTAAGCTCTACTCCACTGACTGGGTGAGTAAACCTTAGATAGCGAGATAATAGGCTGATGCTCCCATCGGGATTGCTGCGCGCTGCTCCATACTTGAGATCGCCCTTGATAGGGCAGCCTATTGCCGATAGCTGACAGCGAATCTGATGATGTCGTCCCGTATGTAGATCGACCTCTAGCAGATGATAGTGCTCGCCCGAGGCTAATAGGCGGTAGGTTAGCTCTGCTCGCTTGGTATTTGGTCTTGCTGTTTGGTAGGCATAGCTTTTGTTCTGTGTCTCTCGCCTAAGTAGGTAGTGGGTGAGCTGCTGAGTGGGAACCTCGGGCTTGTGGCATACGATAGCCCAATAGGTTTTCTGTATCTCGCCACGCTGGAGCATCGCATTCATACGCGTGAGTGCCTTGCCCGTTTTGGCAAATATGACCAATCCGCCTACAGGGCGATCTAGGCGATTGACCAACCCTAGAAAGACGTTGCCTGGCTTCTGATACTTCTCTTTGAGCCAAGCCTTAAGTCTCTCAACCATTGGTTCATCTCCCGTCTTATCTCCTTGGACGATTTCGCCCGGGCGTTTGCTGGCGATAAGTAGATGGTTGTCTTCGTAGACTATATGTGGCTGCATGACGATTTATAGCACATCGACTACGAGCGATGGAGCTAACCACTACCCGTAGCCGATGCTATTTTTGATTTAGGTGGGCTAGACTGCTAGCAGTTCATACCACCACACACGTGGATAGTCTGTCCTGTCACGTAGCTAGAGAGGTCGCTAGCAAGGAACGTAGCTACGTTGGCTACATCCTCTGGTGTACCACCACGACGCATAGGGATCTGTGCTTCCCACTCCTTGCGTACCTCCTCGCTTAGAGCACCTGTCATATCGGTAACGATGAAGCCAGGGGCGATACTATTGGCACGCACTCCGCGTGAGCCCATTTCTTTGGCGATACTCTTGGCTAGACCAATCATACCTGCCTTAGAGGCAGAGTAGTTAGCCTGACCAGCATTGCCAGACACACCAACTACCGATGCCATATTGATGATGCTGCCAGAGCGCTGCTTCATCATTACGGGGGTTGCTGCGTGGATGAGGTTGAAGGCAGACTTGAGATTTACGTTGATCACGAGATCCCACTGCTCCTCTGTCATGCGCATCATCAGACCATCGCGCGTGATACCAGCGTTGTTTACAAGTACGTCTAGACGACCGAAGTCAGCTACAATCTGCTTCATCAGCTCGTGTGCTGCCTCGAAATCGGCTGCGTTGGAGGCATAAGCCTTGGCACGAACCCCTAGAGCTTGTAGCTCTGAGATAAACTGCTCTACCGTTTCGTCTATTTTGAGGTCGGTGATGATTACATCGGCGCCCTCTTTGGCAAACTTCTCTGCGATGGCACGACCGATACCGCGTCCAGCTCCAGTTACTAGAGCGACTTTATTGTCCAATAGTCCCATTTCTTCTTTATACTATGATTATACTTTAATGATGTATACGTGGCTGATTTGTTTATTTCAGTTCTTTACTTTGCTTGCGGATGCCTCGTGTGATGAGGTGGCAAACATTCTCTCGAATCTGAGCATACTCGTTGTCTCCGCCTCTGTGGCGGGCATGTCCGCTGATGTAGGGAACCTCCATGCCTTTGATTGCATTTTGGAGCAGATATGCCATAGTCGACGGATGTGGGATATCGAATATCCCTTGCTCTACGCCTGCGTCTAGAATGTCCTGTATGAGCTTCTGCTCGTAAAGATCGAAGTTGACGCGCGCTTTCTCTACAGACCAAATATCTCGGAAAAACTCTGCTCGTAGTGTACCATTGCGCAGCACAACGGTCTTCATCGCCTCTAGGTGTACATATATTAGGTTGATGAGCTTCTCCTCTGGAGCGAGGCGCACACGACTAGCAATCTCCAGCTCTCGGCGCAGATGACCAAGCTCTTTGTGTATGACTGCCTGATAGATCTCCTCCTTATTCTTGAAGTAGGTATAGAGCGTGCGACGACCACGATGAGCCGCATCGGCAATGTCGTTCATCGTCGTGTTCTGTACGCCCACCCGAGCGAATAGCTGACGGGCTACATCGATCATTAAATCTTTTGTTTTGCTTAGTGTAGCCATTCTAGTCTTTTTTCTACTTCTTCGATATTGGTTTTTATCCTACATGCAAAGGTAGGCATTTGGGGCGCACTTCACAAATTTGTTCAATTTGTGCATACTCTTATTGGCATTACATTGAGAGCAGGCAACGATGTTTGAGCTGTTGGGTTTGTCGGATGCGATTGTGCTAGGCTGATTTCAGTTTTCTTGCCGCTTCGATGTGGAAATATAAATTGAGTGTTAAAGTATGATAACAATACTGCCGCGCTTAAGCAGGTTGATTGCTCCAGGTAAGCTGGGCTTTCTCGAAGAACTCAGAGAGATTTTTTCGGATTGTAGGACTAATCTGTGGTGATGTGTACAGACATTCGAAAAGATTAGTGCAGAGAAATTCTGAAAAGTCTGTTTGGATTGGATAAAAACGGTCTAAATCCAATTTTATTTATCTGATTATTAGTACTCTATGGAGTATGCGTTTTAAGCGGTCGTTTTAGTTCGGCTGGGACTAAGTGTCAAAACAAGGTCGAACGCGCTGTAGAGCCTCCTAGAGGCCAAATACGCGGTCTGCCGTGTTTTGCCCTTCCTCAAGGCGTTTCTCTCATCAACACTCTGAAATATGGTCTAAAATATAAATTTCCGCCTTTTTGATACTACTGTCCCTCTCCGAAATAAGGAGGGGTGAGCAAGCATCTTGAGTCATCTATCGTTGCTTTAGATTTGCGATGCATCTCTTTGTTGATGCAAGGGGCTGTGTGTATGCTTCTATGCGAGGCGCTTCGGATAGAAAGCAATTCGGTATCTTTGAGCTATTATAGACTATTGATAGAGTTGAAACAAAACATCAATGAAACTATACGAAGATTTAATCGAATTGAGAGGTTTGCTCAAGGGTGGATCTGTGAGCTCTGTGGCATTTCAGGGTATTGATTTGACCTCACTTGAGCGAGAGATGCTTGCCATAGACTGGCGGGACTGTCTATTCCTTGGGTGCAAGATGTCTCCAAACTTGATGCTCCATCTGTATGAGCATAACCATATTTTCCCCTCGTTAGATGTCCCCTACAAGACCTATCCCCAAAGCCTGTACACGGGGCGAACGCTCTATGAGGGCTACGATAGAGCCAATCCAGCCTCATACAATGATTGCTACGATAAGGCGGTTTATGATCATTACATCGCCTCGACGAAGCGTCAGTCCTTGCTGGATTCTCTTTCGCAGGCTCTTCATGATCATTCTATATCGGAGAATCTATCCAAGCTCCTTGCGTCCTATCCTGCTCACAAGATTGTGGCAATTATGGGTGGGCATGGTCTAGACAGAACCTCACCGATGTTTCGTCAGATTGCCCAGCTATCCAGTCTGCTTACCGAGCGTGGCTATCTGATGCTCTCGGGCGGTGGACCCGGTGCTATGGAGGCTACGCACTTGGGGGCATGGATGGCTGGGCGTAGCTCCGAGGCTCTAGACGAGGCTTTGGCTATCCTCTCGGTAGCACCTAAGTATGATGATGTGCGCTGGCTCGAGACGGCCTTCGAGGTTATGGAGCGTTTCCCTAGATTGGGGTACGATAGTCTAGGCATACCCACGTGGCACTATGGCCATGAGTTGGCCACGCCTTTTGCCACTCAGATAGCCAAATACTTTGCTAATAGCATTCGAGAGGAGGGACTTCTGGCTGTGGCTAGGGGTGGCGTCATCTATTCGCCTGGTAGTGCGGGTACGATGCAGGAGATTTTTCAAGACTTGGCGCAGAATCACTACGTGAGCTATGGAGTGGCTAGCCCCATGATTTTCCTTGGCAGAGCCTATTGGACAGAGAATAAGCCTATCTATCCGCTCATAGAGGAGCTCTCTGCTTCGGGTAAGCTCAACCATATAATCCTCTCTATAACAGACGAGAATGAAGAAGTAATTGCCGAGCTAGAACGCTTCGCTGCGAGCTATGCATAGATTTTGAGCTAGTAGCTATGTGCCTGCATGTGGTTGGGGTGTTTACTTCCTGCTAGACAGTAGGAATGGCTGCGATGTGGATAACTTTTTGAGCCCCAAGGGGAGCTTTTTCGGCTTATCTTGGCTATCTTTGTTAGCAAAGGTTCGTGGGGCTCAAGATGTCTCGCTCTGTCCTGCCGTGAGCCTCGGGAAGACAGTAAAAGAGATCAATAACAAATGTCTAGTATTCACAAGTAATATTGTTAGCTTATGTCGGATAACTTACTGCGAGTTACCAAGCGTGATGGTAGCTCAGAGGCATTCAACGCCGATAAGATATACCGCGCCATCGTCAAGGCTTATCGTGCTGCATCAATCCCCGAGAACGAAGAAGGGTTGAGGCTCATCATTGAGCACATCAAACAGATCGCAGACGAATCTGTAGATCAGTCTATCGCTGTTGAGGAGATTCAGGATATTGTCGAGCGCGAGCTTATGCGTCTCAATCCCGACATTGCCAAGCGATATATTATATATAGAGAGTGGCGTACCGTGGAGCGCGAGAAACGAACGAAGCTCAAGCACACCATGGATGGTATCGTTGCTATCGAGACGAATGACGTCAATCTAGGGAATGCCAACATGAGCGCCTATACGCCTGCTGGCCAGATGATGACTTTTGCTTCTGAGGTAACCAAGGACTACGCGACCAAGTATCTGCTCTCGCCCCGATACTCAAGGGCACATGCCTCGGGGGATATTCATATTCACGATTTGGATTATTACCCCACTAAGACTTCGACCTGCGTTCAGTACGACCTAGAGGATCTATTCGAGCGAGGCTTCCGCACCAAAAATGGTAGCATCCGTACCCCACAGAGCATTCAGAGCTATGCGACGCTGGCGACTATCGTTTTCCAGACGAACCAAAACGAACAGCATGGGGGGCAAGCGATACCAGCCTTCGACTTCTTCATGGCACCAGGGGTCCGCAAGACTTTCCGCAAACATTTGCTAGAGCGCTTGCTCTTCATTCTCGAACTCAAGGAAAATGCCTCCGAGGAGCAGCTCAAAGCTTATAGAGGTAGTCTCAAAGCCAAGTTGATGTTACTCGTACCTAGTCTGACCGATAGAGCCCAGGAGGCAGAGCGGCTTAGACAAGGGTTGGCTAGTGAAGGGTTTTCTTTCGACCTCAATGAGATACAGCATACCCTAAGCAGCGCCTACGAGCGTACCCGTAGAGATACCTATCAGGCCATGGAGGGCTTTATCCACAACCTCAATACAATGCATTCTCGTGGGGGAAATCAGGTTGTATTTAGCTCAATTAACTATGGTACAGATACTAGTCCAGAGGGGCGTATGGTGATTCAGGAACTCCTGAAAGCAACCGTCGAGGGTTTGGGTAAGGGGGAGATTCCGATTTTCCCTATTCAGATCTTCAAAGTCAAGGAGGGGGTCAACTATAGTGAGGCCGACTATAGAGCAGCCATGGCAGACTTCGAGTCTGCAGAAGCAGGCAAGATAGTATTCGAGAGCCCTAATTTTGACTTGCTTCTAGAAGCTTGTCGTACGACCTCTCACGCCCTCTTCCCCAATTTCGTCTTCCTAGACACGCCCTACAACCAAAATGATCTTTGGCGTGCCGATGACCCCAAGCGATATCTCTACGAGGTGGCGACAATGGGGTGCCGCACGCGTGTTTTCGACAATATCAATGGCCTCAAAAGCTCGGTAGGGCGAGGTAACCTATCTTTTACAACGCTGAATTTGCCACGCCTTGCTATAGAGGCGATGCAGAGCGCCCGTCAAGACTATCCGTCGGCAGATAAGCATCAGCAGCGTGAGCGGGCTATTCAGTACTTCTACACCTCCATCCGCGAGATGGCTAGGCTGATTGCAGATCAGCTGTACGAGCGTTATGAGTATCAGCGCACCGCTCTCGCACGTCAGTTCCCCTTCATGATGGGTAACGATGTCTGGAAGGGAGGTGCTAAACTTGCCCCTAACGAACAGGTCGGTGACATCTGGAACTCAGGGACGCTCGGGATTGGCTTCATCGGTGGGCATAATGCCATGGTAGCACTGTATGGAGAGGGTCATGGGCACAACGATGAGGCTTGGCAGACGCTCTACAAGGCCATCGAAATCCTAGGCGAGGTGGCTAATGAGTACAAGCAGAAGTATCATCTCAACTACTCTGTCTTAGCTACACCAGCCGAGGGCCTCTCTGGCCGATTTACTCGTATGGATCGTAAGCGCTACGGAGCGATACCAGGTGTGACGGATTTGGACTACTACGTCAATTCTTTCCACGTGGATGTGCGTGAGCAGATTGGTATGTTCGATAAGATTAAGCGTGAGGCTCCCTTCCACGCCATTACGGGAGGCGGACATATCTCTTACATCGAGCTAGACGGGGAGGCTAAAAAGAATGTATCCGTAATCCTCAAGCTCGTCAAGACAATGAAGGACGAAGGGATAGGCTATGGATCTATCAACCATCCCGTAGATACCTGCTCGGGCTGTGGCTATCGCGGCATCATCTATGACAAGTGCCCTGTGTGCAAGAGTGATCAGATCTCTCGCCTCAGACGCATCACGGGCTATCTGACGGGAAGCCTAGAGAGCTGGAACAGTGCAAAAAAAGCAGAGGAGCACGACCGAGTGAAGCACCGCTAGAGATTTAGCCTATCGTTCATTTCATGAACCTGCTGAATATCTATAAGGAAACAATTAGTGATGGGGCAGGCTTGCGCTACTCGATATATCTATCGGGGTGTACGCATGCCTGCCCTGGCTGTCATAATCCCAAAAGTTGGGATCCAGAGGCCGGTATTCCTCTCTCCGATGAAATGCTGGGAGATATCATTGGAGAGATTCGTAGCAATCCATTGCTCGATGGCATCACGATTTCGGGAGGGGATCCATTCTACAATCCCGATGAATTAACCATATTGCTTAAGAGACTTAAGGAAGAGACTCAGATGAATATATGGTGCTATACGGGCTATACGCTAGAGTATCTGCTCTCGCACGAGCGTTATAAGGCTCCTCTCAGGTACATTGATGTGCTGGTAGATGGTCCATTCGTTCAGAGCCTCTTTGACCCCACCTTGCGCTTTAGAGGTAGCAGCAATCAGCGCATCATACAGATGAAGGATATTGACCTAGAGGCGGAGGAGACGTCAAGCTCCGGGGTCTAGACAAGGTTTATTGATTGAAGAAAAACTTATTGATCAAAGAATATATGCAGAGAAACTTCCTTTTCTTAGGCATTGTCGGTCTAGCCTTAGGGCTTATAGCTTGTCGGGATAAGATAAGCTCAAGCGCTGAATTGGTCTACGAAGTTGATCCAATGATTGGAACAGACTGGGTGGGTAATACCTATCCGGGTGCATCGTCCCCCTTCGGTATGGTACAGTTAAGCCCCGATAATGGATTGCCTGGATGGGATAGAATAGCAGGCTATTACTATCCCGATAGTACGATCGCGGGGTTTAGTCATACGCATCTTAGCGGCACAGGTGCTGGGGATATGTACGATATTTCTTTTATGCCCACTATAGCTCCAGTGCTCAGGGCAGAAGCTCCTCTAGGCGTGCATGCCAAGTTTAGTCATGCCAATGAAGAGGCGCACGCGGGTTACTATTCGGTGCTGTTGGAGCCATACAATATACGTGTTGAGCTCACCAGTACCCCGAGGGTAGGGGTACAGAGATATACTTTCAATCAAGCCTCAGACTTGGCGTGCATTACTCTAGACTTGCACAAGGCGATGAACTGGGATAGATGCACAGATAGCAAAATAGATATCTTAGCACTTGACGAATTGCAGGGATATCGCCACTCGGATGGCTGGGCGAGAGACCAAAAGCTCTTCTTCTATACCAAACTTTCGCGCCCAGCCGATAGCGTTAGCCTAGAGCAGATTCGTATCAATGACGAGGCCGAGGGGAAGTATGGTTACATTGCTAAGCTCCACTATCGAGTACAGTCGGGCGATCAGATTGTCATCACGACCGCACTCTCGGGGGTAGATAATCAAGGCGCTAAGAGTAATCATCAGGAGGAGGCTAAGGACTTTGACTTCGATCGGTATCACAGGGAAGCTCGCTCAGCTTGGAATGCTCGATTAGGTCGCATTCAAGTCTCTGGTGCTACGGCTGAGCAGAGACGCACGCTCTATACGTCGCTCTATCACGCCCATCTGTGCCCTACGCTCTACAGTGATGTTGATGGGAGATACTTAGGAGCAGATAAGGAAGTTCACCAGATCGCACAAGGGCAGAAGCACTACAGTACATTTTCTCTTTGGGATACCTACCGAGCAGCTCATCCTCTCTACAACATCATTGCTCCCGAGGATAATAGGGATATGGTGCAGTCGATGGTCGATTTTGGACATCAGAATCAAGGATACCTACCCGTATGGAATATGTTCGCCTGCGAAACGGATATGATGATTGGCTACCACTCTGTACCCGTCATTGTAGAGGCTATCTTGAGGGGGGTATATACGCCTGCCGATGCCAACTTATTGACGGCACTGCTACGCTCTACTGCCGAGCGTTGGGACTACAGAGGTCTAGGCGACTATCAAGCTCTTGGCTATGTGCCTGCCGACAAACACGAGGAGAGCTTGAGCAAAACGCTAGAGTATGCCTATGACGATGCCGCAATCGCAGCGTGGGGTAGACACATTGGGGATAGCACGCTCTACAACGATTACAAGCGTAGGGCTGGCTACTATGCCAATCTTTGGGATCAGGAGATGGGCTTCTTCCGTCCACGACTAAGCGATGGTTCGTTCAAGTCAGGCTTCAATCCCTTTGAGTACAGCAAGGACGTTACAGAGAGTAATGCCTACCAATATCTGATGAGTGTGCAGCACGATGTAGATGGTTTAATGGAGAGAATGGGGGGAGTCGAAGGATTGGCTAAGAGACTTGACGACTTCTTTGCCTCCGAGACGCCTAAGCACATAGAGCTTCCCATTTTCTCTACGGGGATGATTGGACAATATGTTCATGGCAATGAACCGGGGCATCATGTGATTTTTCTATACAATAAGGCTAGACAGCCATGGCGAACAGCCGAGCTCGTTCGCGAGGTTTGCCATAGCTTGTACACGGACAAACCCAACGGACTCTGTGGTAATGAGGACTGCGGCCAGATGTCGGCTTGGTACGTTTTCGCCTCTATGGGCTTCTATCCTATCGATCCAGTACAGGGGCAGTACGAGCTGACCGCACCTCTGTGGTCAGAGAGTCGAATCAATCTACCCAATGGTAAGGTCTTTACGATTACAGCCAAGGGGCTGTCGGAGCAGAAGCGCTACATCAAGTCTCTAAGCATCAATGGTCAGCCTTACAAAAAGAGCTACATCACCTACGATCAGATCATGTCTGGCGCAAATCTAAGCCTAGAGATGACTGACGAGAGAGGTGTTTGCTGGTACGAGTAAGCAGGCTCTGAGTAAGCAATAACAAAGACTAGGGGGGAGGACGAATTTAGTCCTCCCCCCTAGTCTTTGTTGTCGTAGACACTCGACTAGTCGAGTGTCTTTTTGATTTCGATCTCTTCGTAGGCTTCGATGATGTCACCAACCATGATGTCGTTGTAGCCATCGATGTTTAGACCGCAGTCCTGACCCATTACGACTTCCTTGGCATCGTCCTTGAAGCGCTTGAGCGAACCGAGAGCTCCAGAGTACTTCACGATACCATCGCGGATGAGGCGAATCTTATTGGTGCGCTTAATCTTACCCTCAAGTACCATACACCCAGCGATTGTACCAACCTTGGTAATCTTGAAAGTCTGCTGTACTTCGAGGTTGGCCACCACATTCTCCTTGATCTCTGGCGATAGCATGCCCTCCATAGCACTCTTGATATCCTCAATCGTGTCGTAGATGATCGAGTAGGTACGGATCTCTACACCCTCGGCCTCTGCCTTACGCTTAGCGGCCTGCATAGGGCGAACTTGGAAGCCGATGATGATGGCTGACGAAGCCGATGCTAGCACCACATCGCTCTCGGAGATCGCACCAACGCCTTTGTGGATGACATTAACTTGAATCTCTTCTGTCGAGAGGCGAATGAGTGAGTCGCTAAGGGCTTCGATAGAGCCGTCCACGTCTCCCTTGATGATGACGTTGAGCTCTTGGAAGTTACCCAACGCGCGGCGACGAGCCAGTTCGTCGAGGGTAAGTCCCTTCTTAGTACGGTTGTCCTGTTCGCGCTTGAGCTGCTCGCGCTTGCTTGCAATGCTACGAGCCTCTTGCTCGGTCTCCATGACGTTGAACGTTTCCCCAGCCGTAGGAGCTCCGTCTAGACCTAGCACCAGTACGGGTTCACTTGGGCCAGCCGAATTAACGCGCTGATTGCGCTCGTTGAACATCGCCTTAACCTTACCAAAGTATGTACCTGATAGTACTACATCTCCAGTAGAGAGCGTTCCGTTCTGTACCATCACCGTAGCCACATATCCACGACCCTTGTCGAGAGAAGACTCGATGATTGACCCAACGGCACGGCGCTTGGGATTGGCCTTAAGCTCAAGTAGCTCAGCCTCGAGTAGTACCTTCTCTAGGAGTTCCTCGATGTTGATACCCTTCTTAGCCGAGATTTCTTGGCACTGATACTTACCGCCCCATTCCTCTACGAGGTAGTTCATCGCAGCTAGTTGCTCTCGAATGCGGTCTGGGTTGGCACTAGGCTTGTCAATCTTGTTGATGGCAAATACAATCGGTACACCAGCTGCTGCTGCGTGGTTCATTGCCTCCTTGGTTTGAGGCATGACATCGTCGTCGGCAGCTACGATGATAATCGCAATGTCAGTGATCTTCGCTCCACGTGCACGCATTGCGGTGAAAGCTTCGTGACCAGGTGTATCAAGGAAGGTAATACGCTTGCCACTTGAGAGCTTGAGGCTGTATGCCCCGATGTGCTGAGTGATACCACCAGCTTCGCCCTCGATTACGTTCGTATTGCGTAGACGGTCTAGCAGAGAGGTCTTACCATGGTCAACGTGCCCCATCACCGTTACGATCGGTGGACGGCTCACGAGATCCTCTTCTCTATCTTCCTCCTCGTCATTGCTGATAGACTCAACCACGTCGGCACTCACAAACTCGGTCGTGAAGCCAAACTCCTCGGCTACGATGTCAATTGTCTCGGCATCTAGACGCATGTTGATCGATACCATTAGCCCTAGGCTCATGCAAGTACCGATAACCTGAGTTACGGGGACGTCCATCATGTTGGCCAGATCGCTCACGGTCACGAATTCTGTGAGCTTCAGTGTGCGGCTCTCCTGTTCGTCGCGTTCTCTAGCCTCCTCGGCCGCGTGGCGAACTGCAGTACGTTTCTCTTTTCTGTACTTAGCCCCCTTGGCGGATTGTTTACCGCTAGTTAGGCGAGCTAGAGTCTCCTTGACTTGTCTCTGTACATCTTCGTCTGTTACTGCAGGCTTAGCTTCGGCTTTCTTTTGCTTCTTGGCCTTGCGTCCTACTTCTTGGTTCTGTGCATTGGGGCGACCTTGATTGCCTGCGTTGCCTGTGCCACTAGATCTCTGATTGCCTTGAGCAGTGCCAGTGCCTTTTTTCTTGTTTTGTCCGTTGTTGCCACTTACCTTAGCTGCTTCGGCTTTGACGTCTACTGCATTTTTGTTTATTCTTTGGCGTTTTTTGCGCTCTTCTTTGGCGCGTTCGCTACGAGATTTCTTCGCAGGACGCATAGAGTCGTTGATCGCCGAGAGGTCAATTTTGTCTACAACCTTAAACTGGATATTAACCGAAGGTGTCGAGGCGCGGTAAACTTCGCTAGACTCCGTAGCTGTCTCCTTAGGAGCTTCTACCTCTTTAGCTGGCTCTGGTTTAGGTGCTTCTGCCTTTGCCTTAAGTGTCTCCATCTCCACTACAGGCTTAGGCTCAGGTTTGGGCTCCAGTTTTACCTCAGGTTTTACCTCCACCTTAGGCTTGGTTTCCTCTATAGGCTTTACCTGTTTGGCTGCCTCCAGCTTGGGAGTCTCTGCTACCTTGGGTGCTGGTTGGGCTGGTTCACTCTTGGGATTGGATTCTGTACTAGGCTTAGCTTCTACCTTAGTTTCCTTTTTAGAGTCGTTGATATTACCGACAATCTTGAAGTGAGGCTTGAGGTCGTTGGGTATCTTGGTCTCTACTTCCTGCTTTTTCTTGTCTTTACTAGCAGCCGCCTTGCTCTCGGTGGCATCGGCTTTCTTAGGATCTGCCATTAGCTCTTGGCGGATCTGCTCAATCTTGTCTTTGCTAAGTCCTTTGCCATACTCGCTGATCATCTGATTGACAATGTCCAGCCCGACGCGCGTGTTGGGGTTAGGACTCTCTACAAGTCCTTTCTTCTCGATAGAGCTACTGATGGAGGCGACACCGACGCTCAGTTTGCGAGCTAGGTCTATAAGTTTTATCTCTTTAGGCATATTCTCTTATCTTCTTGGTTAGTATTACGCCTCTGGAGTTTCTTCCGATGCGCCTTCTTCTTCGTCCTCTGTGTTGTTTATGTCTTCATCGCCAAACTCGCTTCTCAGTACCTGTAGCACATGGTCGATTGTAGCTTCCTCTAGGTCAATGCTTGCGATGAGATCCTCTCTGCTCTTCTTCAAGACAGACTTCGCTGTGGTATAGCCATAGGTCTTGAATAGATCAATCACCCAGCTGTCGATTTCGTCGTCGAACTCGTCTAGGTAGATATCCTCCTCGCCTGTCTCGCCATCGCGGAAGACCTCGATCTTGTAACCCGTCAGCAGAGATGCCAGCTTGAGGTTCGAGGCATTCTTACCAATAGCCAATGGCACCTCCTCGGGGCGCATATATACCTCTGCTTGGCGATCTTCGGGATCGTCGCTAAGCGTGATAGCTGATATCTTGGCAGGGCTAAGCGCCCTCTG
Source organism: Porphyromonadaceae bacterium (assembly GCA_030528445.1). Classification (GTDB taxonomy): domain Bacteria; phylum Bacteroidota; class Bacteroidia; order Bacteroidales; family Porphyromonadaceae; genus Porphyromonas. Next base: position 20,057 of record JAUMYV010000006.1, on the reverse strand, counting down.
TATGAAGAGTAGGGTATTGGAGGTGTAGGTCGTAACGTCGATATTCTCACCGCGTAGCTCACGCACAATCCCTCTGATGCGAGACCCGTTTACGCCGACGCAAGCCCCTACTGGGTCGATGCGGTCGTCGTAGCTCTCTACGGCGATCTTGGCACGCTCGCCCGGTACGCGAGCTACAGCTCGTAGTGTGATTAGGCCATCGGCGATCTCCGGTACGTTGAGTTCGAGCAGACGCTTGAGGAACTCACCGCTTACGCGAGAGAGGATTACCTTGGGGTTGTTGTTCTCATTTTCTACACGTTCGATGACAGCGCGTACGGTCTCCCCTTTGCGAAAGAAGTCTCCAGGAATCTGTTCGCTCTTAGGGAGAAGTAACTCGTTGCCTTCGTCATCTAGTAGCAGGGCTTCACGCTTCCATACCTGATACACCTCGGCGGTGATGAGCTGGCCGATACGATTCTTGAATTTATTGTAGAAATTATCCTTTTGCAGATCTAGGATTTTGCTTGCTAGGGCTTGGCGCAGGTTGATCACGGCACGACGACCGAAAGCAGAGAAGTCTACAGCTTCGGTAACTTCCTCGCCAACTTCACAGTGTGGGTCTACGAGCTGTGCGTCCTTGAGGGCGATTTCTCTTGCCGCATCGATCACCTCCCCGTTGTTCACTACACGGCGAGTACGCCAGATCTCGAAGTCCCCCCTCTCAGGGTTGATGATGACCGTGCAGTTCTCGTCTGTGCCATAGATTTTGGATAGTACGTTGCGGAAGGAGTCCTCCAGCACGTTGATCATCGTCTCCTTGTTGATGTTTTTGAGGTCTTTGAACTCAGCCAGAGAGTCGATCATACTCACTGTTTCTTTCTTTTTTGCCATTGGGGTCTTATATTTTTATTATTCTTTTCGTCTGTAAAATCTCTTCCATCGCTATGGTTCGCTCCTGCTCTACATCCTGCTTGCGCTTAGCTCCCTCTGGCTTGATGCGGCGCACGACCTGCAGGCAGATTGCCTCGTCTGTAGCAGAGAGCAAGATGCCTTTCTCCTTAACTCCCCCACGGCACAGCACCTCGACTTCTTCGTCGATAGCGGCCTCGTACTGGCGGAGTACCTTGAATGGGGAGGTAAGTCCAGCCGAACCAACCTCAAGCTCGTAGTCTTCTACTTCTCTATCCAGATTGTTATCTATGTGCTTAGTAATACGCACACAGTCATCAATACCAACTCCTTCGTCCGAGCCAAGCTCTACGATGATTCTATTTCCCGGATGAACAGCAATATCTACGAGGTAGAACTCTGGGAGCTCGCTCTCTAGATACTGACTGACGATTGTTTCTACTACTTGCTTGTCGATCATAAGACTAAACTATTATAAATCATCTTAATGAAAATGGAGGAAGCCTTAGTGCCTCCTCCATTCCCAACTATGCGCAAAGATAGTAATAATTATCTCTGTGACCAAAACTAGGCAATGAATTATCCTTGCCTCCTCGATATCACACGACTAGTACAATGACAGGTATGGAGTGCCAGGCTTGTGCTCCGTTACCATACCTACTATAGCTGCATCGGGGTGTAGCCCCGATGCCCTTAGATCTGCCACCAAAGATTCAGCCACATCGGCATCTACCGCCATCAGAAGCCCCCCAGAGGTCTGTGCATCGGCCATCAGCATCTTACGAGTCACGGAGCAATGCACGGCCAAGGCATTGCCTGCAAATCGGATGTTGCGAAATGCAGCCCCTGGTATGCAGCCAGCGTCTAGCAGTTGTAGCACTCCGGGCAGTGCTGGCACAGCAGCCGTGTCTATATCCATGCTTACCCCAGAGGCCTGAGCCATGCCAAGGGCATGGCCTACGAGACCAAAACCAGTAATGTCTGTAGCTCCCGTAACGCCGTATCGCTGCATCAGTTCGGTACCTGTCTTGTTGAGTAGCTGCATGCTCTCTAGTGCTGCTGTGTAGTCGTCTGGAGCAATCATGCCTAGGCGGTGGGCTGCGATGGCCACACCAGTGCCCAATGGCTTAGAGAGGACAAGCAACTGTCCCGCTCTTGCACCTGCATTGGTAATCAGTTTATCGGGATGTACACGCCCTACGACTGCTAGTCCGTATTTGGGTGGCGCATCATCTATTGTATGCCCTCCCATGGTGAGGGCTCCGCTCTCGTTGATCGCATCCTGTCCGCCACGCAGAATATCTGCTAGTACTTCTAGTGGAATGTTTTTGCTGGGGAATAGGGTCAGATTGAGTGCTAGTAGTGGTGTTCCACCCATGGCGTAGACATCCGAGAGGGCATTCACTGCGGCTATCCTGCCGAAGGTATAGGCATCGGAGCATACAGGGGGGAAGAAGTCGGTTGTTACGATCAGTGCTTCGTCCTCACGAATGCGATACACACCAGCATCATCGTGTGTCGTTACATCCACCATCACCCGATCATCATGGAGGATAGGTAACCCTCGCAGTAGTTCCTTGAGCTTGAGGGGATCCAGTTTGGCCGAACAGCCACCATACTCCACGGTATCGAGGAGGTCAAAAGTCTGAGTACTCATCTTATTTTATTGCTCGCTAATGATTTTATGTCCTATTTGCTCATACTCTAGGATAGCAGTCAGCACATCCAGATCTTTGGCATCGTCCTCCATCTGTAGGCACATGCCGCACTGATGGGTGATATGCGTGGGGACGGCCACAACTTTGTGAGGAATGCCAGCAGCCTCGGCTACCTTCATCCCTCGGATAAATGTGCGTGTCGTGGGGAAAAGGATGTAGTTAGTCATGTAGCACTTGGCACAGAGCCTCCGTAAGATAGCTCCAGTCTTCAATAGTTTGATAGGGTGAGATAGAGATGCGCAAGGTTCCTCCTCGCTCAAGTGTCCCTAGCGTGCTATGCGCCAAGGGGGCGCAGTGTAGGCCAGATCGCACGATGATGCCGAAGCGATCGTGTAGCCGCGTAGCCAGCTCCGAGGGACTCAGACACTCGTGTGTGAGCGAGAAGAGGTAGCCTTGATACTCAGCCTCTAGGGCATGGTAGAGCTGTATGCCAGGCAGATTGTTCCACTGCTTCAATGCATCCCACCACATTTGGGGAGAGATAGCATACTCGGGGATTTGCTTCATAGCAGCCGCCCAAGCGGTAAGACCTAATAGATTGGGTGTACCCGCCAAGAAGCGGTCGGGCATCTCACTGGTCACTAGTAGGCTCTCGGAGTGTAGCCCGTTGCCTCCTAATGTAAGCGGCTCTATTTCCTGTGGTCTTCGGATATAATAGCCTCCTGTGCCCGATGGGCCGAGCAACCCTTTGTGCCCCGTAAAGGCCACGAAGTCCACGCCCCACTCATCTATACGTAGAGGCATAGCCCCCGCACATTGAGTCGCATCGCACAAGAGTGGCACTCCCCACTGATGTATATTGGCAGCTATCTGTGCTATCGGCTGGATGACTCCATTGACATTGCTCTCTATATTCACGATAGCTAGTGCAGGCGGATAGGGTAGAGGCATCGTGCCGAGACGCTCCATATCTACGCGCCCATCGGGTAGGTGAGGCATTACCTCGTAGCGCAATCCATACTGAGCGCATAGAGCAGCCAGAGGGCGCATCACAGCATTGTGCTCCATCGGGCTGATCCAAACCCATGCGCCGGGCTGTCTGAGCGGGGCATAGCCACGTAAGATGGTGTTGAGGCCAAAAGTAGCATGCTCGCATAGCACTACCCGATCGGCATCCTGTACCCCGAGCCAAGAGGCTAGAGCGTCTCTAAGCTCCTCGACCAGTAGAGTGGCCTGTATGGTAGCAGCATCTAGGCTACGACCATAGCTCCCTATAGGCTGGTCGTAGAAAGAAGCCAACGCCTCTCGCAGTGCTGGAGGCTTGGGGTAAGAGGTCGTAGCGTTGTCGAAATAGAGAAGGGGCATACCGAAGCTAAATCTAGGAGTGCTTATGGACGCAAAATTCGATTCACACGCCCCTGCATCTCCATGATCGTGTACATATTGCTGATTCGCCCGACTTGTAGGTTGTCGCGCAGATCATAATAATCCAAGCAGGTGCCACAGCAGACGATATCTACTCCCTTCTCGGTTTTCATTCGCTCCAGTGTCTGGGCTGTATCTGTCTGCTTCGTGGCTAGGTAGACCCCTCGATTGTAGAGGATGACAAACTTAGGTATATGAGGCATCTCGATGAGGGCATTGACGAAGGCACGCATCAAGATTTTGCCGAGCTCTTGGTCGCCACTACCCATTTCGTCCGAGCTAATAACTACTCCGTAGGGCGTATCGGCGCTAGGTGTCGTGTAGCAAGAGGGTGCAGAGCTCTGAGCCGTAGCTCCACTGGCAACCTCTGGTACAGAGAAGCGAATCTCGGTGTAGGTCTCTCCGTGGGAGCTCGTTACGATCTGTTGCTGGGCATCGGCACGTAGCTCGTGCAGGTAGTCATTGAGATTGGAGCAGGCTGTTTCGTTGTCGGTGAGCACGCAGACTTCATCCCCAGCATGGCATTCGGTAAGCCCTTTCTTGAGCATAATCAAGGGCATGGGGCATAGTTTGCCCCGTGTATCAATCGTCTTCATATATCTATACTGATTGTTGATTTTGGTATTTTTCTAGCTCCGAAAGGAGTAGACGTGCGGTCTGGAGTGGACAGTCTTCGCAGACAGAAAGCGTGAGCATCGGAGTGCCCCAGTCCTTGGCTAGAGAACGGTTGTAGGCTTTGTCGTAATAACCCAAAGCGATGATTGCCGCAGTCTTAACGTCTCCCGAGAGCAGAGCCGCTTGGGCGCGTTGCTTTTGCTCTCTTCCTAGTCGCTTGGCAATTCGCTCGAAAGGCGCCATAAGTTCGGGTATAGGAGCTCTGCCATACTCTGCCACAATATGCTCTGCTCTTACCTCTAGAGGAATGTCTAGATGAACTATGGGCGCATGGCAGATTACCTCCCATAGGCCATCGGGAATGAATACCCTACCGATAAGTTTACTCTCGCTCTCTAGCCAAATTCGCTTTCTGGGATCTAGCATGGTAAGTTCGTAGTAGAGCGAGTTGATGAACTGCTCGGTAGTGGGTTGCGAGGGCTGTCCTATGGCACCAAAGACCGAACCTTTGTGATGTGCCAAGGCCTCCAAGTCTAGGACTTGCTCGCCAAGGAGCTTTAGCTCGTGGAGAATGGGGGTCTTGCCAGATCCAGTAGCCCCGCCTAGTACGATAAACGACCATGAAGTCTCGGATATTAAGGCTTCGCCATAGCGACGAAAGGCCTTATATCCCCCTTTGAGCCTATTCACCTTCATCCCGCCCATGTCGAGGAGCCATGCTGCAAATCCACTACGCATCCCCCCACGCCAGCAGTATACAGAAACAGGGTTTCCCGAGGATATGCTGCGGGCCTCAGATATGTAATTCCAAAGTCGAGGACCCAATATACGTATACCCTCGTCCACCGCCTGCTGACGTCCTTGTTGTACATAGAGCGTGCCTATGATAGCTCGTTCTTCATCACTAAAAAGAGGTAAATTCACCGCGCCAGGGATATGCCCTTGGGTAAATTCGCCAGGTGTGCGGACATCTAGTAGCAGACTATTCGCTTGATGTTTGAGCCAGTGGCTCATCTCTATATCCATGATACACAAAGGTACTACTTTGCTTGTGCTACCACCAATTATTGCTTACTACAATAAGATTTCATAGAGGTTTTCGATAGCTCTTTGGGGTAATTACCTTACCTTAAATTCTACACACTTGGGTCGAACTCTGGTATGTGACCGAGGCCGAATGTCACGAGTAACACAGGCGTTTGGGGTTATGACACACCGCCTATTTATGTACAAACAACTCGGTTGAGGGATTGTAGCTCGTTGATAAGCCCCAGCTAGTATCCCTAATCTAGATGGCTACCCTCCTCGGTAAGCTCTATCCCTATGGCAACCAGACCAGACACATCAGCCTCCTGCAAAGGCTGGACGGTCAATGAATAGAGCCCTGCCATAGGCAGCATACATGAGCGACTAAGCCTCACTGCCATCTCCCTCATTGCCACGCTAGAGCGTCTCTCGGACATATCGGACTCTACCAACCGCAAGACAACGGTATCAATCAGGTATAGCCCATAGGCATTCTCCACGCGCACCTGCAGTGGTAGCTCTATGCTATCCTGACGGTTGTCTACACGTGCAGCAAGGGTGATGTTGTAGGCCGTTTGTCCGCGAGGGATAAAGAACTTGATCTGCGTATCCGACCGATCGAACTCCGTCCAATAAATCGAACCGTCCTCGGCCTGCTGCATGCAAGAACTAGCTAAGCCAATGAACAGCAGACAAACTAATCTAAAAACCCCCTTGGCCAACATCGTTTCTCGCTATTCTTCAGTACGAACTCCCTGCGGTGGCTTAGAGGTAGGCCTATTAGGAGTTTGACGAGTACCTTGCACACGTCTGCGCTCCCCGCCTTGTGGACGAATACGCTCCCCTCTTGGCTCTGCATTATTGGGGCGGGGTATTGCCGAGTGCTCACGCTGGCCTTCTCTACGTCTACCTGTCTGCTGTGCACGCTCTCCATTCTTAGGACGGCGCGATCCACCTTGTTTGTGCCCATTGCCATTAGCCTTCTTGTCGAAGCGTGTGAGACTATTGTCCGAGAGAATATCCAGAGGCTTGGCCTGTGGCTTTTCGCGCTCGTTATTGAACTCTAGAGTGTCGGGCTTCTCACCTTGTTTATTCATCGAGATGACCTCGAAGGCTCTTTTCGCCGAGATGGTTACAAGACCAGCAGGATGACTAGCAGACGTACTATAGGTAATCTGTCTCTGGAAGCTATCGGTCTTGAAGTGATGGTAGGCATGACGCTTGGTCTCGAGCACGATTTCACGGCTTGGTAGCGAACGCTGTGCCTCGGTGTAGGCCTGTACCTCGTAGTTCATGCAGCACTTGAGCTTACCACATAGCCCTGTGAGCTTCTGCGGATTGAGCGATAAGTCTTGGACGCGTGCTGCACTCGTATTGACCGAGACGAAAGTACTCATCCAGCTAGAGCAGCAGAGCTCGCGACCGCAAGGACCAATCCCTCCGATGCGCCCCGCCTCTTGTCTAGCTCCGATCTGCTTCATCTCCACTCTGATGTGGAAGGTATCGGCCAAGACACGGATTAGCTGTCGGAAGTCTACACGACCATCTGCGATGTAGTAAAAAATCGCCTTATTGCCGTCTCCCTGATACTCCACATCGCCAATCTTCATCTCCAGACCCAGATCTGCGGCAATCTGTCTCGTTCGTATCATCGTCTGATCTTCCCTCGCCTTAGCCTCTTCCCATTTCTCCAAATCGGCAGGCTTCGCAATGCGATAGATCTGAGGCATAACGCCCTTCTCGGGGCGATAACGATGCTTTTTCATAGCAAGCTCGACGAGCTTACCCACTAGAGTTACTTCACCTATATCGTGCCCCGGAGAGGCCTCTACAGCCACAAGGTCTCCCTTTTGCAGATCTAGACCTTGAGCATTGACGTAGTAGCCCTTACGGGTATTCTTAAATTGCACCTCAACAATATCGCACGAGCGGATCGCCTCGGGGATATCGCTAAGCCAATCGTAGCTACTTTGCTTCTTGGAGCAGCAGCCTTTGCAGCCTTTGGACGTCATACCACAACATCCTCTATTGGCTGTAGTTGTTTTATATATCATCTAATAATTATCGTGGTCTAAATACCAAGCAAAGTTATCTATTTAATTTAGAACCTAAGGGATGTAACCCCATAACCCAATGGCTCATAGAGAGAGCTAGGCCTATCAAGCCAAGCCGTCACTACGATGTGATAACCTAAACCACAAAGAATAACTCTCTAAAAATAAATATAAAAACTCATTTAGCTAAACCGCAGATAGAGCAAAGCATACATCTCCCCCTAGGCTCAGTGATAGAAGTTTTGATGCAACGAAGCATCATATAGCATCGCTCGGAAATCCCCCTCGGATTTATATTTTAGCTCAAATTTCAGAATGTTGATGAGAGATTGTGGCCAAAAGCCAGCGGAAAACGGCACATCGCGTATTTGGCCTCTCAGAGGCTCTAGATTGAGTTTGACCTCGTTTGGGCAGTTGACCCCCAACCGAATAAAAATAGCCTTCTAAAACGCAGGTTTCATAATTGTTTAATAACAAGTGATTTGAACTCTGTTTTTAAGCGAATACATCTGCTTTAGACTCAAATTTCAGAGTTTCTCTGCACTAATCTTTTCGGATCTATGTACACATTGCGAAGCATTAGTCCTACAATCCCCAAAAATCTCTCTGAAATTTTCCTCTGCGAGAGATCTTTTCTTCGGAAATTGCCCAAGAATACAGCAGCATATTTTAACACCAAATTTATATTTCCGTATTTGGAGTTTGCCCCACTTTTGTACACTCGGTATTTAGTCTCGGAGAGGCTTGCTCTGATTTTATTCCTAACTTTATATCGTTATTGACAAGACAAACACAAGACGATGGAGCATAATCAAGAAAAAAAGGAGACTATTCTCATCACAGGGGGCCGAAGTCTCATCGGGCTACGACTCACCCAACACCTTAGAGAGCAGGGCTACCGAGTTCTGTGGCTCACGCGCCATGTAGAGGAGAGTATGGAGGCTTGCGACGAGGCATTCTACTGGGATATGGAGGAGCGCCTAATCGCAGATCATCCCCTACAGCAGGCCGACGTCATCATCCATCTATCCGGCGTGAGCATCTTTGGCGAACGATGGACCAGAGCACGCAAACGAGATATTCTGCGTAGCCGTATCCTATCGGCACGCTTGCTGGTCAATCGCCTCTCACAGCTTGAGCACCACGTCAAGACAATCATTTGGGGGGCTTCGCTCTTCTACTATCCAGGCAAGAGTGGCCGCGTCTACGCTCACGAAGAGGAGGGAGCTGGACAGAGCTTCCTTGCCCAAACCTACGAAATGCTCGAGGCTGAGGCGACTAGATCCGAGGAGCTACTAGGCGTGCGTACCGTCATTCTAAGGCAGGGATTCGTCCTAGACCCTCATGGCGGAGGCCTACCCAATATGCTGATGCCTGTACGCTTTGGTCTAAACACCCCACTGGGCAAAGGCAATCAGTACGTCAATTGGATACACATCGCAGACCTATGCCGCATCTATACACATGCCATAGAGCATGAACAGATGAGAGGCGTCTACAATGCTTGCGCCGAAGCACCTCTGACCAACAATCAGTTTATGTATGGCCTATCGTGCATCTCTGGGCATGACCATCTGCGCATCCCTGTACCGACGAAGCTCATACAGATTGTACTCGGAGAGATGAGCCGAGACCTCCTACGAGGTAGACCTGCCAGCTGCGACAAGCTGATCGCCGAGGGATTTTCGTTCCACTACCACAGCCTCAACCAAGCCCTTAGGGCTATCCTCAGAGAGCGCCCCATGAGCTGACCCTTTTTGCGTAATCATTATGAATCGGCAGCATCTATTACTAATCCTACTATTAGCCCATACCACCCTATGGGCTAATTTACATTCGATGAATCCCAAACAGACGCCTCCACAGTCGAGAAGCCACCAAACCTCTACACCGCTTACCCAATGGCAATATCAGATGCTTGGCGATAGCCTATGGACAGACTGTACAGCCCCGAGCATCATCCAAGACGAGCTCATCAAAGCCAATAAACTCCCCGACCCTCACTATCGGGCTAATGAAGCTCTGGTGCAGTGGCCGAGCCAAGAGGACTGGCTCTACCGCACGAGCTTTACGCTATCGGCGGATGAGCTACAAGCTAATAGGTGGCACTTCCTAGAGCTAGACGGAGTAGATACCTATGCCGATGTCTACCTCAATGGTAGTCATCTCGGCAGTACGAGCAATATGTTTCTGGCCTACCGCTACGACATCACGCCTCTCGTACACTCGGGGGAGAATATACTGACCGTGCATATACATAGCCCTCTGAAGAAGGCTCATGCACAGTATCTCTCCAACGGCTTCAACTACCCTGCCGACAATGACCATGCCCCGATTCGGTATAGCCCCTTCACGCGCAAAGCACCCTATCACTACGGCTGGGACTGGGGGATGCGCCTCGTGGCGATGGGGCTGTGGCGCCCTGTACGCCTAACCAGCTATGTGGGAGCCCGACTAGAGGATGTAGGGCTGTCTACTCAAGTTGTGTGGAGCAAAGATCATCAGCCTAGCGAGGCTCATATCAAGATCACGCCCGAGCTGACTATGCTAGCGTCGTCCGCGGGGCTGTACTACGACGTGGCTCTAGAAGATGAGCAAGGGATAGTCTGTGCAAGTAGCCGTAGCACAGACCTGAAACGCCCTCTGTCGCTCACGCTCAAGCACCCTAACCTCTGGTGGCCCAATGGCTGGGGAAGCCCCTACCTCTACAAGTTATCCGTATCGCTACGTAATGCTCGTGGCGAAGAGCTGGATCGATGGAGCAAACGCATCGGCATTAGAGAGATCAAGTTCGTCAATCAACCCGACCAATGGGGAACGTCTTTCTACTGGGAGGTCAATAAACGCTCCATATTCATTCGAGGGGCGAACTACATACCAGGCGATCTACTACTCACCAAGCGACAGGGGCAAGACTTTGAGCGTCTCTTCGACGATGTCGTCTTCGCCAATATGAACATGATTCGCGTCTGGGGAGGTGGCATCTACGAAGACGAGAGGTTCTACGACGAGGCTGACAGACGAGGCATACTCATCTGGCAGGACTTTATGTTTGCCTGCACTGCCTACCCGAGCGATCGAGAGTTTCTAGCCCTCGTACGCCAAGAGGCCGAGCAGCAAGTTCGTCGCCTGCGCCACCACGCCTCTCTAGCCCTATGGTGTGGCAACAACGAGGTTGAGGAGGCCCTCAAATACTGGGGTTGGGCAACCAAGTACACCCCAGAGCAGTATCGGCAGATGCGGGAGGGCTACGACCCTCTTTTCAGACAAGTACTGCCCGAGGTAGTGGCACGGCTAGACGCCGAGCGTAGCTACATACACGGCTCTCCTATGCAAGCCAACTGGGGTAGGCCAGAGAGCTTCGGTTATGGAGACAGCCACTACTGGGGGCTCTGGTACGGTCAGCAGCCTTTCGAGGTCTTCCGCTCGGCTAGAGGGATGCGCTTCGTGAGCGAATTTGGCTTCCAGTCTCTCCCGACCCATGCCCTGCTCTCTAGCTTCACACTGCCAGAGGATCATAGTCTAGAGTCGGAGGTCATGAAGGTTCATCAAAAGGCTTCGACGGGAAATAAGCGAATCCTCGAGTACATGGAGCAGTACTATCAAGTGCCAGAGTCTTTCGATAGATTGGTCTACGTATCGCAGGTGCTACAAGCTAGAGGTATGGCCTCAGCCATCCGAACGCTCCGTAGCCAGCGCCCCGTCTGTATGGGGATGCTCTATTGGCAGCTCAACGATGCTTGGCCTGCTCTCTCATGGAGCAGTATAGATCATGGGCAGAACTACAAGGCGATGCACTATACCGTGCGCGAAGCCTACGCCCCGATTGCCCTAGTGGCCGAACCGCTAGGCGTAGATTCGTTGGCTATCTATCTGGCCAACGATCAGCTACAGGCTCTAGAGGGCGGCGATCTAAACCTCAGTCTCTACGCTCTCGGAGGTGGGCTGATACGCAGTACGAGTATAAGTCTGCCGAGCTGCCCACCCAACCAGCTGACGCATCTCAAGACGCTCTCTCTAGGGGAGTGGGAGCTGGGGGCTAGCTCCAGAGACAGAGTGCTATCTATGAGGCTCAAGTCTGCCGAGCACTCCTCCATCCGCCTGGAGTATTACCCCTGCAAGACCAAAGATCTACAGCTGGCTCCAAGCAATGTGTGGATTGAGGTGCTAGAGCAGAGACAGGGCGAAGCCAAAATCCGCCTAAGCGCACCAGTACTCATCAAAGACCTTTGGCTCACACTGCCTCATCAGCAGACGCGCTTTAGCCGCAACTGCTTCGATCTGCTACCGGGCGAAGAGGCAATCGTACACATTAGACACCAGCAAATCAAGGCAAACGCACCCCTTGGGCTATGTCTAATGAGCATGAACCCTACGGGTAACTAGGTTTTGTGTAGCTCGAGAGATGTCGGTAGATGCACCGCATGAATGAGGGCTAGGGCAAAATAAATTTGGAAAATTGGCTTAATCATCGGAACTTTGGAGCAATATCTTATGTGTATTTAACTCAAAATATCCAATTCGATTATAGTATGAGCAACAAACGAATTATCCCACCATCCGAATTGATTATCAATGCCGATGGATCTATATTTCATCTACATATCAAGCCCGAGCAATTAGCCGACCGCGTTTTCCTAGTAGGCGACCCCGCCCGTGTAGATCTAGTGGCCAAACGCTTCGACAGTATTGAGTGCAACATCACGAGCCGAGAGTTCCACACCATCACAGGTATGTATCGAGGCAAGCGCATCAGCGTAGTGAGCCACGGTATCGGTACGGATAATATAGATATTGTTCTGAATGAACTTGATGCCCTAGCCAACATCGACTTCGAGACAAGGCAGGTCAAAGACGAATTTCGCCAGATCACCCTCGTGCGCGTCGGCACCTCTGGCGGTCTGCAGGACGTTAGCCCAATCGGCACGTATGTAGCAGCCTCTCACAGCATCGGCTTTGACGGGGTGATTTACTTCTATGGCGATACAGACAAGGTTCGCAACAAGGTCTTCGAGGCTGAGCTATGCAAGCAGCTCGACTGGCAGATTGAGGGGCTCAAGCCCTACGTTGTGCCAGCAGATGCCTCTTTGCTAGAGCAAATCTGCCAAGACGACATACTGCGAGGCAATACGATCGCCGCCAATGGTTTCTATGGCCCACAGGGACGTAGCCTACGTCTAGCACTACAAGACCCCGAGCTCAACAAAAAGATTCAAGCCTTCGAGTTAGACGGGCAGATCATCACCAACTATGAGATGGAGAGCTCCTCTCTAGCTGGTCTATCGGCACTGATGGGACATCGCGCCCTAACCGTTTGCTGCATCATCGCTGGACGCAAGGCCGAGAAGATGAATACCGACTACAAGGGCAGCATAGAGGGGCTAATCGATATGGTACTCGAGCGTATCTAATTGCATCAACAACATGGACATTAACGAAGAACTTCTGCATCACCCCGAGAACGACCCTGCCTACATGGGGCTCAAGGTGAATCAAGGCGTAGGGGTACAGCCTATGCTCAACCCTAACTTTAGACGTGTGCCTCGCCGTCGGTATACGGTCGACGAGTTTGTAGAGGGGATTCTCCGCTCGGATATTACGATTCTCAGCCAAGCTGTGACGCTTGTCGAGAGCAACCTCCCCGAACATCAAGATACTGCCCAGCAGATTATCGAGCGGTGCTTACCCTACACAGGCAAGTCAATCCGTATTGGTCTGACGGGTGTGCCAGGAGCTGGTAAGAGTACCTCAATAGATACCTTCGGGATGCACCTATGTAAACAGGGGCGCAAGCTGGCTGTACTAGCAATCGACCCAAGTAGCGAACGCTCCGGAGGGAGTATTTTAGGCGACAAGACTCGTATGGAGCAGCTCTCTCACCATCCCAATGCTTTCATTCGCCCTAGCCCTACGGCAGGCTCTCTAGGTGGTGTGGCACGCAAGACTCGTGAGACGATTATGCTCTGCGAGGCTGCTGGCTACGACACGATCATCGTTGAGACCGTCGGGGTCGGCCAGAGCGAGACCGCTGTACACTCGATGGTGGACTTCTTCCTGCTGATTCAGCTATCGGGGACTGGAGACGAGCTGCAGGGCATTAAGCGAGGAATCATGGAGATGGCCGATGCGATCATCATCAACAAGGCCGACGGAGACAACATCCCCAAAGCCAATCTAGCCGCCTCGCACTTCCGCAACGCCCTGCACCTATTCCCCCCTACAGAGTCGGGCTGGAAACCTAAAGTACTTACCTACTCGGGCTTCTACGGACTTGGCATCAAGGAAATATGGGATATGGTAGACGAGTATCGTCACTTCGCCATGGACTCGGGTTACTTCTACGAGAAACGTCAGAGGCAAGCCAAGTGGTGGATGTACGAGACTGTAAACGAAGCACTACACCGCTCATTCTACGGCAGCGACGTGGTCAAGACGCTATGTCCCAGCATTGAGCAGCAGGTACTGGATGATATGGTTTCCTCCTTCGTTGGTGCGCAGAAGCTCCTTGACGCCTACTACGACTCTCTCAAGAGCTAGATAGACATTGCTACATCAGGATAACCTCACCGCTCAAGTAACCTAAGGCGGTGAGGCTTTTTTGTGCCTTGCAATACCGATTAGAGAGTCTAGGGATGCGAGGAAAAACGCTATCTTTGTGAGTTCGATAGAGTAAGGATTTTACGAGGTTTTCTTGCCAAATGATAGAAGACCCTAACCTACTTGACGAATCACAAACTAAAAGCATAACAATAAAAGACAAACGATATATGGCAAGTATTAGAGACGGAGAGAACGAACTGAAGCTACTGGGTAGCACCACAGAATACAAGCAGGACTACGCACCCGAATGCCTCGAGGCCTTTACCAACAAGCACCAGGATACAGACTATTGGGTTAGATTTCACTGTCCAGAGTTCACGAGCCTATGCCCCATCACGGCTCAGCCCGACTTTGCCACCATATACATCAACTATATCCCAGATGTACGCATGGTAGAGAGCAAGAGCCTCAAGCTCTACCTATTCTCATTCCGCAGTCATGGTGCTTTCCATGAAGACTGCGTCAATATCATCATGCAGGATCTCATCAAATTGATGGATCCGCGATACATCGAGGTGCTTGGCGACTTTACACCTCGCGGAGGCATCAGCATCCTCCCCTATTGCAACTATGGTCGTCCGGGAACTAAATACAAAGCTCTAGCCGAGCAACGCCTTGCTAACTATCCAGTGAAATGAAACGAGCACTAGCCATCATCAACCCAATCTCGGGTACTGGCTCTAAGAATAGCCTACCCACACGGCTGGCCGAAGCCTATCAGGAGACAGATATACAGCTCTACATCAGCTATACCAAGGCCGCAGGCCATGCCTACGACCTAGCCAAGCAGGCTGTAGAGGACGGATTTGAGTACGTCATCGCTATCGGAGGAGACGGCACAATCAACGAAATTGCCCAAGCCCTGCTACACAGCAACACCATCCTCGGCATCATCCCCAAAGGCTCGGGCAATGGTCTAGCACGAGCCCTAGGGCTACCGATGAACGAAAAGAAGGCGATTGAGACGCTAACCTCTGGCGAAAGCATCACGATAGATTGCTGTCTGGCCAATGGTAAGCCTTTCTTCTGCACCTTCGGTATGGGATTCGATGCGGAGGTAAGTGCAGCCTTCGCCGAAGTTCCTTTCAGAGGATTCCTATCCTACGCCAAAACTTCGATAGAGAAGTACATCAACTACAAGCCCAGTATCTATCGTGTACAGATGGATGACCATGACCCAGTAGAGACAGAGGCCTTCGTAGTCGCAGCAGCCAATGCCAATCAGTACGGCAACAACGCCTACATTGCTCCCAAGGCCAGTATGACGGACGGCAAGTTTGACCTCGTTATCCTCAAGCCATTCCCCGTCCTCGAGCTCGCCCAAATCACCCTGCAGCTCTTCAGTAAGCGCATGGAGGAAAATGCTCACCAGAGCTCGTACCAAACGAAGCGTGCCGTAATCGAGCGCGAGGCCGACGGAGTGGTTCACTTGGATGGAGAACCGCTTAACTTTGACAAGCGCATCGAGCTAGAGATGCTCCCTGCTGCTATTCATGTCATTGCACCTAAAGAATAAAAACAGTATCACCATACGATATGAATTGGAAACGATTTAATCTCATCAACAATGTCCTAGGTTGGCTGGTCTTCGCCATAGCAACGACCGTCTACCTCATGACTATTGGACCGACGGCGAGCCTATGGGACTGCGCCGAATTCATTGCCTGTGACTATCGTCTAGAGGTAGGGCATCCGCCGGGAGCACCCTTCTACATGCTGGTGTATAATGTGATCTCTCATCTAGCACCAGATGCAACACAGGTTGCCCTCTATACCAATGCCACCAGTGCGGTGATTAGTGGGCTAACCATTCTATTCCTCTTCTGGACGATCACGCACATGCTTCGGCGCGTGATCAATCCGCACTTCCGCCTCTTTGCTAGCCAAAGCGATTCTTCGGCACAGAGCATCCGCCTCTCACAGGGGATTGCAATCTTCGGTAGTGCACTCGTAGGCGCTCTCGTCTACACGTTCTCCGATACCTTCTGGTATAG
This sequence comes from Porphyromonadaceae bacterium, assembly GCA_030528445.1. Classification (GTDB taxonomy): domain Bacteria; phylum Bacteroidota; class Bacteroidia; order Bacteroidales; family Porphyromonadaceae; genus Porphyromonas. Next base: position 3,794 of record JAUMYV010000006.1, on the reverse strand, counting down.
TGCCGTCGAGGCAGAGGTTTATGCCTTTAGCTCCCTCTTCACTGCGGTTGTCTTCTGGCTGATGTTTAAGTGGGAGGAGAGAAGCGATGCCGAGAGATCGGATAGATGGATTATCCTCATAGCTTACCTCATGGGGCTGAGCATCGGGGTGCACCTTCTAAACCTACTCTGCCTACCTGCCATGGCATTGATCTACTACTACCACAAGGCCGAGCGTCCCAACATCAAGGGCATGATCATGTCTGTGCTCGTTTCCTTCGTCCTCATCGTCGTGATGATGTATGGCATCGTGCAGGGTGTGCCCAAAATGGCAGGTCGCTTCGACTACTTCTTCGTCAATACGCTGGGGACAAGCTTCAATACTGGGCTATACTTCTACCTAGCTCTGATATTGGCCATCCTATCTTGGTCTGTCTACGAAGCACATCGTGTCTACACGAGTGGCTCTTCGGTAGACGTACGTCTCAAGGCTGCGCTATTCGCCTCTGTCTTGATTATGGGGATTCCATTCCTAGGCAGTGGTATGCTATTAGGGATCGTCCTAACCATTGCCCTAGGGGTTTATCTCTTTAAGTTCAGCAAGCTACAACCAAGGCTCGTGCATACGATGCAGATGAGCCTGCTCGCCATAGCCATCGGCTTCTCCTCCTACGGAGTCATCCTAGTGCGTGCTATCGCAGATACGCCTATGAATGAGAATGCGCCCAACAACGCTTTCTCTCTTCGCTATTACCTTGCCCGCGAACAGTACGGAGCAGCACCTCTAATCTATGGCCCTAGCTTCGCCTCTCGTGCCGTGCGCATCAACCCTGGCAAGGAAGTCATCGGCAAGGCTCCCAAGGCATCGCCTAGCGACCCTGATCGCTATATCAAGCTCTACGATCAGCCCGAAGCCGAGTACCCAGATGATCAGAAGATGTTCTTCCCTCGTGTGCACGACCGCTCACGAGCACAGAGCTACAACATCTGGATGGGACGCAACCCCAACGATATGAGTCAGCCTACTTTTGGCGACAATCTTCGTTACTTCTTTACCTATCAAGTAAACTATATGTATTGGCGCTACTTCCTGTGGAACTTTGCAGGGCGCCAAAATGACCTGCCCGGAGATGGTGGTCTGATGAAGGGAAATGCCATTACGGGGATCTCTTTCATTGATAGCTTCCTCGTCGGGCCTCAGGACGATATGCCCGACTCTATGGCCAAGAACAAGGGCTACAACGTCTACTACGCGATGCCTCTAGTGCTGGGCCTACTTGGTATGTTCTACCAAGTGAGCCGCCGTCGCCTGCGCAAACGCGGAGATAAGACGCTAGGGACAGAGGACGAGTACGACAATATCGGGCACTACAGCTTTTGGATTACCTTCCTGCTATTCTTCATGACGGGGCTAGCGATCCTGCTTTACCTTAATCAGACACCTGGTCAGCCACGTGAGAGAGACTACGCTTATGCTGGTTCATTCTATGCTTTCGCTATTTGGATTGGCTTCGGTGTGGCGGGTCTGTGGCGTCTGATTGCCCGAGCTAAGCTATCCGATACCGCAAGCGCAGTGATCGCTACTGCCATTGCGATGATCGTACCCATACAGATGGCTAGCCAAAACTGGGATGACCACGATCGCTCTGGGCGAACCATAGCACGTGATATGGGGATTAACTACCTCGAGAGCTGCGAGCCGAATGCTCTGCTCATCTGCTACGGAGACAACGATACCTTCCCGCTGTGGTACGCGCAGGATGTCGAGGGTGTGCGCACCGATATACGTACCATGAACCTCAGCTACCTCGGGGGAGACTGGTACATCGACCAGATGCGCCGTGCAACCTACGAAGGCCAGCCCGTCCCGATGAAGTACATGAAGCCAGACTTCTACTACTTCAAGGAGTTGGCCTATGTTTCCGACGAGAAACGTCCAATGCTCCTAGACGATGCGCTCAAGCTGACCACCAATACGCCCAAGGAGGCCGAAGCGGTTGTACCAACGCAATACCTAATCCTCCCAGTAGACTCTGCGTCTGTGGCCCAAAGCCTAGAGCGAGAGAACCCCGAACTGGCTAAGCGCGTTGTACCAACTATGCCGATCTCGCTTGCGGGTAAGCAGTATGTCGATCGCGGAGGCCTTGTGCTACTCGATATGCTACAAGAGAACCAATGGAAGCGCCCCGTATATTGGTGTATCACATCGCCCCGCAATGCCTTCAGCAATATGCCGAACTACCACGTACAGACAGGTATGACCTATCAGCTCCTACCACTCGACTTGACGACTGATAGCATCCGTGGAGAGGTAGAGCCGCTCCGCCTAGAGCAAATGTACACGAACGTGATGACGAAGTTCCGCTGGGGTGGAGCTGAAAATCCCGAGGTTTACCTCGACGACACGGGTCGTAATATGATGATTGGTATGCGCTCCAACGTATTCGTGCCACTAGCTAAGGCATTACTCAAGCAGGGAGACAAGGCAAGAGCCCAAGAGGTGCTACGTCGCTGTCTAGAGGTCATCCGCCCCGAAGTCGTACCTTACGACTACTTCAGCATTCGTTTCGCCCAAGCTCTCTATGAGGCTGATATGCACACAGAGGCAGATCAGGTAGCTTCGGAGATTTGCTCAAGTGCGATGCGTACGCTCGACTGGTGCTTCCGTCTAAGCGAAAGCAACCTAAAACGTGCCTACAATGATGGTGAGATGCATAACAGCTTCGATACGGCTCTCATGACCTATCAGATCGCACGTACTCACGGGAGCAAGGCTCTAGATATGTATCAGGAGAAGTTGCTACTCTACAGTCGCTATTTGGCTCCCGAGAAAGCCGCTGGCGAACCATCCAATAACCAACCCGCAAGTCAGATAGCCCAGTGATTGAGCGTCTACTCTGCCGAGTGCCACTATGGTACCGAGCCTTCTTCCCCGGTGCTCGCTGGCGAATCCCTGCAATCAAAGGGAAAAGTATCTATCTAACTTTTGACGATGGACCAGTGCCCGAGGTAACTCCTTGGGTACTGGATACCCTTGACGAATTGGGCGTTAAAGCTACGTTCTTCTGCGTTGCAGACAATGTGCGAAAATATCCCGAATTATTTGAGGAGATTGTTCGCCGTGGACATCAGGTGGCGAACCACTCTTACCACCACCTCAAAGGGTTAACCTGCCCGACGAAGCGGTATATGCAAGATGTCTATCAGGCTCACGAGCTAATCCAGTCTCGCTACTTTCGTCCTCCATACGGGCATCTACGTTTATCTCAAATACGCGAATTGAGCCACAGCTTCGAGATTATCATGTGGGACGTCCTGACGCGTGACTACAACTCTAAACTACATCCCGACGAAGTTTTTGGCCTAGTCCAACGCTATGCGCGCAATGGGTCAATCATCGTTTTTCATGATTCGATCAAGGCTGAGCGCAACATGAAGATTGCAATGCCTCGAGCCGTGCAGTGGCTCAAGGACGAAGGTTACCACTTCCTACGCATCGGAGACGCTCCGTAGAGGGGCAAGATGCTTACTCCTATTTCAACAATGGTGACGTGTACTGAAAAAAGCTGACAGTTGGCGAGATGCAATAAGTATCCATTATGGGCAAACATTTAAGCAATTTTGAACATAGGAACTTTCGAAAAACAAAAATAGCAGTAAGTTGTTATTCTACTGCTATTTACTGTTTTTTTTGATGCTCGTTTGTGAGCGGAATTACTTCCCTCTTCAAAACAAATCTATATTGATTTACAGCGTATTGCAATTACATGGTACAAATATGATTTCTGAAATCGATTACAGACAATCGATTATAT
>JAUMYV010000111.1 GCA_030528445.1 Porphyromonadaceae bacterium | reverse complement strand
CGATGCGCATGCCACGCGTACTCTCGAAGACCTGCGCGTAGGCGTTCTTGCCGATAACCTTGATGACTTCGCTCATCAGGGGCGTCCCTGCGACGGTGATGTAGCAAATTTCGTTTTGTGCCACGGGACCATCTACCTCGATGGTGACGAGGTTGGAGACAATCCCCTTAACAATACCTTTTGTTGTCATATATATAATGTTGTTTATTCCTTGGTTGCTGCCTATTACTTCTTGGTCGTGCGGCGAAACTCGTCGAGAGAGGCATTGCTCTCGGACTTTAGCCCCATGACGATGCTGCGGAAGCGTTCCTCGCCCTGCTTCTCGTCTAGCTTGAGCCACCGCTCGATGATCCCCAAGCGAATGTAGTAGCTAAGCACGTTCTCTATGTCGAAAACCTTGACGAAGGTTTCGTCATCGAGCCACCTCCACTTGAGCATATCAATCATACGCTCTCGGCGGGTAATATCTTCCTCCTCGGCGGCCTGAATAATCTGTGGCATATAAGGGATTTCTTCTGCAAGCTCAAAGTCCTTGGCGCGCGATGTCCGTAGCTGCTGCTCGATATGGCTATTGCCTACGACGTATTCGTCTACCGACCAGCCAAGGCGGCGGCACGTATAGACTGCCATCACGTTGCGAATCGTCTGATTGAGCCTAAACCAGTCGGCCAGGTACTGGTTGCTCGACCTGCTTGCCTCGGCATAATAGAGCTGGGCAAGTCTATCTTCGTCAGAGAGGGGGCTTTTGGTTAGATTTTCGGCTTCGTCTTCGTCTAGAGGGCTATAGTAGAGCTCGTGTACGAACCGACGCATATAGTTAGGTACGGACTTACTTCTGGCAACCTTACCCCCAGCCGCTGCAGTGCGGGCGATATGACGTAGTTCCTCTAGGGGCAGCAGCGTATCCACCTGCTCTGTGTCCTCGTCCTGCTTCTGCTCGACGAGTAGTAGCCCCTCTTGGTGCAAGCGAAGTAGCTCTCTATTGGCATCCTCTAGGCGTAGCCACTCTAGTAGCTCCTTATCCTTGGAGTTTAGGACGTCTTGTAGCTCTAGATAGAACTCTTCTTGCTCATAGGGTAGCTTGTGTCCGTCTGCCGACAGAATAGGCAACCCTGCTACTAAGGCGTAGTATTTACCCATTGGCAATGCTATTTATCGTATTTGTTTCTCAACCTAAAATAGCATCTCGGCTAGCTGTGGGCGCAGGAATTTTTTGAATAGCTCGATGAACTCTGCCTCGCCAATCTGGATCTTGAATGCGCCATCGGCTGGCTTGACTACGAAGTCGGTAGGTTTGCCTGCAACGCTCTTGATCTCGAGTCCCTGCTCTAGGATACCCTTGGCTGTGGAGGCGAAATAAGCCTTGAGCTCGGCAGCTTGTGCCGTTTCGATGACTACTCCCTTGTTTAAGTCGAAGCCCTGCACAAGCTCAAGGATGACCTTCTGCATGAAAGCAGGGTCTGCCAGCGCAGCACGAACGCTTGATGAGGCGATCTCACCGTTCAGTTTGTCTAGCAGAGTGGACTTTACGGACTCTACCATTTGGCCTGCATAGAGTTTGAGTTCGCCTTCTGTATTTTGGCGAAGCTCCTGTGTGCGTTTCTCAGTATTGCGCAGGATTTCTTCTGCCTGCTGGCGTGCCTCAGCCTCTATCTCCTGGGCTTTTTGCTTAGCCTCTGCGAGTATTTTGGCGGCTTCTTCGTTGCCTTTCTGCACACCTTCGTTATAGATCTTAGCGGTCAGTTCTTGAATCTTTGAGTCCATAATATGCTATTTAGTTAATATCAATCTAAGCACCATGCTCCTTCCCGAAAAAAAGAGCATAGCAAAGGTAAGTAATTTCCTTATAAACTGCATAGACGTAAGATAAGTTGCGATAGCACCTATACCAAATAAAAATCGGACGGCTCAGCAGCACGCTGAGCCGTCCGACGGTGCTCCCCAATCGAGGTGGGAGTAGGGGGTATCTAGTGGCCTAATGGCGGCTAGCAAGTTCCTTGTCTAGGAATATGATAGCATGCCCCTCGGCCATGCGTACGCGATCGACAAGACCAGAGGCCGTAGCTTCTTCCTCTACCTGCTCGCGGATATACTTCCAGAAGAAATCTTGCGAAGCCATATCCTTCTCTGCGCTAGCGATGCGCACCATTTCCTCAATCTTCTCCGATACGTGACACTCGTGCTCGTATGCCTTCTCCACGATAGAGAGATAGCTGCCGAAGTTATTCTCAACCTCTGGGATTGCCTCGATTTTCACCTCGCCACCACGTAGCACGATGTAGTTCATCATATCGTAGGCGTGTGCAAGCTCCTCCTGAGACTGCTTCTTGTACCAGTGTGCGAAACCATCTAGGCCGTTCTTGGCGAAATGCATCGCCATAGATAGATACAGGTTGGCCGACCACATCTCCAGCTTGATCTGTGCATTGATGGCGTCCTGCATTGCTTGTGTAAACTTCATAATTCTGTTATTTGTGTAAATAGTTAAACCGTGTTCAATCAATCAACCACTGAGCCTAGCCCTTGGTTCAGAACTCAAGGCGCGTCACAGAGCCAAAGTCTGGTATCGTCGCGAATGCTTCGTTTAGGTCGCACAGGCCAGCCATCGTCTTGGCGCAGTTAATCACACCTCCGTGGCAGAAAACCAAGATTTGATCTAGTCCCTCGGACTGCTTCTCTAGGATAAAGTCGCGTACGCGCTCGTACTGCATAAGCTGAGATTCTCCACCAGGGGCAGGCTTGGTGATGTACTCTAGGAAAAACTCTTCGGTAGGCTGTCCGTTGATAATATCTGCCCATGGACGAAGCTCCCACTCTCCGAAGTTCATCTCCTTGAGTCTATCATCACGCTCGGCATCGGGGTGCCCACAGAAATCGGCGAGCTTGCTTGCGCGAGAGAGGGGACTGGTGAAAACTTCATCGAAAGACAATCCGTGAAGTTTGGATTTGGTTACGGCTGCCTCCTGCTCGAATGTGTCGCGTAGGCCTATGTCCGTAAAGCCATAACATATCTCGTTGCCATCTAGGACAACGGACGTATGGCGCACAATGTATACAATCATTTATTTATGTTCTGTTTCTTAAGTCTATCTCAAATATACGATGAGAGCTATCGCCTAATAAACCGATAAACCAAGCAATTGGTTTAGTCGTCGTGATGATGTCTATGGCGCCCAAATTTGCTTGGACGAGCCTGCTCCTTGTAGGGATTCTTATGGCGCACTTGGTAGAAGCCTAGGTCTTCGTCCTCTTCCATGCGCTCACGGCGTAGGCGCGCCAGACGCTTGTTCTCTGGGTTATTCTTGCTCGTCTTGCGTAGAGCCGCACTCTTGGGCGATGCCTTGATGCGCTGGCTCTCGGCACGTTCGGCTGCCTTGTCTTTGGTGCGCGGACGTCCCTGCTGCTCTCGCTCTCTAGCCTGTATCTTCTCTAGAGATGCGTGTTCTCGCATTAGATCTTTGACAGGTAAATCTACTTCATCGAAGAGGACAACGTCCGTCGCCTCCACCATGTCACCTAGTCTGGCGCGTTTACCATTGATACGCACGCGTCCGGCCTTGATGAATTCCTCTACATCGCGACGAGAGCCAAGCCCTGCATCACTGATCAGTTTGTTGATGCGCAGTTTCATTTATCTTCTGCTATTTTATTGTTTGAAGTTGCTTCTTATCCATTTCTTCTTGAGCCGCCACCATCACTCGCTCGGTGATATACTCTGGTGTGACCGCTTTTCGGCAGGGCATATCGCCATGCAAACAGCGCTTGACCTTGCCGAAGATGGAGCATGGACGGCAGTCTAGTTCGCTGTCTTGTAGGCAATCCTCCGCCCGATGTCCCATAGCCATAAAGCCTGCGTAGGGATGCGTACTACACCAAACGGAGATAACGCGAGTGCCCACCATAGCAGCCAAATGAGCGTTGGCGCTATCCATAGAGAGCATAGCTCCCAAGCGGCTCATGATGGCTAGCTCATCGGGGAGCTCTAGTTGGCCAGCAAGCGACCTTACTCTAGCGTATCTGCTCGCCCAGTGACCTAGTGTATCAGCCTCTTTACCTCTACCGCCAAATAGGAACACATAGCATTGTCCGCTATTACTTAGTCTAGAGATGACTTGCTCCATAAGCCCTAGGTCATAGGTCTTGCTTTCGGTAGAGGCAAATGGGGCAATCCCTATGAGAAGTAGCCCCTCAGGTTTCGTTAGCTCGGGATAACTGGCCAGTGCACTCCAGTACCGTGGACTCTGCAGCTCTATGGGTCTGATGCCCTCGGACGGTATACGCAGTCCTGAACGCGATAGAGTCTCTAGATACAGCTCCTGCATACTAGGCAGGGGGCTAAGATCTTTGTGTGGAGGTGGGGCGAGTAATCTACGGCGCAATCCTCTAGGCTTACGTATAGACCAAACTTGAGTTTTACCTAGACCAACGATGGTGCGTAGGACTTTGGTTCGTAGCACATCATGTAGATCAATAAAGCCATCAAATCCCTCCCCTCTAAGTCTAGTAGCGTAGCGGAGCAGTCCCGGCAGCCTTCTCTCCTCGCGCTTGATATCTATAGCCATGGCTTCTAGATTGGCAGGGGGCTCGACGATGATCGTTGTCAAGAAAGGTTGAGTAAGCACCGTAAACTGATGCTCGGGGTTAGTTCTTGCTATGGCATATATAGTAGGTATAGCCATAGCCACATCCCCTATGGCAGAGAGACGAGCAATTAGGAATTTCGCCACGATGTAGGAGTATCTGTATGCTCTACTTTTATCATTAGATATTCTGTCCCTTGAGCATTGGGTTTAGTTGAGGATCGTTGTACATCTTCATTTGCTTGTACACCTTCATATATTTGCGTCCCGCCTCAATATCTTCGAGCAACTCGTCGATTGCAGTACAGAGGTCTACCTCCTGCTCCTGCAGTACGGAGAGCTTCTGTGCACATTTCTGCCTGATTTCCTCTGTCGCAGCATTCGCCCCTGCTTGCCCCATATAGTATATCTTCAGCTTGAGGATAGATAGCCTATCAATCGCCCATGCAGGACTCTCTGTGTTGATTTTAGCTCCACCTTGAGGTTTGATACCTTGATACTTCTCGAGAAAAAAACTGTCAATCAACTCAACTAAGTCTGTGCGTTCTTGATTGCTCCTATCAATGCGACGCTTGATGCGTAGTGCTTCTTCGGGGCAAATCTCAGGGTCACGGATGATATCCTCAAGCGCCCATTGGGCATGATCAATCCAATTCTTACGGAAGAGATCGTGCTCAATCGTACGTACAGGGTAGGGATTGGGAACTGCTACATCAATTCCCCCTTCGCGTAAATACACTTCTATGGCTTGGGCAAATACCAGCTTAGCCAACGAACTAAAAGTACTCATATCAACTAATAAATAATCTTCCTGATTGATTGGCTCAAAGATAGGCAAAAAAGGATTATATCCATTATCCTTTTGCTTAGGGGGTAGCACCAAACCGTCAAGTCGATTGATAGAGGCTTATAGAGTGGCAAGGACGGCGAGAATATCTGAATTGAATTAACTAAAGTTTATACTTTCGAGCAGATTTCAGAATGTTGATGAGAGAAATGCTTTGAGAGGGGGTGAAAACGGCAGACCGCGTATTTACCCTGACGTGTACTGAAAAAAGTTGACAGTAGGGCGGGATAGTTCTACAATTGGTTTA
>JAUMYV010000005.1 GCA_030528445.1 Porphyromonadaceae bacterium | reverse complement strand
AAGCCGAATGTCGCAAGTAACACAGCAGTTTGCGTATTATGACACACCGTCCTTTAGTTATGTATATTACATGGTGTTAAGCTCTCACTTATCGGCGGAGCTCTATGCGAAATGTTTCCGCCGAGCCATTGGGGAGCCACAGACGTAGCAGATAGCTACCCTCTGGCAGATGGCCAACGCTCCACGTCGTCTGCTCTCCGACGAGACGAGAGGCCTCGACCCCATCGAAGCGATAGAGCATTCCTCGCGTGTAGGCCCCTCTAATCTGCACATAATCTGAGGCAACAGTCGGGAAGACGCTCAGCTTCTGCTGCATCACCTCATGTAAGCCTAGAGGCAGTGGCGTCTCGCCATCCCTCATCACCCAGTGCTTGGCCTTGGCCTTAGAGGCAAGCTCTGGGGTAATTTGATTCTGATCAGGCTTGTCGGGGAACTCCTGCTTGTTGTAGTAGATTACAATCCCAGATTCATCGGCCGAGCGCATAGGCAGAGAGGTGATGAAAGCATCCGCCGCGGCGAGCGACAACTTATTGAACGAAACATCGACACCCATCAGCGCGGCACACCCCTCTACCGAGAGCGCGGAGAGCTGATTGAAGCTCAAAGCCAAAGAATTGAGCACGGGCAGAGCCATCGCCTTAACCTCAGTGAGCTGATTGTCGCCAGCACTCACGACCTCTAGTTTCTTGCAGGGTGTCAGGTCTAGCTTCTGGATCTGATTCGTCCAGCAATAGAGCTCCTTGAGTTCGGTCAACCCGCCGAGGTCAAGCATCTTGAGCTCATTGGCCGAGGCGTTGAGCTCCACAAGGGTAGTATTGGCCTTGAGGTCAAGCGCCGTGAGCTTATTGCCTTTGCAGTAGAGCTTCTCGAGCTTGGTGCAAGCTGTGAGGTCTAGCTCCTTAATCTTATTGCTTTCGCAGGATAGAGCGGTGAGGTTCGTTAGCCCCTTGAGGCTGAGGCTCTCGATACCATTGGACTTGCAGTAGAGCTGTCTCAGCTCGGGGTTGTGGGAGAAATCGGCCTGCTTGACCTTATTCTTGTCATAGGTCAAGTTAGTCAAGAGTGGTAGCCCAGAGAAGTCGATCGAGGTTAGACTATTGAACGAGAGGTTGAGCTCGCGTAGCTTGGGGAGCTGACCTAGCGTTACGGTCTCCAGCTCATTATCCATCGCATAGAGGTAGACAAGGTCTTCGCAGCCCGATGCGTCTAGGCTCTCTAGGCCACTGCGCGAGCAGTCGAGCACCTGTAGAGATCTAGCCTTGCTCAAATCCAGGCTTTTTAGGCTAATGTCCGAGCAGGCCAGTAGTCTGAGCTCTCCGTCGAGCTCTACGACGGGGTTGGCCTCTGTCGATCTTAGCGTGAGCGGAGTAGCTTTCTGTAGGTCTGTACTTACCTCGTACTCCTTCTGCTCCGAACCGACCTTGATCGTGACCTTGCCACTACGAGAGACGAGACGCAGGCTGATTGGGGCTCCAGCGCCGACGGCAGTAGCGAGGACTACGTGAGAAATCTTCTTCTCTAGAGTAAAGGCGTAGGAAACGAGCTTGTGGTTGTACCTCTTCTCCTTGGCGATATAGCGCCCTACATCGGGATAGCCACTATTCCACATACGGAAGTAGACCTTACGCTTCCCCTCGATCAGAATCGATTCATCGAAAGTAAAGACGCCGTCCTTCTGCTTGATTTTATCATTGGGGATGGGGACGTACTCTGTCTTCTCTCCCTTCTTGACATCCATTACCCACTCGAAGTTGGTCAGCGAGATAGCGGTCTGTATCCCCTTGGCCTTATAGAGATGAGCTAGATTGACCGTAAGGCCTTGGATGTATTTTTTATTGAGCAAGTAATTGCGCTGATTGCTGTAGACGAACTGCTCTAGAGGCACTTCCTCGGGTCTATTGGGGAGCTGATCGAAGCCTAGCTCATTATTCTGCCCGTAGAAGCGCTCGAGCGTCAGGTCTTTGATGCCGAGGATAGCGCGTAGCTTCTTACGCTTCTTATCTCCCATATCTAGGCCAGCGGCTACACCTAGCACACGCAGCTCCTTGTTATTGCGCAGGTCAAGCGTATCGGGCAGGGCATGGTTGCCGATAGCCAGCTGAGTGAGCTTAGGAGCCGCCTCTACATTGATGGTCTGTAGGAAGGTTTTCTCCGCGAGCGTTGGCGAGATTGCCACCGAGGTTAGCGTGTTGGTCTTGGGTAGCACCACGTGCTCTAGCCCCGTGTAGGTCATGCTGAGCGATTTGAGTCGTGGAGCTCTAGACAAATCGAGAGAGGAATGCTCCTCTAGGGACGTATAGTCGCCGAATAGATGCTCCAATCGTGGAGCTATTACCTCGAGAATCCCATTGATCTGCTTGGTCGCCTTGGTGATGCGCAGGGTCATCAGCTCGGAGGCATCGAGCACGATCTGTCGCTCCTCGGCACTTGGCTTCTTGAAGGTATAGTCAATCACCATACCATTATCGCCCTCGGGTCTATAAGCAATGGGGCTATTATCCTCCCCTTGGCCAAAAGAGATGTTAGCAGACTTGGCACCTTCGGAGAGACGCACGACGAACTTGACTTGCTTGGCATTGGGTGCAATGCTTAGCCTTACGCGACTCTCGGGCTGGCCTTGGGCGAGCGCCGAGAAACCGAATAAGACTGTGAGGGCTAATGCGCCACAGAGGTTGAGTAACTTTCTCTTCATAGTCGAACCTTTGATGAGTTAATTATTGGACGAATAAGCCAAAGGTAAAAACAAAAAGTGACCAAATCTCTAGATTTAGTCACTTTTTGCAATTCCCAACCCCAACCGATGGAGCAATTTGCGCACTACGGCGCGCCTTCTTCGCTTAGCCACCGAACCTGTACCCCATAGAGCCTTTCTAGACGATCGAAAAGCGCTGGGGCATCATCAGCCCTCAAGCTTAGCTCTAGACGACAGCTCTCTCGGAAGTCTTGCAGTAGTACCTTAGCCCCACTCTCCTTGACAGCTCGCATCACCTCCCCCATCAATTCGTAGCCGAAGCTAGCACTAAGAGAGCGTTCGATGATGCAGGTACGCCGTGTGGCCTCTGCTAGAGCAGCGACAGTCGCCTCGCGGTACGCCTCGATCAGCCCACTCGTCCCGAGCTTAATCCCCCCGAAGTAGCGCACCACTAGGGCAATGATATTGGTCAGATCGGCAGAGACCAGCTGCCCAAGGATAGGTTTGCCTGCTGTACCCGAGGGTTCGCCGTCGTCATTCGACCGATAGCGTTCGCCGTCTGGGCCTAAACGATAAGCCCAGCAGACATGCCGCGCATCATAGTACTTAGCTCTCACACGCGCCACCTCGGCTAGAGCTTGTTCCTCGGTCTCGACAGGGATGACGTAGGCGATAAACTTGCTGCGCATCTGGCTATACACGCCCTCCGACTCGGCCTCTATGGTGTAGTAGGTATCTTGCGACATTGTAATAATGGAGTCTTAGTCTTCTCTCATGGGTATCAGCCTAGAGGTCTTGGGATCTAGGCGATAGCGCTCGCCACTCTCGGGGCAGGAGGCCTCTTTGGTTACAGGGTCTAGCTCGAGCTTATGTCCTAGACGACTCACCCAGCCATGCTGACGCGCGGGCGATCCGTACACGAGGGCATAGTCTGGGACATCTCTCGTCACGACAGCTCCAGCACCCACCATCGCATAGGCTCCGATAGCCACGCCACAGACGACGGTTGCATTCGCGCCGATACTGGCTCCCTGCTGTACGAGAGTTGACTTGTATTCGTGCTTTCGACTAACGAAAGCACGAGGATTGATCACATTGGTAAAGACACAGCTCGGGCCGAGAAATACATCATCCTCACAGACAACTCCCGTATATAGCGACACATTATTCTGCACACGGCAGCCTCGCCCGAGCCGAGAACCTGGCATCATCACGACATTCTGCCCGAGGCTACAGCCCGAGCCGATCTCCGCCTGTGGCATAATGTGGCAGAAGTGCCAGATGGTCGCGTCCTCGGCGACCACTGCTCCCTGCTCCACGACGACACTTGGATGTATCATAGATAGATGAGTAAGTAAGATGTTTGTGGATAGATTAGAGGCGATTGACCAAACCGAAGTCGGTGCTGAAGGTCGCCATGAAGCCCCAGAAGGAGCTGTCGTAAGCTACGGCAGAGACTGCGACGCGGTAGCCTGCCCGATTGATCCCGACACCAGCCGAGAGCCCCGAGAGCTTAGCCCCTCTCAGCTCACGGTAGTCCTGCGCGATGCGGGGATTGTAGCCCAGGGCAAGCCAAAAGTTGTTGCTCGGGATGTATTCGACACCGAGAGCAAGATGACGCAGGATGCGACCCGTACGCCCAAGCGTAGGGGTAAACTCCCCCGTATGTTTGGGGCGAAGGCCGTATGCCGTCAGGTGGATCTGAAAAGGAGCATGGGCGAACTTCTGCGAGTAGCCTAGGCGAATATCCCACGGCATCGCCTCTTGGGAGCCAAGCCCATGGGGACGAAACTGCGTCCCGACGTTGACGAGCGATACGCCCACCGAGCGTTCTTTGTTTTCGCTAAAGTAATTGATCCCAAGATCAGCCCCAAGCCCCCAAGCGGTATATTCGAGGATGGAGCTGTAAGTACCCTTGAGGGAGACGCCTGCTCGTAGATAGTCGGTCAGCTCATAGCTATACGAGGTTTGGAGCATCACATCACGCGGACGAAACGTCCCTAGATAAGTGCCTTGCAGGCTACGCTCCTCTTGGCTTCCGTAGTCAATAAATCTAGCCCCTACCCCCCAGGCTCCACGTCTGCCGAGCTCTCGGCCGTAGAACGCTGTGCCGAGGTTGGCATCTCCGAGATAGTTCATATAGGAGAGAGAGAGCTGTCCGTTCTGTTCGTGGCCGAATAGCGCAGGACTCTCGAGTGCTAGCGCCACATCGTTGGCCACGATGGTCGTGGTCACGCCGCCTAGTGCCATCGTTTTGGTGGTCGCTGGGAGCGAGAGGTAGTGTAGCGTTGCGCCACGATTCTGCCCCATCAGCCCCAAGGGCAGGAGCAGGCAGAGCAGTAGGATTGGTAGTAAGTGGCTCTTGTACACGACTTATTCCAAATGATTATACGTTATCGATATTCGTCCGTGACCTCAATCCCTAGAGCGGCCAAGCCTATTTGCACATAAGGGCGGCTCAGGTCTCGAGGCTTGCAGACCTCTCCGTCCCAGACAATCAAGTCGAGATCCATCGGGACGAGCTCGAGATGGGTTCGTCGGCTCTGGGCAGTCCGTCCGCAGTCGGCCTCTAGTTGCTTGAGAATCGTGTAGACCTCCTCTTTGCCAAGTGTTGTCTCTGCCACGAGGACGATGTTGGTAAAGGCTACAGAGGCGTAGGGGAAGTCTATTGGAGCTGTCTGCATCCGCTCGGTAGCCCTGCAAACAGAGAAGTACTCCCCGAGGGCGCGCTCTACGTATGCAACGTGTCGCAGTGCATCCGTATTGCTCCCAATGGTGAGTACCATCCAATGTGTCCTATCCGTCCGGGGGGTCATCGCGTCTGTTGCTGTAGATGAATAGAGGTTTCGTGGATCAGGCTAAAGAGGTCATGTACCAGTGTCTCGTCAAGGCCAAGTTCCTGCCCCAGTGCCTCTCGCTGAGCCATCAGCTCTCTGTAGCGACTCGGCTGGAGGATACAGAGGTTGTTTTTGTCTTTGTAGGCACCAATCTCTTTCACTAGTTTCATCCGCTTAGCTAGCAAATCTAGCAGAGCACTGTCTAGGCGATCGATCTCTGCCCGCCAGATGCGTAACCCCTCCGTACCAGCCTCATCGGACTCGGGGATAGAAATCCTACCGAGGATCTCCCGAAGTCGATCGGGCGTTACCTGCTGAGCCATATCGCTCAAGGCTAAATCTGGGGCACAATGCGTCTCGATAATCAGCCCGTCGTAGTGCAGATCTATGGCTTCGTGCGAGAGAGGCTCGATGAGGTCTCTGCGCCCACCTATATGGCTAGGGTCAGCCAGAAGGGTCAGCTCGGGGTGACGACGCTTGAGCTCTATGGGGATTTGCCACAGAGGCGTATTGCGGTATTTAGCTTCGCCGTAGGTGGAGAAGCCACGATGTATGGCGCCGAGGTTGTCAATACCAGCGGTTTTGAGGCGGAGCAACGCGCCCTCCCAGAGCTCAATATCTGGATTGATCGGATTCTTTACCAGCACTGTGACCTCTCGACCTCTGAGTGCCTCCGCCAGCTCCGTAATAGCGAACGGGCTAGACGTAGTGCGTGCGCCGATCCAAAAAGTATCGAATCCTGCACGCTGCATCAAGTCGATATGTCCGGGTGTAGCGACTTCTGTAGCAACCTGGAGTCCCAGCTCGTCCCGTACACGCTGTAGCCATGGGATGCCTGCCTCGCCGACACCCTCAAATCCGCCAGGGCGGGTACGAGGCTTCCAGAGACTTGCTCTGAAGACTGTTACGCCCTGCCCAGCCAGTGCACGCGCTGTCTGCAGCACCTGCCCTTCGCTCTCGGCGCTACAGGGGCCAGCGATAAGGCTATAGGGATAGTTAGATGGCTTAGCCCACCTTAGTGGGCGGAATATCTTCGTTTCGTTCATTCTGTGATCTGATCAAGTAGCCCAGCAAACTGCTGTGCTTGACGTCTACGGCTAAACTGCTGTATGTATTGGTCATCTGCACGACGTGCCGCAGTGAAGCCCATCTGCACCCACTCGGTATAGTGCTGCAGGACGAAGTTAATGATTTCTTCTTTGCTGCCCGAAGCTATCCCGCACCCAGACCGTGAGAGGATCTGTGCTGCCTCGCCAGAGCTATCGGGCAGGAGGAGCGTAGGCTTCTGCATCGCCAGAGCCTCGAAGAGCTTGGTCGAAACCATTCCGTTGGGACCATTAGCCCCGCTCTCGGCATTGCCGAGCAAAAGAATAATGCTGGCCTCGGCCAATAGACTAGGTACCTGCCGAGAGGGGACCATAGCATGAATGCGGCAACGAGGGTCGGCGACGAAAGCAGGCAGTGAGCGAAGCAATTCGGACGAGTAGTCGTCTGTATAGAAATCCACAGCCAAGGGAAGTGACTGCAACTCATCGGAGGCTAATGCCTCGAGAAGCAGCGACGGATCGCGCATGGCTAGGCTAAGCAATCGCCCCGTGAAAACAATCCGAAAGGTCTCGACAGATGGATATTTGGGGGCAAAGAGCTTATGGTCGTAGCCATTGTAGATGATAGAGACCGAGGGATGCACGCGGCTAAGCAAGACACGATGCCACTCGGAGACAGTAATTACCCCACGGGCGGAGGCTAAAGCTCGATTGCGCAGATGGATGAAGCGTCTAGCTAGTAGACGCTCTAGAGAGCCAAGGCGGAGCGAGCCCAAGCGAATAGGTCTAGGCAAAAAATCGCCATCGCTGTACTGCTCCACCAGATCTCGACAGTCAGCCAGCCAAGGCACTCCCCAGAGCCGAGCGAGCGTCTGTGCCGAGCGAAGCGGGAACTTGCGATAGGTCATACAGAGAATGGCATCGGGGGGCATCAGACCGTGCTCCTGCATATAAGATTGGATGGTACGGGCAAAGCTCCTCTCCTTATACTCCGCCACAATCTCTAGGGCAAATGTCAAGGCACGCTCCCATCCGCGCTCGGGGCGTAAGCCTACGCGATAGACGGGGCAAGGAATCGGAAAATCGGCAAAGAGCTGATGCGTCTCGACCTGCTCGGTGAAGACAATGGGCTGCCAGCCGAAGGAGCGTAAGTACTGCGTCAGATATGCCACACGAGGGGCAAAAGCTGGTGGATAGAGATCGCAGAGAATCAGGACACGCTTCATGGCAGACTATAGATGTATCTCAGTTCCTCCACACGAGTGGAGATGTCTGGCTCGCTCAAGGGTCCCGGGGTCTCTACGATGCAGATCCTGATGTTCTATATCCTCAATGACACCTAGTAGATATCTGTATAGAGAGGTCTGCCAGGGATGTACCGAAGGGCTAAACTGCTCATTGTGCCAAAGCAGATTGAGCTCGCCGTTGTAGCGTGCCACTTGTCTGATCAGCCCCTCGGCATAGCTCTCGGCCTGCTGCAGGCTTAGCCCCATATAGTCCTCTCGAGAGAGAGTTACATCCATCATCGTCAGTGGATGCAAGATGAGCTCTGTGAGGCTACGCGTATTGGGGTTGATGAACTTGACGGGGCGACACGTCCCCAAGCGAAAACCAGCCACATCCGCATAGCCCATCGTGTAGTCGTGTCTGATACCAGCACTGTACAGCATAAGCATGTCCTCGGGTTCACGAAGCGTAAGGAAGTGATGCCTCGATTTGTGAATTGTCTGTCCGAGCTGCTTCTGCAGATACCGCCGTTGCTCGGCTATGAGCTGTGGCTGTAACCCAGAGGCGTAGCTACAGTGCAGGCCAAACCTAGCACCAGATCGCTTCATCTGTGCCAGTAAAGTGCGCATATAGGGGCGACGCAAGCGATAGTTCGGCTTATCTAGCTTGTGATCTGCAGGAGTCTTGAGGAAGAAAATCATATCTGTCATCCCCTCGGGCGTACGCCGAATAAGTTGCTTATTCCACGCGATAAACTTACTGAAGGTATTGAATTCATCTCGACGAGGATGCCCAAAACATAGCCCGACTGCCGAGAAGGGATTGCGCCCATCTTTGAGCACAGCCCTCAGATAGCTCCACATACCTCGATATCGATAGGGCTGATCGACGTCGTGTGTGAGGTTGATCTTGCTGAAGAAGGGCGGACGAGCCTCGAGCAAGAGCCCTCGACTCGCGAGCATATCATGCTCTAGGAGAATAGACCTAAGGGCTTCGCCATATTCGTCTACGATAGGGCGATGGATGAAGCCAGCTCGGTAGGGCAGGGAAGACTTGCCAGGGAAGCGTCCGTGCTGATCTCGTTCGCCTCGCCGATACATCTCCTCGTAGCGACTAATGAGGTAGTAGGTAGAGGCTAAAACGTCGGCATATACGACAAGCGTCTTGCCCTCATTGATCCATTCCTCCCGAGCCTCACCGAATAGCAGGGGAATACCACGCCAGCTCGGTAGAGGCAAAGCTGGTTGAGCCTGCTCTGTGCCGTAAACCCCAAAGTCGAAGAAATCCGAAGGATAGATGACCAGCTTGTAGCGCGTCATCTCCCTCGGATTGCGTGTATAGCCAATGAGGTTGGCACGCGCCACCCTTCTGTCCGTAATACATCCAGAGCGGACAGTCTGGGCATTGGCCTCGACGCCCACGAGAAACTCTATTAGATATGTCTTTAGCTGTTCGCTCAGCATGACTATTTAGTTACAACGATCAGATGCGCACATGTAGCCCCATATAGCCACGTGCGCTATGTTTGCTACGCCCCAGTCCATCGACTCCAAGAGCGAACTGCAGATATTGCCCCAAGACAAGCCCTGTACCAAATTCGCCTCTAGTACGAGGTATGGAGGAGTAGGTCACAGTAGCCCCAAGCCATTTGGTTGGCTGGAGCACAAGCGCCAATGCACCCTCCCAGCTTGCCTTAGTACGGTACAGGGATGCTCCAGCAAGAGCCTTGAGCTGTAGCCAATGAGTAGGCTTGTAGGTCGAGGTGAGGTAGAATTGGGCTGGGAGCCACGTCCGCAGCGATGAGATATGCTGTTTGAGGATAACATCTTTGTCAAGCAAATCATCTATCTGCTTGAGGCGCAGAAGCGCCTTGTCTATATGAGAATCGCTGGGTTTGGACTCTCCATTGACGAAGTGATAGGGCGACTCCTTGGGCCAATTAGCCTCTACCTCAACCGCTCTATTCCACACGAGATAGCCCAGATCATTGAGTGCAAGGCCAAAGCTAAGGTCACGAGTCAGATCATACTCCACGCCAAGGTCAATCCCCCAGCCCGTGGCACGACCACCAGGCATTCCCCCTATCCTGTAGTATCTATCAGCGGCCTCCCCCATCTTCGGATTCCCAGGAGCAAACCCTCCAGAAGCGCCCGTGCGTACCGACGTGTAGCGTAGAGAAGCCTGCGAAAGCTCACCATTGGCATCGAAGCCAAGCGTCAAATGCTCTGGCTTACTGTCTTCGTAGTCAAATCCATCTAGCAGTTTGACCCGAGCCCCAACCTTGAGGCGACGGCTCGAGAGCAACCTATCGGTAGAGATGCCTATAACATGCTCTTGGTAGCCAAGTCTATATTCGCCAAATCCACCAGTCTCTATGTTTTTGCCTGCAAGTTGTGCAGGGTTGGCTTGTATCAGGGCTCGGAGCGTAGGATCGACAGTGTACTCCCCAAGCCAGTTGAAGGTAAGCTGGTACGACAAGAAGCCCCACTTAGTATTGAAACCTAAGTCCAAGCCGACCTTACCAGACTTCATGTCTGGACGATTGAGTAGCGAAGCGATAGAGCCACTCATCAGGGAGAAAGAGCTCTGATCGAGCACACCACTCTGTGAGCGAACGTCGATGCTCCCACCGAGCCCTACTAGGAGTGTACCACGATCGGGGATATGTGCAGCATTGAGATCTAAGGCAGCGAAATCGCTAAGCGTGCCTAGCATTGTGAAGCTATTGCGCTGGGCATAGGCCGAGCCCCCAGATAGTAAGGCGAGCGCAATCAACCAGATAGGAACTTGAATTTTCATAGCATTTCTGTTTTGGGATATTAGAGATTAAACTGAAGTCCAAAACGCATATATCGATCCCCAAGACGCTCCGAGCCAATCCCCTTGCCCACTGCCATAGAGAATAGAAGACTCTTGAAGCCACCAGTCAGACCGAGGCCAATGTTGGCTCTCGAGTGGTAATGAGAGTAAAACGATAGGTTGCACCCGAAGTAATGGGCAGGTTGCCACGTCGTGGCGAGTGCTGCCTCCCAAGAATACTGCTTGTAGGCATACTCCGAAGCTCCGACTAGCCCCGAGAGCTTCAAGGTCTTGATCGGGCGATACTCTAGAGCCATGTGGCCACGAGGTGCTAGCCAGGTATTAGCTCCACTCGGGTAGGCATCTTGCGTCTGCACATTCTTACCTACAACCTCATCTACCTGATAGAGGATATCGGCGATGTACTCTATCCGCTCTGGCGCATCCTTACCCTGTGGCCTCTGAGCAAATCGCTTATCCTTGGCTTCTACCTTGGGGTCTACACCTGTCTGCCCACGCAGGGCGCGCTCCCAGTGGATACCTCCCAAGTCTGTGATAGCACCCGAGAGGGTAACTCGGTCGGAGAGATCGTACTCGAGGCCCAGCTCAGCAGCTAGACCATAGGCCAATGCTACAGAGGTCTGCTGTCCATAATACTCTGCAAGGCTCGCCCTCTGATACTCACGCTCGCCATAATAGATGAATCCAGCTCTGAAGAACTCATACTGGATATCGGCGTCGACAATATCTCCCTTGGCGGAAGCCCTTAGGTTGAAGCGCCCTGGCTCTCTCTCGAAGTGCCGGAGCCCTACCATAGCTCTGAGCCTCACACCCAACCTCAGTCGGCGGTAGTCGACCAATTCGTCGAACGACCAGCCAGCCGAGGCGTAGAGATAGTCCGTCTGTCTGAGCTGTACCCCCTCGCTCACGAGCGAGCGCCCCACAAGACTCTCTATCGGCAGACGTGCAAAATTCCTCAGAGGCGCGTTCAAATGGGCATAACCAGAGGAGCTATACCCCCCAAGAATACTCAAGAATCCCCAACGTGTAGGCCGACCAAAAGATAGGGCGACATCCTTACGCTCGTACTCTGGCAGATTGAGCAGATCGCCATGCCCCCAAGAGATACGCCCAAGGGAGGCTAGTGGTTGCTCCTTCATCCGCACATCTTGCCTTAGAGTTATCCCAAAGATTGTTTTCTTCTCCTTGGGGAAGTAGGCGGGGTTCTGCTCGAGTCTAGCGATATCGCTCAGTGGAGTGATCGAGAGGTCATCGCTCTGAGCCAAGCCAGAGCTCGTGCAGAGCAATACCAAGAGAACCGCTAGGCCGATATGCCTAGACGACGCTACTACATCAATCAAAGCCCTCCACTCGACCGACCTCATACGCGATCCTCTGTCTATACTATGGTTCTTCGTCCCAGTCAATCTCAATATCCTCGTCCTCTCCCCATTCCTCTTCATCGTACTCCTCTTCGTCTTCCATTTCGGGCACATCATCCCAATCATCGTCCCACTCAAGGCTCTTGATGTCCATAGCCTTGTGCACGATGCTCTCGACCTGATGCTTGGTCTCGCGGTTAAGCTCTCGCCAGAGCAGGTCTTTGAGCTCGACAAGCCCCATGTGTGCCACCGAAGAAATAAATATAACGGGCAAACCCTCTGGCAACTCGGCGCGTAGTAACTCCTGTAGCTCTTGGTCGATGAGGTCGCACTTGGTGATGGCAAGCACCTTACGCTTGTCGGCAAGCTCGGCGTTGTATTTGATCAGCTCACTCAGCAGAAGCTGATACTCCTGAGCGATATGCTCAGTATCGGCAGGAATCATGAATAGCAGGAGGGCGTTGCGCTCGATATGACGCAAGAAGCGAAGCCCTAGCCCCTTCCCCTGCGATGCCCCCTCGATGATACCGGGGATATCCGCCATCACGAAAGAGCGATTGTCGCGATACTGCACCATGCCTAGATTAGGCTCGAGCGTGGTGAAGGGATAGTTGGCGATCTTAGGCTTAGCGGCCGTGAGCACAGAGAGCAGAGTCGACTTACCTGCATTGGGTAGCCCCACAAGCCCTACATCGGCGAGCATCTTGAGCTGGAGGATCACTGTGCGCTCCTGTGCGGGCTCACCCGGCTGTGCATAGCGAGGTGCTTGGTTGGTAGCAGTCTTGAAGTGGGTATTCCCCTTACCGCCACGACCACCTTTGAGGAGCATCTCCACCTGACCATCTCGATTGAGGTCCATGATGAATTCGCCCGTCTCGGCATCGTAGACTACCGTCCCTACGGGCACCTCGATAGTGCGGTCTTCGCCATCGGCACCTGTGGATCTCTTGCCACTACCGCCCTGCCCTGCCGTAGCCATGATGTGTCGCTCGTAGCGCAGATGTAGCAGCGTCCAGTAGTTGCCATTGGCACGGATATAGACGTGTCCGCCACGTCCTCCGTCGCCACCATCTGGGCCACCCTTGGGGATATATTTCTCTCGTCGGAAATGCGAAGATCCTCTGCCGCCCTTACCCGAGCGGCAGTAGATCTTGACATAGTCGACAAAATTTGATTCTGCCATTGTTTTTGACTGATG
Source organism: Porphyromonadaceae bacterium (assembly GCA_030528445.1). Taxonomy (GTDB): domain Bacteria; phylum Bacteroidota; class Bacteroidia; order Bacteroidales; family Porphyromonadaceae; genus Porphyromonas. Next base: position 31,661 of record JAUMYV010000005.1, on the reverse strand, counting down.
TTTACTTGAGGCTATCTACCACAGCCGAGATGCGTGCTGTGATATCCGAGATAGCACCCATGCCCGCGATAGCGTGGCGAACGCCTTTCTTGGCGTAGTGCTCGGCCAGAGGCGCAGTCTGAGCATGGTAGACAGATAGACGCTTCTGGATCGTCTCTAGATTGTCATCGCTACGGCCGCTCTCCTGCCCTCGCTTGAGCAGACGCTGCACCAGTTCGTCTTCGTCCACCTGTAGGTCTAGCACAGCATGTACTGCCGTCTCGTACTTGGCGAGTAGGCCGTCGAGAGCCTCTGCCTGTGGTACTGTGCGGGGGAAGCCGTCGAGGATGAGGCCGATCTTGGGCTTACGCTCCTCGAGGACGCGCTCGATGAGGCCGATGATGAGTTCGTCTGGCACTAGCTGGCCAGCATCGATATAGCCCTTGGCAGCCTTCCCTAGCTCTGTTTCTGCCTTGATGGCGGCACGTAGGAGGTCGCCCGTAGATACGTGATCGAAGCCGTACTTCTCGATGAGCATTTCGCTCTGGGTTCCCTTACCAGAGCCTGGAGCTCCGAAGATGATAAGATTTAGCATACTTGATATGTTATATTTTTCAGTTAGTCTTTCAGTTGATAGATATCTTTGTACATACGGCCATAGTCGTCGTAGTCTAGGCCATGCCCCACGATGAACTTAGGGTCGATCTCCATAGCCACATACTCGGTGTGTACATCGCACTTGAGCGCAGCGGGCTTGCTGAGCATCGTAGCGATATGTACCTCTTGGGCACCTTGGGTGAGATAGAGGTCGCGCACGCACTGCATCGTGTAGCCCGTATCGATGAGGTCTTCTACGATGACGACGATGCGATCCTTGATGCGCTCGGGCGCTACAGGCATAATCTCCTTGAGCGTCATGGTACTCTGCGTACCCTCATAGCTCGAGTAGCGTGCGAAAGCCACTTCAAAGTCTTCGTCAATGGCATACATCAGCTCAGAGGCAAACATAAACGCCCCATTCATAACGCAGACAAACAGCGGATTCTTGCCCTTAAAGTCCTCCTTGAGCCTATGCCCTAGAGCCACAACCGCTTTATTGATTTCCTCGGCGGTGATATAGAGCTCAAACTGCCGACCATGCAACGTAACTTCCTTCATTAGATATGATGCAACATTTGTGATTAAAACACAAAGGTACATCTATTCCGCCAATCGTCAGATATATGCACTGCTTAGCTTTGAAATGTATCGGATCGTTGATCCAAGCGATATAATCATTGTGATAATAAAAGGGGCTGTAGCAAGTTCGATTTTGCTACAGCCCCTCTGCCCTTCGTTATCTAAATTTGATATAACCGCCTAGACGTTGAAGCGGAAGTGCATGATGTCGCCGTCTTGCACCACATACTCCTTGCCCTCGACAGCCATTTTGCCAGCTTCCTTAACAGCCGTTTCGCCACCATAGTGGATGAAGTCGTCGAACTTGATAACCTCGGCACGAATGAAGCCCTTCTCAAAGTCGGTATGGATGACGCCCGCGCACTGAGGGGCTTTGCTCCCCTTGGTATAGGTCCAAGCACGTACCTCCTGCACCCCAGCGGTGAAGTAGGTCTGTAGCCCCAATAGACTATACGCCGCCTTAATAAGACGAGCCACACCACTCTCCTCCAGGCCAATCTCGCCGAGGAACATCTGACGCTCCTCGTAGGTCTCGAACTCGGCAATCTCGCTCTCGATTTTAGCCGCTACGACCAAAATATCGGCAGACTCTCCCTTGATTGCCTCACGCACTGCCTCCACGTGCTTATTGCCCGATACGGCACTCGCCTCATCAACGTTGCACACATAGAGTACAGGCTTGCTCGTGAGCAAGTACAGCTCTTTGGCGATCTTCTGCTCGTCCTTGGTCTCGAAGGTTACCGTGCGGGCATTGAGTCCCTGCTCGAGAGCAGCCTTGTAGCGGAGTAGCACCTCGTAGGTCTGCTTGGCTACCTTGTCGCCACCAGTCTGGGCCTGCTTAGCCACCTTCTGAATGCGAGCCTCTACGGTCTCTAGGTCTTTGAGCTGGAGCTCGGTGTCGATGATACCCTTGTCGCGCACGGGGTCTACCGAGCCGTCTACGTGGGTGATATTGTCGTCGTCGAAGCAGCGTAGCACATGCAGGATCGCATCAGTCTCGCGGATATTGGCAAGGAACTTATTCCCTAGCCCCTCGCCCTTGCTGGCTCCCTTGACGAGACCTGCGATGTCGACGATCTCCACTGTCGTAGGCACGATGCGCTGGGGGTTGATGATTTCGGCTAATTTATTGAGACGCTCATCGGGCACAGTGATTACCCCTACATTGGGCTCGATCGTACAGAATGGGAAGTTAGCAGACTGCGCCTTAGCGTTTGATAGGCAGTTGAAAAGCGTAGATTTACCCACATTGGGTAGACCTACGATACCGCATTGTAATGCCATTGTTCTATTTCTATTATCTAATTATTTCTACGACAAAGATAAACACAGAACCCCATTCACCCCAAATAGCCACTAGACCTACCCGCAGAGCCGATGAGAGAAATGGGAAATAGGTAGGGCGCAATCGGGTTTTACATTTTTAGCCCCCGATTTATATTTTAGACCAAATTTCAGAATGTTGATGAGAAGAAGTGGATAATCAGTGGATAATTTGTGTACATCGCGTATTTGCCCCCTAGCAGGCTCTACATGGCGTGCAACCTCGTTTTGGCACCTAGCCCCCCATTCGCATGAAAATAACGGCTTAAAACGCGCGTTTTGTAAGACAAATATAGTCAGTTAGATAAGGTGATTTTCTAGGCAATTTAGTTACGCTAGAGCACGGATTTCAGAATTTCTCTGCACTAACTTTTCCGGATGTATGTACACATCGAGGCGGATTGTAGGACTAATCCGAAAAAATCTGTGAGAGTTTTTTCCGAGAGAGCGAATCAGTCACCCCAAATCTCTTCTTCGTTTGCTCAAATTTGAGGTTAGGTTGTTTACATATTTTAACCAGAAGTGTGAGGTCTTGGTTGGGCGACGATAGCCATCAAAGTGGAGATGCAGATGTCTTGTCTTGTGAACTATGGCTGTTTGTTGATGCGAGAAAGTAGATTTTGAGAGATATTAGCCCTTTTCTCTTGGAGTAAAATTGGATATTTTGCTCTTTTGGTGCCCTAGGAGTAGAGTATAGTGTTGGGAGAGGGGTGTATTTTTAGCCGTTTTAGAGACTTTTTTTCTGCTATGAAAACTTTTTAGCCATAATTTGGGAGAACATAGGGGGATTAAACAAATAAAGTTATATTTGCAGGTAGCTTAAAAGATTCGGGTGGGTTTATCGACCTCGGTTTCAAAATAGAAAGATTTGCGTACGCAGAGTTTTATTTATCCTAGGAAGGAGGGGAGACTGCTTACTCATACATAGAGTATCAGATAGTTATCTCCGAAGCCAGAGAGGAGGATGCCGAGAGAGGTAAGCTGTGGCAGGGAATGCTTCTGCAGGGTTATGGTCGATTCGCTTAGTCAGACGATACTGTCTGTAAGCCTCGAGTCTCTAAGAAATTGTGGTTGAACTTTAAAAAGTAGACTATCGAGATAATCGTTACATCGTTGAAATAATAATAATAGAACCCAATGCTTCGGTTGCCAAGATGAGATAAATCCTTCATCGTCCCTCTCTCGGCAACTATCTGCGAACCCAATGCCCAACTTTGCAGGTAGATGGTACTCGCTCACAAGCTTGGAGCTGCACCTAAAAATGTACACATATTCATCATTTAATAATTAATCAATTAGCTTATGAACATTACTAAGTACTTAGGCAAAGGTTGGTTATCTAGTCTCTGTATCTTGAGCCTCGTGATGGCTCTAGTGCTGGGGCTTAGCAATCAGTCCTATGCTCAGACCACCTCTGGGCGAACAGTCAAAGGGAAGGTAGTTGATGAGAGAGGAGAGCCTCTTACAGGCGCTTCCGTCAGAATTGTGGGAACCACATCTGGTGTCTCAGCCGACCTAGACGGTGCGTTTACCCTGACGATGCCCGCCGGCAAAAATGAGCTGCTAATCTCCTTCGTAGGATACAAGGATCAGAAGGTCGTAGCCAAGAATGGCATGACCATCAAGATGCAGCCAGATAGCCAGGCCCTCTCGGAGGTAGTAGTAACGGGGATGGTTGCCACGGACAAACGCCTCTTTACAGGTGCGAGTGATAAGCTGACCGCGGATAAGGTCAAGATGGATGGTATGCCAGATGTGAGCCGTGGTCTCGAGGGACGCTCTGCTGGAGTTTCTGTGCAGAACGTATCTGGGACATTTGGTACTGCACCTAAGATCCGCGTGCGTGGTGCTACCTCTATCCTTGGTAGCTCCAAGCCCCTGTGGGTGGTCGATGGTGTGATCCAAGAAGACATCGTGCAGGTAGGTGCAGACGACCTAAGCTCTGGTGATGCTACGACGCTGATTAGTTCGGCTATAGCAGGGCTCAACGCCGACGACATCGAGAGCTTCCAGATCCTCAAGGACGGATCGGCTACCTCTATCTATGGTGCCAAGGCTATGGCTGGGGTGATCGTGATCACGACCAAGAAGGGTCGCAAGGGTACTAGTTCGTTCTCTTACACAGGTGAGTTCACCTCTCGCCTAGTGCCTAGCTACCGTGACTTCAATATCATGAACTCACAGGACCAAGTGGATATCTATAGGGAACTAGAGCGTAAAGGACATTTGCGTTTCGCCGAGACTTATCGTGCTGGACGAGGCGGCTTGTATGCCAAGATGTATCAGCTTACGCACCAGTATGATCCTGCTACGGGTAAGTTTGGTCTAGCTAATACACCCGAGGCACGCGAAGCCTACCTCAGAGAGGCGGAGCTACGCAATACCGACTGGTTCGACGAGCTATTTAGCCCAGCAGTGATGCAGAATCACTCTGTGAGCATGACTTCTGGTACGGAGAATAGCCAAACCTATGCCTCACTCTCGGTAATGACTGACCCAGGGTGGATGTACAAGAGTAAGGTAAGCCGCTATACGTTCAACGTTAATACCACGTACAATCTCTCCAAGACCCTGTCTCTGACGGCTATCGGGGGGGCAGCATATCGCAATCAGACTGCCCCTGGTACGCTCGGTGCTGCCAATGATCCTGTGAGTGGGGAGGTAACTCGTGACTTCGATATTAACCCCTTCTCCTACGCCCTCAATACGTCTCGTGCCATCGCTCCAGATGATTACTATACCAATAACTATGCCCCCTTCAATATCAAGAATGAGCTCAATAACAATTATATGGAGCTCAATGTGATTGACTTGAAGTATCAGGCAGAGCTTAAGTGGAAACCCTTCAGAGAGATGACAGTTACGGCTCTTGGAGCCCTCAAGTACTCTACTACGGGTCAGAGGCACATGGTGACTGAGCACTCCAATCAGGCACTTGCTTTCCGCGCTATGGGGGATCCCGAGACGCAGCGCAACAACCCCTTCTTGTACAAGAATCCAGACAAGCTCAATGAGCTCCCCAATACGATCCTTCCACGTGGTGGTTTCTACAACATGAATAACTACAGGCTCTTTAGTCAGGACTTCCGTCTATCGGCATCCTACAACACAGAGCTTGCTGGCTCGCATATCATCAATAGCTACGCGGGTATGGAGGTCAACGCTCAGGATCGTACTCGCGACGCCACTGAAGGCTGGGGACTCCAGTATGACAATGGAGAGAGACCCTTCTGGGACTACCTAGCTTTCAAGAAAATGAAGGAGGACAACCAAGACTATTATCAGCTCTACAATAGCTTTGGGCGTACGGCAGCGTTTTTTGCTACGGCTACCTATTCGTACAAAGGTCGCTACACGCTCACGGGTACAGGTCGCTACGAAGGGTCCAACCGTCTCGGTCGCTCTCGCTCGGCTCGTTGGTTGCCTACTTGGAATATCGCTACCGCGTGGAATGCTCATGAGGAAGATTTCTTCAAGAACCATATTAGGAACTATCTATCTCATCTGACCTTCAAGGCCTCTTACTCCTTGACTGGGGATGCTGGTCCTACATGGGTTACCAATTCTCTAGCTGTAATTAGAAGCTCATCACCATGGCGTCCCTCCGCTATCGAAGCGGAGAATGCTAATGAGATTGATCAGCCACAGAATGATCAGCTGACCTACGAAAAGAAGCACGAGCTCAACGTTGGTGTGGATATGGGCTTGCTCAATAATCGCATCAGCATCACAGCAGACTGGTATCAGCGTAATAACTTCGATCTAGTAGGTACGACCAATACGGTTGCAGGTCTTCGATATGGTAACGTCGCCTCTATGAAGAGTCATGGTTTCGAGCTCTCTATCTCAACCAAAAATATCCAGTCCAAGCGTTTCAACTGGACGACCGATTTCATCTTCGGTTATAACCAAACCGAGATTATCGACCTAGATATTCGCTCGAACCTCTTCAACTTCATCAATGGTATCGGCTATGCACGCAAGGGCTACCCAGTGCGCGCCCTCTTCTCAATCCCATTCGAGGGTCTAGACAATCAGGGTCTGCCTAAGTTTAAGTTCATTGATCAGGATATCAACAGCAGCAACTACCGCTCAATCAACTTCCAGGAGAGACAGAATCTAGACTTCTTGAAGTACGAGGGACCAACAGATCCTACCTTCAACGGTAGCTTTGGGAACATCTTTACCTTCGACAATTTCAAGCTCAATGTCTTCTTGACCTACTCTGGAGGCAATAAGATCCGTCTAGATCCAGTCTTCAGAGCTGTGTATAGCGACTTCGGGGCTACACCCAAGGACTTCAAGGATCGCTGGGCTGTCTCTGGCGACGAAGCCCACACACAGGTTCCTGTAATCCCATCTCTGAGCGACAGCAGAACTTTTCGCAATCTGAATATGGGTTACAATGCCTATAACTTCTCTACGGCACGCGTAGCGGACGGCACATTCGTGCGTCTGAAGGAGGTTAGCCTCTCTTACGATGTGCCTAAGTCTTGGCTGAAGAATATGATTATCAAGTCAGCTTCTCTCAAGGTACAGGCTACCAACCTCGCCCTGCTCTATGCCGACCCTAAACTTAAGGGCCAAGACCCAGAGTTCTTCCGCTCGGGTGGTGTAGCAGCTCCTGTGCCCAAGCAGATCACAGCTACGCTACGCATTGGATTCTAAGTCACATTCAACTAAAGCATTTAATCAGATGAATAAGTATAAAAGTCTATTGGCGGCACTTGTGCTAGGAGCTGGATTTACGAGCTGTAATGATTTCCTAGATACGCTACCCGACCGCCGAGCCGATATCAACTCTGCAGAGCAAATCCGTACGCTACTGGTGTCTGCTTATCCAGAGTTTCTGCGTGGGGGGTTCACGGAGCAGCGCACGGACAACGTTACAGATCGTGGGTCCGAGTTCAACCCAGGAAGAGGGTCGCTTGTGCAGGAGAACTATTTTTGGCAGCCTGTTACTACCGTTAGCCAAGATACGCCGAATGCATTTTGGACTGGTCAGTACAAGGCTCTGAGCCATGCGAACTATGCAATGGAGGCCATTGAGAAGCAGGGCGGAATAAAAGCGAATCCTAAGTTCGCCGCTCTTATGGGAGAGGCTCTCCTATGCCGTGCCCATGCCAACTATAGCTTGGTAACGACGTTTGCCCAAGCCTACAATTCGCAGACGAGCAATACGGATCTAGGTATTCCTTTATTTACCGACATCGAGCGTAATCTATCTAGCGTGTCGACTCAGCGTGTCCCCGTAGCTCAGAACTTCGCTCAGATCGCCGAGGATATCGAGGCTGGGTTCCCGCTACTCGATGACTCCAGCTATGGTAGCAACGTTATCAAGTACCATTTCAATAGGCGTGCTGCAGCTGCTTTCGCCGCAGAGTTCTATCTCGCCTACGAGAAGCCAGAGAAGGCGCTTGTATATGCCAATATCGCCCTTGGGGATAATCCTCAAGCGGAGCTACGTAATTGGACAGTTTTTGGTAAGTTACCTAACGTAGAGGATCGTCTTCGTCGCTACATCACCATAGAGGAGCCTGCGAACCTATTCATGCTGCCTGCTACGACCAACCTTATCATCAACCTCTTCAACGAGAGATACGCACACTCAACTGCACTCGCCAAGGCGCAGACGGTCGACTCTCCCGGACCTTGGGGAGCTCAGTTGCCTCACTTCGAAGGACAGATGTTCGGTCGAGGTATGAACTACTTGCCAAAGATTTTCTACATCTTCGTTTACGATAACGTACAGGCTGGAACAGGACTCAACCATGGTGTCTACGTGATCTACACTGTAGATAAAGCGCTTCTAGCACGTGCCGAGGCCTATACGCTCATGGAGCAGTATGACAAGGCCGCCGCCGACCTCTCTATGTGGTACAAGTCCAAGGGGGCGACTAAGCAACCTACAGCTCAGCAGATCGCTGACTTCTACGACCCAGAGAAGTACGTGGGAGAAAAGAAAGAGAATATGCTCAAGACGCTTGCCAAACCCCTTAACCCAAGATTTGCTAAGCCTCTACAGGCTGGGTTGCAGACTGGGCTCATTCAGGCTGTCCTACATGCTCGTCGTATAGAGACCCTACATGAGGGAACTCGCTGGGATGACATCAAGCGCTATGGCATCAGGATCGAACACGAAGTTTCGGGCGGTACTCCCGTCGTACTAGAGGAGCACGATTTGCGTAAGGCAATCCAAATTCCTGAGGCAATCTCCTCTCGTGGTGTAGCTCCAAATCCTAGATAATCACTAAACATACTCAGGCAATGAATAAATTCATTTTTTCTGCTCTCGCTGGAGCACTGAGCCTCTTGGCCATAAGCAGTTGTGACAAAGAGAAGCTTGAGCCACGTGCTCCTCGTGTGACCACGCAATACGAGTCTTCGTTCGACAAATGGCTTAAGGATAATTTGCTTACACCATATAATATTGACTATAAGTACCGATTCGAGAGCAACGAATCTACAAGTACTGGCAACAATGTGGTGCCTGCATCGCTGAAGAATAGTATGAACATCGCCCGTACGCTCAAGCATACTTGGTTGGGTTCGTTCGATGAACTCGCTGGCGAGCACTTCATGCGTCTCTTTAGCCCTCGTATTATTACCCTGACGGGGACTCCTACGATCAATGACGATGGTACGGTTACACTAGGTCAGGCCGAGGGGGGGCTCAAGATATCACTGACCAACGCTGATGCCTTCGATGCTGGTAGCGTGGATAAGCTCAACGATCTCTTCCTGCATACGATGTATCACGAGTTTATGCACATCCTGCACCAGAACCGCATCTGGGATCAGAATTTCAGTTTGCTTAGCTCTTCTGGCTACACCGAAACGGGCTGGCAGAATAGGCACAAAACCGAGGAGTATGCAAGCCTTGGTTTCGTGACGGCCTACTCGGCACGCAACGCCGAGGAGGATATTACTGAGGTAACGGCATGCTACATCACATTCAACGACGCTCAGTGGAGGGAAGTGAGAGATGCTGCTGGGAAGGAGGGTAATGCCATCATCGATCGCAAGATCCAGATCATGAAGGACTACATGCTCAAGGAGTGGAAGATTGATATGGATCAGCTCAAGGCTACTGCTACTAAGCGTGCTGGCGAGATTGCCCAAATGAAGCTTATTGAGCCAGAATGGGAGGAGCTCATCAACGATCAGCTCCGAGGCTTCGCTCCACTAAGTCCCAAGAAGGCTAAGGAGAGGGAGATCATCATCAGTGCCCTCTTGAAGAACCCTAAGCAACTAGATGGGACAGCTCATAGATCAGGCGGTCATCTCTGCCAGTTTGCCACTCAGTTTAGATCTGAGATTGCAGAGGCAGCTAGTCGCTCAAACTCATCTCACATCCATGCGCATGAGTATCATGTGTTGAATAAGTAAAAGGACGATACGACATGAATCTTAAAATAAATTTCGCTAAAAAGCTAATCCTCTCTGGGCTATTTGCCCTAGGGATGGGCTTGACGGGTTGTCGCTCGGATAAAGATATTTTCGACAAATCCCCTGAAGTACGCCTAGACGAAGCGCAGAGCAAGGTACTTGGCTTGCTCTATGGTAGCGAGCATGGTTGGGCTCTGGAGTTCCAAGCTGGCGAAAACGCTCGCTTCGGTGGCTTCTTGGTAGTACTCAAGTTCAATGACAAGGGAGAGGTGCTTGCAGCTAGCGACCTTCTGCGTAAGCAAGGCAGTGCCGACCCCTTCTTCTCCAAGAGCTTGTACTCCATCGGAGGAGATCGTGCTGCTACGTTGCGCTTCGATACCTTCAACGAAGTCCTCCACTTCTTCTCACGCCCCGATACTAGAGGGGGCGGGGGGCCTGGTAAGGGCTATGAGTCCGACTTCAACTTCTTGATTCAAAAGATCCACGATGGTGAGAAGACTATTGATTTGATTGGGGAGAAGCGTCGTACTACTGCTCGCTTGGTCAAGCTAGAGTTGCCTATGGCAGACTATATCGCCAAGGTACTAGAGATGCGTAAAGTAATGCCAAACTACGAAGCTCAGTCTGAGAAGCAGAAGCTAGGCTTTACTGCTGAGCTAGACGGCAAAACTTATACGTTTATGCCCAAGGCTATGGGGAATGATACCTATGTGATTTCTGCCGAGGGGATTAAGGAGTTTGAGGTGTCCTTCTGGCATACAGATCGAGGTATTCGCTTTGCTCAGCCTGTCGGTGGAGCCGCTGAACTGATCTACAACTCCGATACCAAGGAGATAAAAACGGATACGGGAGCCAAGATTACAGAGCTTGAAGACCCCTCTATCGTGCTCTACAAGTCCTTTGTAGGAGCTTATAAGATGGAGTATGTCTTCACCAAGAATCAGCAGGGCGAGAAGGATCAGGGGAGTATTGATATTTCCCTAGAGGAGAACCCTGATGTTCTTTATGGTTACAAGATTAAAGGGCTTGGCTTCGATGCAGTGGCGCGCTTCAACCGTGACAGCAAGACACCAGAGTTCCACTGGCAAGAGCTGCATGGTTTCAATTTGGAGCCAGATGATGAGGCTCTGTATTGGGGACCCCTACAGGGGAATAACCTAATCCCTCATGAGTCTGCTGGGATGTATTTTAGTCTAGTTAAAGACAGCAAACCTGCTCAGTATACTCTCAAGGGGAATAAGGTTGCTCCTGAGTCTAATAGATTCGGCTTCCTTGTTAAATCAAAGAAGAATACTTGGGGGCTAATTCGTGTAGGTAAATTGCCGGCTGTGATGGAGAATATCAAGCTAACGAGACAATAATCTTAGCTGGGTATATAAACTATATCAATCAAAGAGGGGCTGTGTCAAAATTCGCTTTTGGCATAGCCCCTCTGCTGTTGTTTATCAAGGTAGTGTACTCGCTACTACAAGGCGGGGCTAGCTTGTCGAAAGGCGATTGATTTCAGTGTGTAGCGATGCTGCGTGCGGCGTCGCCGCCCAACGGGCAGACTGAATACATACGGCCTGTTCGATGCTATAGGGAGGTGTTGGGCAGGAGTACGGAGATCATCGTCCCCTCTACGGTGATTTCCCCCTCCGCCACCAACCAGAGATTCATGCATACCTTGCGATCGGCTGTAGCTGTGATGCGTGCGTGTAGCTCTAGCGGTGTCCCCATTGGGGTAGGGCGACGATAGTTGAGGTTGAGGTTGGCTGTGACGTAGCGCAGGGTAGGCTCACTCCCTAGTGCTCGGCCATAGTGGCGGTAGCCAGCGGCGGAGGCCGTCGCATTCCCGTGGCAATCTAGGATTGCAGCGATTAGTCCGCCGTAGACAAATCCAGGGAATCCCCCAGTGTATTCCTCCGAAGGGGTAAAGGTGGCTATCGTTTCGCCTGCTGCCTCGTCCGCCCAATAGCTCTGGATATGTAGGCCATGAGCATTGTCTGTGCCACACCCGAAGCAGTGGCTGAATAGAGGCGGATAGTACTCCTGAAAAGCTTTCGATTTCATTCTATAAATTATGTAGAGGTTTGGCTATCATCGACGAAAGGTACATAATACTCTGCATAGATCATTTGTAAATCTTCGGATAAGTCGCTACCTTCGATGTGCCTTCGGGGTATACAAGACCGCCTAAATGGTGCGACCCTAACGGGATATTCAAGCCGGCTGAGTATAGACTTAAGGTGGTAGGCTGTGGCAAAATTAGCTTTTGCTGCAGCCCCTTTTGGCTCTAATAGGCTGCTCAAGTTTGCCTTTGCTTTGAGATCGATTTGGGGTGTTTTACCCTCGAAGTTGTACCGAGAGCTACGGCTAATTGCGTGGGTGTGATATTTTTTGTACCTTTGTCGCCGTTATTTAACAAACTAACAGTATCAATAAACAATGAACAATTACGAAACCGTTTTCATTTTAACTCCCGTTTTGTCTGAGGTTCAGATGAAGGAAGCGGTAGACAAGTTTATCGGTCTGCTCCAGAAAGAAGGTGCCGAGATCGTAAACCACGAGAATTGGGGTCTAAAGAAGTTGGCCTATCCAATTCAGAAGAAGTCTACAGGGTTCTACCAGCTCGTAGAGTTTAAGGCAAACCCAGAGACAATCGCTGTGCTGGAAACTAACTTCCGCCGTGACGAAGCTGTACTTCGCTTCTTGACTTTCCGTCAGGATAAGTTCGCTGCTGAGTACGCTGCTAAGAGAAGAAATTTGAAGTCATCATCTAACGCAAACTAAACAATGGCTGCACCTCAATCAGAAATTCGCTACCTAACTCCACTATCGGTAGATAAGAACAGAAAAAAGTATTGCCGTTTCAAGAAGAGCGGTATCAAGTATATCGACTATAAGGATCCTGCCTTCCTTAGGAAGTTCCTCAACGAACAGGGTAAGATTCTACCACGTCGCATCACTGGAACTTCACTCAAGTTTCAGCGTCGCGTGGCTCAGGCTGTGAAGCGTGCGCGTCACCTAGCTCTGCTGCCTTACGTAACAGACAACATGACTAAGTAATTTTAACGAGAGGAGACAGAATACAATGGAAGTTATTTTGAAAGAAGACGTAGCTGGTCTTGGCTACAAGGATGACGTGGTAACCGTAAAGAATGGTTACGGGCGCAACTTTCTAATCCCTCAGGGTAAGGCTATCATGGCTACAGAGTCTGCCAAGAAGATGTTGGCAGAGGACCTTAAGCAGCGTGCTCACAAGCTCGCCGCTATCAAGAAGGAAGCCGAGGAAAAGGCTGCTAAGCTTGAGGGTGTGAAGCTTGTGATCTCAGTGAAGACAGGTGCTGCGGGTGCTATCTACGGCTCTGTAAGCAATATTCAGATTGCAGACGAGCTGGCCAAGAAGGGCTTCGAGGTAGAGCGTAAGCATATCATCGTCAAGGGGGTTAAGGAGCTTGGTAGCTACGCGGCTACTGTGCGCTTCCACAAGGAGGTGTCTGTAGAGATTCCATTCGAGGTAGTCTCTGAGAGTGCTCCTGCTCAGCAAGAAGTAGCTGCAGAGGCTGCTCCTGCTGGCGAAGCTGAAGCATAATCCTAATCCAATAGGACGCCTACAAGAGCTATGCGAAAGGTCAAGGCCTTCCACATAGCTCTTGACTTTTTGTTGTGATTCTCGATGTGAGTGCAAGTGCCTAGTGTGGTGTAATACGGCTGTTCTAGGGACTTTTGGTCTGTGGTTTTGGTGTTTACATAAAGTATAGCTAAATTTGCAGACCCAAAGTTGGGTTCTTACATCAAGAAAGGTATAACATAAATATAAAGAATTAAGTAATTATGATCGTAGTTCCATTGAAAGAGGGCGAAAACATCGAGAAGGCTCTGAAGAAGTTTAAGAGAAAGTTTGAGAGAACGGGTGCAGTGCGTGAACTGCGCGCTCGTCAGGCTTTCATCAAACCTTCTGTTATCAAGCGTAAGAAGATGCAGAAGGCCATCTATGTAAAGCAACTTCAGCAGAACGAAGACTAGTCGGTAGTAGACTCACGTCACATCTTCTAGAGCCCGAGGGCTACATTCACTCCTGATATACGGAGATTATCTGCACCAATCGGATGTCCCACTGTGGGGTATCCGATTGCTTTTTGCAGATATTTGCGTCATTTCTGAACAGATTTGCCTCCAAAAGGGTTGAGAAATTAGACAATAATTATTAACTTTACAATGTTGTTTAATAGTCGAGATAAGTTGTTTTATAAAAAGAATAAAATTATGGCTAATTCAAATGGAGGAGGCAAGTTTGCCCTAGGACTGCTCATTGGAGCTGCTGTCGGCGCTGCTGCGGCATATTTTTCGGATCGTAGCAAGCGTGAGCGCTTCGCAGACGACTTCTCATGTACGGTAGATCGTGCTCGCGATAGCATCGTAGAGGGCTACTACGAAGCCAAAGATCGCTACGACCGCTACCGCAAGCGTCTGAGCCACGAAACAGAAGAGCTACTCAGTGAGGTGCGCGACGAGATCAACGATCTCTAGGCCTATAGCTCTCGGGCTGCCTGCCTCGCGGATCTGGTGGCTGTGTATCTAGTACAGTAATCTCAAGCGTGGCCTTGCCCCTTGGGATTACTGTTTTTCATAGCAGTAGAGCCACAGAGAGCTCTGCTCTTACTCAAATTATTCGTAGAAACTATGATGACAACCGAACGTCAAGCGCTCAATAAGCTCGCCCAAGCATCAGTATCTTTGTTTAGAAGTAAACTCAACCAAGGGCTAAGCTTCGCAGGGCTTCAAGGAGCTAAAACAACGGGGAGAATCGTCCAGTATCTGATACTGGCATTTCTGCTGTGGCATCTCTTCCTGTTCCTCAATATCGCTCTAGGGCTGTACATCGCCGAGATCTATCAGGCATCTCTCGCCGTGGGGCTGTTGATCGTAGCAGCGGGCTATGCAGTCCTGATCCTGATCTACCTGCTCCTTAGAGGAGTGATACAGGCTTATGTACAGAACCGTGTGGCGCGTAGAGCAATCGATGCGATCGATGCCATCAACCAGCAGATCGACACAGAGCCTTGGCTTGTGGTGTCGCCTGCTTATAGAGAGGAGTGCATCGTCACGGGAGAGAAGCCCTACGACGATTTGTCCTGTCGCTCTCTTGAGGCACAGCGCAAGTCGGAGTTCGCTAGACACGATGTGGAGGTCGGCGTGCGTTATGTTCAGGAGAACTATGCCGACATTGCGATTAGTTTGATTGGCGAACGCCTCGAGCAGGTTGTGCCAGCCTATCGCTACGTAGCCCCTTTGGTGCGTCAGTTCAGCTCCAAGGAGCGCGCCAAACTCAATGCGAATGTACAGACGGCACGTCTACGGTCGGGAGTATCGCCTGCTAAGAACTCCAACTTCTTGACTCGAAGCCTAGACTATGTGCGCCCCTACATGCCCTATCTAGGTGTAGCGTACAATATAGCTCGCCCTGTCGTCTCGGCATTCTTGATGACGCAGACTCGTGGCATCCTCTGGAAGGCTCTAGGCTTTCTTCTTAGGAAGAAGCGCAGATAAGTAATTCATTATTTTAACTCAATAAACAAGAATCAAAACAAAAATATGCTTTATGCTTACAGTTATGCTAAGCGGTCTGCTTCTAGCAGGTTCTTTGGCGGGGCAACCTGCTACGGCAAGTCCATCAGTTCCACACCACAAAGTAAAGGCAGAGGTCGCTCAGGCGTATCACTTCGAGCTGATGAAGCTCCCATACGCGACAGATGCTCTAGAGCCAGTAATCAGCAAGGCGACCGTGGAGCTACACCACGGCAAGCACTTGCTTGGCTATGTCAATAACCTCAATAGGCTCAAGTCTGGTACTGCGTTTGAGCACGTAACCGACCTTGTGAGCATCGTCAAGCAGAGCAAGGGGAGTCTCTTTGACAATGCTGGTCAGCTTCTCAATCACAACCTCTACTTCGCCCAGTTCTCTCCCAAGCCAGAGATGCTCTCTGGAGCCTTGGCAGAGGCAATCAAGAAGCAGTGGGGGAGTGAGGCAGAGTTTCGTGCTGCTTTCGAGCGCGAGGGCATGACGCTCTTTGGCTCTGGCTGGCTTTGGCTGGCTTCGGACAAGGCAGGTGTGCTCTCCATCGTCAAGGAGGCCAACGGGAGCAACCCTGTGGTGCGAGACCTAACGCCACTGCTTGGCGTAGACCTGTGGGAGCATGCCTACTATCTAGACTATCAGAATAAGCGTGCAGACCACCTCAAAGCCCTATGGCGTATCATTGACTGGCAGGTCGTAGGCCAGCGCTACGACCAACGATAGGGGAGCTAAACGCTTAGTAACTTACCCGACGGAGGATATAGCCTCAGTCTGAGCGCGACTTCTAAGAAGAATAGAGTAACCGATGAGCTATTGGCAAATCAATAGGCGTGTACTCGGCAGGCTCCGCATCGCATTCATTGTGATGGCGGTGCTTGCCTTTTTGTACATACTGCCCTCGTTGCTCTTCCTGATCCCGAGCGTTCAGCGCAGTGCTGGCGAGCGGGTGGCTCATACTCTAGGCAAACTATTGGGCACAGAGGTCTCCATCGGTCGCGTCGGTGTCGATGGCTGGTTGGATCTATCCGTCGACGACATTCTGGTGCTGGATAGCCTTAGTCGTCCTGCACTCAGGGCCGATCGCCTGCTTGCAGGCATCGAGCTCGCCGATATACTCCTAAGCCAAAGCCTTCGCGTCAGTTCGGCACGCCTCTTCGGAGCCTCGATTCATCTGATTGCTGATAGCGCTTCGGGGCGGCTCAACGTTCAGCCCATTTTGGAGCGGCTGAGTAGCTCGGACGGCGATTCGTCTTCGCTCGTCGTAGATATCAATACGATTATTCTGCGCGATGCTTCCCTTAGCCTGCAACGTCAGTCGGGGCAGTACGTGGCTCTCCAAAGGCTTAATACCAAGATTCGTCGGCTCAACTTTGCCCCCAATCAGTTTGGCGGGATTATCGACGAGCTGAATTTCTCTACCTCTTGGGGCTTTGCTCTCAGAGGTCTGACCGCTCAGATTGAGGGGCATAATGGCCTTATCTCTCTGACTAACGTCAATCTCGATCTCGACGATAGCGCAATCTCGATTCCCCGTGCCGAGCTCAATACTTCTCGAGCAGGGCTCGCCATACTCGAGGAGCTAGAACTAAGGCGGATGGAGCTCTCGGCGCGCGACCTAGCTCCATTCTATCAGCCACTCGAGGCTCTGGGAGATGCTAAACTGTCTCTGCAGGCGAAGCTATTAGGCAAAGGCAATCAGATTGATGTCGAGCAGCTGCAGATGCGTCTGGATAATCGGATGTATCTCAATAGCCAAGGGCAGATACATCTAGATGGCCAAGGGCAATGGCTTGGCGTAGATCTACACACTAGTCCACTACAGCTATCCTCTTCGTTGGTTCTGCTCTTGCCCAAGCTCATCCCAAACTTCGAGCTCACCGAGCAAATCGCCTCCCTCTCGTCTCTTGGACAAGTGGACTATCAGGGTAGCTTCAAGCTACGTCCAGACGAATTGCTCGCCGTGGATGGACTACTCAGTACAGGGCTTGGGCGTTGGCAAGCCTTTGCTCTATTGGAGCGTCTAGAGCAGGCACAGGAGTTCGTGCGCCTAAAGCTCAGCACGCCTCGTTTCGATGCTACGCCTCTGTTTGGCCAGACGACACGTCTGGGGTTTCTGGCTGGTGCTCTGGAACTGGAGGCTAGTCGAAAAGATAGTCTCTCTGCATGGGAGGCGGCTGGTCGCGTAGATATTGAACAGCTTGCTTGGCGTGATTATGTCTATCGAGACCTACAGGCTACCATCACGAATCCGAGACCTAGTCGCTATCAGCTCGCCCTACGCTCTTCCGATCCCAATGCTCTACTCTCTGCCGAGGCTAGTTTTACCCTCGTTGGCTCTACGCCTAGAGACCTAACGCTTGGCGTCGTGAGCGAAGGTATCAATCTCGGACATCTTGGGCTAGAGGATAGCCAGCTCGCGCGCTACTTCACCTTCGATGCCGAGGCATATCTCTCGTCTCTAGATATGCGGGAGGCTGTGGGAGCCCTTAGGCTGAAGCACTTCTCGCTCGTTGAGCGAACCGATAGCATGACCCTCAGGGATGTCCACATCAGCCTAAGCCGAGACGAAAAACAACGCTACCTCTCGGCCGTGGCTCCGTGGCTCTCGCTTAGCCTGGTGGGGGACTATCAGCTCACCGAGCTCACCGACCGAATGGTGCATTCGTTCTATCGACATATTCCCCTACTGCATCATATCGCCCCAGCCAAGAGGAATAGTGACCACGCACAGTGGGCACGTCTAGAGCTCAGGGTCGATAGTCTACCTCGCAACCTCGACCGTCATCTCGGGCTTTCGCTCGCCCTTACAGAGCCACTGAGCATCTCGGGTAGCTACGACGAAGCCAAAGACCACCTTGCTGTCGCCCTCTCGGCTAGAGATCTGCTCCTCTCGGAGCATCGTCTGCGCGAGCTCAAGCTATCGCTCGACGACAATCGTGCCGAGGCGAGTGGAGACGTGCATCTACTCGGAGGGGGAGCGTTGATGGGAGCCAAGCTAGCGCTTGCCTCAAGTGGCGACAGCGTAGAGCTCAAACTGAACCTCGGCCGTGAGGCTGATGGGCATGAGAATGGCATCCTTCATCTCTCTACACTCCTAGAAGCGGCTTCTAGTCGCGTCGCCAGTTGGGAAGACCTACGCGCGAAACTCCATCTACATCCCTCCAAGCTCCGCATTCATTCGGCCCTGTGGCACCTAGCACCAGCTCATGCCGATCTGTCTGCCCAATCCGTCGCCATCCGTGGACTCAAACTACAGACCGAGGGACGAAGCCTAAGGGTCGACGGCTCGCTCGGTAAGCTACCCGGCGACGAGATCGTCGCACAACTGGAGAATATCAACCTGCGCTATATCCTCGAGGCGTCGGGGATTGACTTTACGATGATTGAGACCGACCTTACGGGGACGGCTCGTGCTCGTCTAGATGGCGAGGTCGTTAGAGCCGAGGCACAGGTTACTAGTCCGCACTTCCATCTCTCAGGCTACGACATCGCAGCGATTGATGTCGGGCTAAACTGGAATAGCGAGGATATGAACCTCAACCTCCACGGCTGGGTCAACCAATCCGCTGGCGGACGCTCACGTGTGGACGGACACATTCGCCTAGAGACGCCTGCAGGGATAGACCTGCAGTTCAAGGCTGAGCAGTTTGACCTTGGCTTCGTGCATGTATTCACGGACGGATTTTTGAGCAATATCGGCGGACGAGGCACAGGCTCGGTTCGGCTCTTTGGCCCCTTCGAGAGAGGTGTGACCGTGGCGGGCGAAGCGCAAGTAGACGGAGGCGAAGTCGGGATAAAGCTCCTTGGCACGAAGTACTTTTTTGATCAGAAACTGCGCTTCACGCCCGAGCGCATGATCTTCGATAAGCTCCGTCTAAGGGACGAAGCTGGACGAACGGCGACGCTCGATGGCTACATCGGGCACGACCACTTCGGCGACTTCGACATTCAGCTACGCGCCTACGACATCGACCGCCTCAAGCTCCTGCAGACGACGACCAATAGGGATATTCCCGTCTACGGCACGGCCTACGGCTCTGGGCAGGCGACGCTACGAGGCAATGAGGATCGCCTCTCGATCGATCTGGCACTCTCCAGTGAGGCAGGCACGGATCTGACGCTCGACTTCAATCCCGTGCAGATTGGCCGTGAGGAGAGCCTGATGCGCTTCCGACCGCTTCGCTCCGACAGCCTGCTCTATCAGACCGATACGCTTGCCCCTGCACTAGAGGAGCAGCCTATGGCGTTTGATATGAAGATGAACCTCACCGTGACGGCAGAGGCTAAGATGACTCTGCGCCTTGGCTATGACGGCAACAACGAAATCAAGGGTCGTGGTGAGGGCAATCTGATGATCAACGTACCCAATCTAGGCGAGTCCACCGTCTTCGGCAGTCTCGACATCACCGAGGGGCTCTACACCTTCCGCCTAGAGCAGCTCGCCCACAAACGCTTCACCATCGCCGAGGGCGGAGAGATTGTCTTCCGTGGCAATCCGATGCAGGCCAATCTGGATCTAAAGGCGGTCTACGCGCTGACGGCCAATATCGCCGACCTAGACGAAGATCTTGCCCTCGATGCACGGCGCACGAACATCCCCGTACACTGTATGCTCGGCATCACGGGCGAAATCACGCATCCGAATGTGCGCTTTGCTCTAGAGCTACCGGGGGTAGACTCCGAGATGGAGCGTCGCGTGCGCTCGCTCCTCAATACGGATGATGCCGTGATGCGCCAGATGCTCTACCTCATCGCCCTCGGTAAGTTCTACACGCCCGATCAGCTCGCCCGTGAAGGCAAGAACACGACGAGCAACTGGACGGCTGTGGCCTCCTCCGCCCTCTCGGAGCAACTGTCGTATCTGCTGGGCAACTTGAGCGAAACGATCAACATCGGCACGAGCATCAAGACGCGCAATACCGCCTTCGAGGATACGGATATTGAGCTACTTGTCTCGGGGAGCTGGTTCGACAATCGTCTGCTCTTCAGTGCCAACGTCGGTTACCACGACAATCCGTATCTCAACAATACCTACATCGGCGAGTTCGACATTGAATATAAGCTCAACCGCCCTGGCACGATTCGCCTCAAGGGCTACAACCACTACAACCAGATGTACCAGTATCTGCGTCAGGGGCTGACGACCCAAGGGTTTGGCATTCTCTTTAGGCAACGCTTCGATCGCCTAGGCGATCTTTTCTCCCCTGCTAGGAGCCGCATCAAACCGCCTCGCATCCTGCCTCTAGATACACTTCCGTCGGATGCAGTACCTTTGCAGGTACAATCAACAACAGTAGAATAGTAAATAATAAGACAAAAGATAAGTATGGATAATACCCGTATGAGCCGTATCAATCGGCTTCTGCAGAAAGAAATCAGTGATCTCTTTCGCCAACAAACCTCAGCGATGCCCGGGGTACTCGTGACCGTCACCTCGGTTACTGTTAGCCCAGACCTGAGCGTTGCACGTGTTCGTCTCTCGATCTTCCCTACCGAGCGAGGCAAGGAACTACTGGCGAATATCCGAGAGAATACCAAAACAATTCGCTACGACCTAGGTCAGCGTGTGCGCACTCAGCTACGCAAGCTACCAGACCTATCCTTCTACATCGACGATTCGCTCGACTATCTAGAGCGCATCGACGAACTACTCAAAAAGTAGCCTATACTCATCCGAGCAATAACCTAAGGGGGCTGTGCCGAAGTATCGACTTCGTGCGCAGCCCCCTTGCTTTGATTTTTACTGCTCTTTGAGACGCTTGTCTATTATTTTTAGCAGTTCTTGAGCCTTGGGATGTTCAGGGTATTTGAGTAGGATAGCCCTCGCCTCCTCAAGTTCTTCCGTCGGCCTACCCAGCGAGACAACACCCATTACAAGTGTGTTGGCATAGTCTATTCCGTAGGCTTTGGGATTGAAACTTGCTAGCTCGTAGAGGATGTTGCGAGCTTCTTGATAAGCCTCTTCGGCTTTTTCTTGCATCCTTAGCTTCCAGTAGAGGATAGCTAGGTTCTGTTGAGCCGTCGCCACATTAGGTTTGTATACCTGTGGATTCTTGTCTGCCAACTCTCGGCGTATTTTGAGTGCCTCTTCGTAGCGAGTCTGTGCCTCCTTAAGCTCTCCGAGGTAGCTGAGCAAGTTCCCCAAGTTATTTAAAGTTCTTGCCACGTCAGGATTGTATGCCTGTGGATTTTGTTCCGCCAACTCTCTATATATTTTGAGTGCTTCCTCGTAATGCGTTTGGGCTTCCTTAAGCTCTCCGAGGTTTTTGAGTAAGATCCCTGAGTTATTTAGAGTCGTCGCCACATAGGGTTTGTATGCCTGTGGATTCTTGTTTGCCAACTCTCTATATAGTTTGAGTGCTTCCTCGCAATGCGCTTGGGCTTCCTTAAGCTCTCCGAGGTCTCTGAGTAAGGTCCCCAAGTTATTTAGAGTCATTGCCACATCGGGGTTATATGCCTGTGGGTTCTTTTCTTCCAACTCTTTGTAGAATTTGAGTGCTTCTTCGTAATGCGTTTGGGCTTTCTTAAGCTCTCTGATATCGCTGAGTAAGACTCCCAAGTTATTTAGCATCATTGCCACATCGGGGTTGTATGCCTGTGGATTCTCGTTTGCCAACTCTTTGTAGAATTTGAGTGCTTCTTCGTAATGCGTTTGGGCTTTCTTAAGCTCTCCGATATCGCTGAGTAAGACCCCCAAGTTATTTAGAGTTTTCGCCACATGGGGCTTGTATGCCTCTGGATGTTTTTTCCAAAAATCCCGGTATATCTGTAGTGCCTCCTCGTAATGGCTCCTAGCTTGACCAAACTCATTGAGATTTTGGAGTAAGAGAGCATAATTGAAGTGATATTCTGCTGTTGGAGCCAACTTAAGAAGGCGCTCATAGAAGTAGCAGGCCTCCTCGAAGGAGAACTGCAGCTGAGCAACCTCTATTAGATACTCAAGGAGCCTAGTCTCTTCCTGTATCTCTTCCTGTCGCTTCCGCTCCTTGAACTCCTCGTGGATAGCGGTCAAGCTTCGCTTACTCTCTCCTGCCAATACTCTCTTAATGTCCTCTAGGGTTTCGGCGAGATTATTGTTCCCAGCCACTCTCTGCCTCTTAGTTTCTTCCATTATCTCATTGGTTCGCTCGATGTAAAATCGCACAAAATCTAAGATAAGTCTCCTCTCTCTCTCCGAGTGGATGCGTCCGTTAAGGGACATCTCTTCAAGTGCCGATTCTGTCGCCTCTAGTCCTTGCTCAAGTGGTAGTCCTTTGAGGAGGACTAAGATGTCCTGCGCCGTTATCTCGAGGCTATCAACTTTATTTATCAGCTCTAGTAACAGACTTCTATCTGTCTGCTGATTAGCGAGGACTTGTCGATGGTAGTCTGCTTGCTCGTCCGCTCTTAGGGTCATCAGATAATTGTGCGCAGCAGGTTGCTCGCTCAGTCTTTTCTTGAAGCAGTCGATAAACTCTTGAGTGTCTGTATCTAGTACTCCGCAGCTAGTTGGGCTTTGAATATAGCCTTTTAATGCCTTTGTTAGGCGGACTTCATCACTGGAGGAAGGATCGTGCTTAGACCAATCATTAAGGGCTAGCCGAAAAGCTTTAGTAATACCATCATCTACCTCAGAGGTGTAGATCTTCTTGAGTTCGAGTCCGACTTGTATTGCTGCTTTGAGAGCATATTCTGTGAGTATCGTGAGAACCATTGTACAACAGTGTTATAAGGGTTAAACATCTCAAATGTAATAAGATTTTTTAATGCTCAATGAGGTTAAGTTGCACAAGGCTAGAATAGCTTGTCCCTTCTGTATCAAGTTGCCTAATGCCCCTTGCTGTTGATTGGTCTCTATGGCTTGACCTGCAGTTTGTCCTCTCGCATACGCTGGCTAAACTGCTGTAGGTAGCTCTGCATCAGGGGTAGGAGCTCGCCGCGAGCCTCGGAGTCGCTATGCTGGAGGTCGGTCTGCAAATGCGGATCTCGCTTGTAGTTGTACAGAGCTATGACGCGCTCGCCATCGAACTGCAGGAGGTAATCCCTACGCACCATCTGATACGCACCATCTAGCGTGCTCATCGCCCAGTGATCGGCATTGCTGTCGAGCATATTATGCCCAAACGCCACGACGGGCGCATCTAGCCCGAGTAGGTCAAGGAGTGTAGGCATCAGGTCGGCTTGCTGGACGATCGTCGTGCTATCTCGCCCGACGAGTTGCCCCGAAGGGTCGAAGAAAATCATCGGTATGCGGAAGAGACCTCTAGAGTTCTTATACTCCTCGAGATGCCCCGGCACGGCATGGTCAGCCGTGATGACGAAGAGCGTATTCTTGTACCAAGGCATCTGCTGCGCACGCTCAAAGAAGCGTTTGAGCGCATAGTCCGTATAGCGGACGCAGCGGTGGATCGGGATCGCTCCCTGGGCGAAAGTCGATTCGTATTGGGCTGGTATCTGGTAGGGTTCGTGCGAAGTGGTGGTAAATTCGCCTGCGAAGAAAGGTTCTCTCAGACTCCCCAACCGCTCGCACATGAACTGCAAGAAGGGTTCGTCCCAAATCCCCCATTTCCCGTCGTACTGACTATCATCGCCAAACTCGGTCTTGCCGAAGTACTGCTCGAAGCCCAGCTGACGAGCCATAGCATCGAAGCCCATCGACCCATTGGGAGCATTGTGAAAGAAAGCTGTCTGATAGCCTGATTGGCGTGCGACCTCCACGACCGAGCTGATGCGGTTGCCAGAGTAGGGCGACAGCACGAATGAGCTCTGAGGCTTGGGGATCGACGCCATTAGGTTGGGCATAGCGTCAATAGATTTACCTCCACCTGCGTAGCCACACTCGAAGTAGTAGCTGTGCTGCAGCAGCGAGTCGATAAAAGGCGTATAGCCCTCGTAGCCCTCGATGTCGCGGTTGAGCGCACCGACCCATTCGCGTGCCATGCTCTCCCAGATGATGAGGACCACATTGCGCCCCTTCATGAGCCCCGTGTACTCGGTGCTATCTACCCCGAGGCGCACAGGATCGAAGAGTGCTCTAGCACGGGTCTCATCCATAAACTGATAGGTAGGTAGGACGAACTTATCCGCCAGACGTATCATCGTGAAGGGGGTGTTGAGCACCATAGCCCTCTGCTCGACTCTATCGACATAGGCGGAAGCATTGGCAGGGGCAATAGGCCTAGTGGCGGCAAGGAAACCACCGCGCATCGCCCCGATGAGCAGCGTGATAGAGCCAGCCGCTAGGGCAACCGAGCCCACATAGTAGAGCCACGGATTGCGCACGAGTATCGTCTCATCAACACGGATACGGCGATACAGCCACACCCACACGAAGACTATCGCTAGAGCTATGAGCGTGATGCCCCAGTAGCTCCAGAGGAAGTGAACGAAATTGAAGGGATTCTCGTTGCCGAACTCCTCAAAAACCGATAGGGTTGTACGTCTACCGCTGAAGCGATAGTAAACGACATCGCCGAGGTTGAGAATCAGCATCGGGAGGTTGGATAGCCAATAGATCCAGTCGGTGATACGCTGATAGATGGCTCTACTCCTGATGCGTAGTGGCAGGAGGTGCAGGGCGATAACCAGCAGGTTGGTGTAGGCGATAGCTGAGGCGTCGAACTTGAGTCCTCCGAGCATAATTTGGTTGAAGCTCGTCCAGCTGTCGATCCCCAGCAGATCTCTATTGTAGAAGTAGAAGATGAGCCTACATAGGGTATAGACAGCGAAAACCAGCCCCAGTCTAAGGGCCAAAACGCCATAGATACTACCCCAAATACGCCCTTTGCGTTCCTCTGTATTTATATTCATCTTGTATTCATTGCTATAACGAGGTTCAAAGGTACAGAATTGCCTCCACTCTACCCCTACACGGAGCCCGTCTCTGCTAAAGGCGAGATTTATATTTTAGACCATTTTTCAGAATGTTGATGAGAGAAATGCTTTGGGGAGGAGCCAAAAACGTCAGACCGCGTATTTGGCGCCTAGGAGGCTCTAGGTTGCGTCCGACCTCGTTTGGGCACTTGACCCCAGTCGAATAAAAACAACCCCTTAAAGCGCTTGATTTGTATATTGCTAATAATGAGTTGTATAAAATCGCATTTGGCCTGATTTAATCTAAGCGAAGCTTCGATTTCAGAATTTCTCTGCACTAATCTTTTCGGATGTGTGCACACATCGCGGCGGATTGTAGGACTAATCCGAAAAAATCTCTCTGAGTTTTTCCGCGAGAGCGAACCAATCGCCCCCAAATTGCTCAGTCGGTTCGCCCAAATTGAGCCAATTCTATTTACACCTTTTAACTAAAAACACGAAAAACCGATTTTCTAAAATCCTGGGATTTTCTGGTGGTTGTCTTCGGCTTGTAGCGACGCCGCGTGCTGCGTCGCCGACCAACGGGCGGAACGAATACGTAGGACGGATGTTTCTTATTCAATCAACAATACGGCAAGCCTCTGAAACTTCTGCAGATTTTTGAGTTGATGGAGATTAGGGATAATATAATGTAAGAAGAATTGCACATCATGCATGGGGTAGATGTGCAAAAGTCTTATCCCACTAATATAGACGAAGGCGAGCGTTGGATGAGAGGTGTACACCGTTTATCCACTACTTATGCACCGCCCATCAGCCAGCATTTGAGCATATAGCTGCGAATAAAATGGTGATAGCTCAATGGGATGTAAGTATCGGACAAAAGATTTGTTGCCCCTTGTGCTGATGGAGAATAAGCCATTATCCTTATCTTTGTATGCTTAGAACGATAATAGTAATCAATGGAATTAGCAGCTAAATATAACCCCGCCTCAGTAGAAGGCAAATGGTACGATTACTGGATGAAGCAGGGCTTCTTCCACTCTACCCCCGATCAGCGTCAGGCCTACACCATCGTGATACCGCCACCCAACGTTACGGGAGTCCTCCACATGGGGCATATGCTCAACAATACAATTCAGGATATTCTGGTGCGTCGCGCCCGCATGAAGGGGTTCAACGCTTGCTGGGTACCCGGTACAGACCACGCCTCTATCGCCACAGAAGCCAAAGTAGTGGCAAGACTAGCTAGCCAAGGTATCAAGAAGACAGACCTCAGCAGAGAGGCCTTCCTAGAGCATGCTTGGGAGTGGACACGTGAGCATGGGGGGATTATCCTAGAGCAGCTCAAGCGTCTAGGCGCTAGCTGCGACTGGGAGCGCACTGCCTTCACGATGGACGAGGTACGTAGCCAGAGCGTGCTAGACGTATTCGTCGATCTATACCGCAAGGGGCTTATCTATCGCGGGGTACGTGTGGTCAACTGGGATCCCGCCGCACGCACTGCCCTGAGCGACGAGGAGGTTATCTACAAGGAGCAGCAGGGCAAGCTCTATTATCTGCGCTACTATGTAGAGGGAGAGGATCGCTACGTAGTGGTCGCCACGACCCGTCCCGAGACCATCATGGGCGACACGGCTGTGTGTGTCAATCCCAAGGACGAGCGCTACAACGACCTTAGAGGCAAGCGCCTCATTATCCCGATTGTCGGGCGTAGTGTGCCAGTAATCGAGGACGAATATGTAGATCTTGAGTTCGGTACAGGCTGCCTCAAGGTGACGCCCGCCCACGACATCAACGACTATGTACTAGGCGAGAAGCATCAGCTCGAGATCATCGATATATTTAACGACGACGCCACGCTCAACGAACACGGCGGACGCTACGCAGGTATGGACCGCTTCGAGGTGCGCAAGCAGATCGAGCTAGACCTCACCGAGGCAGGTCTGATGGAGCGCGTGGAGTCATACACCAATAAGGTAGGGCATAGCGAGCGTACAGATGCTGTGATTGAGCCTAAGCTCTCGATGCAGTGGTTCCTCAAGATGACAGAGCTCTCTAAGCCTGCCCTAGAGGCGGTGATGACGGACGAGGTGAAGCTACACCCAGCTAAGTTTAAGAATACCTACCGCCACTGGATGGAGAACGTCAAGGACTGGTGCGTGAGCCGACAGCTCTGGTGGGGGCATCGCATACCTGCCTACTACCTGCCTAGCGGTGGCTATGTGGTGGCGGCAACGGCCGAGGAGGCCTTGGCACTAGCTCACGAGCAGGATCCTAACCTCAAGCTAGAGAACCTTCGTCAGGACGAAGACTGCCTAGATACGTGGTTCTCCTCTTGGCTATGGCCCATCAGCGTCTTCACGCCTGCCCTAGGGGAGGAGAGCGAAGACTTCAAATACTATTACCCCACGGTAGACCTCGTTACAGGGCCAGATATTCTCTTCTTCTGGGTCGCACGTATGATTATTGCGGGGTATGAATTCAAGGGTAAGAAGCCTTTTGAGAATGTCTACCTAACGGGGATTGTCCGCGATAAGCTCGGTCGTAAGATGTCCAAGAGCCTAGGCAACTCGCCCGACCCTCTGGAACTAATCGACAAGTTCGGAGCCGACGGTGTGCGTATGGGTATGATGATGTCTGCACCTGCGGGCAACGATATTCTCTTCGACGAGACTCTATGCGAGCAGGGGCGCAACTTCTGCAACAAGATCTGGAATGCCTTCCGCCTGGTCAAGGGTTGGGCGTGCGATGCCACAAGGCCTCAGCCCGAGGCTGCAAGGCTTGCAGGGCAGTGGTTCGCTCAGCGCTTGAGCCAAGTGGCTCTAGAGGTTGATGATCTGATGAGCAAGTACCGCATCAGCGAAGCGCTTACGGCGATCTACAAGCTCATACGAGATGACTTCTCCTCTTGGTACCTTGAGCTAGCTAAGCCAGCCTACGGAGAGCCGATTGATGCGACGACCCTTGCCGAGACAGAGAACTTCTTCGAGGCTCTCTTGGCGCATCTGCATCCATTTATGCCCTTCATCACCGAGGAGCTATGGCAGGCACTACGAGAGCGTCCTGAGGGCGAGAGCTTGATGGTCTGCCTACTGCCCGAGCCAGAGGCTGTAGACGAAGACTTCTTAGCTCGTTTTGCTCAAGCGCAGGAGATCATCAGTGCCGTGCGCAATGTGCGCACCTCTAAGAATCTCTCTCCCCGTGAGGAGCTTAGCTTAGAGGCTTCGCCCGCCTTCGGTAGCGCACTCGATGCCATGCTGATTAAGCTCTGCAACTTGAGCGAAATTAAGCGTGTGGAGCAGAAGAGCGAGGGAGCGATCAGCTTCGTAATAGGGACGGATGAGTTTGCTGTACCCATGGCAGGCCTCATCGACGCAGCCGAGGAGATTGCCAAGCTAGAGGCCGATCTGGAGTACCAGCGCAAATTCTTGGCTTCGGTGGAGAAGAAACTCAGCAACGAGAGCTTCGTGCAGCGTGCTCCCGAGCAAGTGATCAGCCTAGAGCGCAAGAAAAAGAGCGATGCCGAGAGCCGTATAGCTACCATTGAGCAGAGCTTGGCAAGCCTCAAGGCTATGCTTTAGATAACCTAAGCAAGAGATAGAATTATGGGATCGACAGAAAAAGAGATTCAGTTACTAGGTAGGCTTTTCGAAGACCTCCTAGACGAGAGCAACCCTAAGCGTCTACAGACAGGCCTTAGCGACATCTTCGTGCGTATCGATGCCAAGCGTGGCGAGATTGCGCTCTACGGAGATGATGATGAGCTGATCAATACGAGTGTGATTTTCTCTTGGATACGTCCAGAGGATAACTCGATCGGCGAAGATATGATTGCTCAGCTGCGTGATGCCATAGCACGCCTCAAGGCGAAGGGGTTCTGGGAGCATGATCTATTTGAGCGACCATTCTCCATCGAGTTAGTGGGCGAGGACTTCCAGATGGTCGAGGAGTTGCTTTTCCTTGACGATGATTTAGTTAAGGTTTCGACGCCCCTTTTGGAGGGTTTGAATGAGGACTTAGATAATTTTTTAGGCAATCTCTTGGCTGATTTGAAATAAACAACTAATTTTGCGTCCGTTTTCGAGGTGGGACACCCCAAACTCGATTGGCCGAAATAGCTCAGTTGGTAGAGCAATTCATTCGTAATGAATAGGTCACCGGTTCGAGTCCGGTTTTCGGCTCTGAGATCAGATTGTTGTTAATGTGTGTTGGCTATGCCGTGTATCTTTCTCTCCAGAAGGATATGCGGCTTAGTTTTTGTGTGAGTTTCTACTGAAAGAAGGAGCTGTGGACGAAGTTGTATCTAGTCCACAGCCCCCTTTATTTTATAGTTATACTCCTAGAGCCGCCCCAACCACCCCTCGTGCGTATCGACTAGCCCTACGACTAGATCGTGCGAACCGATAGTCATGCAGTACTCCGCCGCATCGGCATGGCCAGCGTGTACGAGGCGAGCATAGTGCTCCGAGCACTTGATATACTTCATGCGCGCCTCTAGTGTCTGGCAGTGCTCGCGCCATAGGTCGCGCATCATCACAGCCATATCGCCCTGGGCTACTCCCAGTCCTTGCTTTTCGGCGAGAGTCGCAAATGCTCCTGCATAGAGGCAGTCCTCTGCACAGACTTGTCCCTGCCAGCCAGCCGCCACGATGACAACCTCTGTAGATCCTAGCCTGTGGCAGTAGTCGATCGTTTGGGGAAGATTGATGAAGCTACCGACGAGGATTTGCTTCGCGCTTGCCTCTAGGGCGATGCGTAGCGAGCGCGTGCCGTTGGTTGTAGTTAGGACGATGCGTTGCTCAGAGACAGCCTCTGGGGTGTACTCTAGAGGGTCATTGCCAAAGTGGGCAAAGTCGCAGCGGCGTACTTGTCGCTCGGCTGCCATAAGGTACCCCTTGGCTAGTCCTAGAGCTTGTGTCTCCTCTACCGTGGCTACGGGTAGGATGCCTGCTGCACCATTGGCAAGGGCTGTGACCATGGTTGTAGAGGCGCGGAATATATCTGTGATGATGACGATCGCCTCTGGGCGATGATATAGCTGGTATAGCTCTGGGCTAGGGCATAGAAATACTTTCATCAAGCCAGTCCTCCTATCCCTTGCGTAGGAAGCATGTTTTCAGGACAATGCCCGAGCCGTCAATCTTGCAGTCGACCTCCTCTGGGTTGTCGGTTAGGCGGATGCTCTTGACCTTGGTGCCTTGTTTGATGACCATGGATGAGCCCTTGACCTTGAGGTCTTTGATCACCGTCACGGCATCGCCGTCGGAGAGCGGCGTGCCGTTGCAGTCCTTGGCTACGTCATTGACCTCTTGCTCTGTAGGCTCACTCTCGGGATTAAACTCGTGGGCGCAGTCGGGGCAAACGTAGGTCGTACCATCGAAATAGGTATTGTCGCCTAGGCACTGTGGGCACTTTGGATAATCTGTCATAATCTTTGATCTACTATATCTATATGTATCGTTGTGGGACAAAGATACGGTCTTATTGAGCAAGAGCAAAAAAGGATTAATCAAGGATGTATGAACTCAATACCTCTCGTAGGGGTTGTATATTGGTAATTCGTTTAGTCGAATCAATCACAATTAGCATAAAGAACTTAAGAATATGTCATTACTCAAGAATCTAGAGTGGCGCTATGCCGTCAAGGCTTATGACTCTAGCCGTAAGATAAATCAGGAGGATCTGGAGAAGATCCTCGAGGCCATTAGTCTGACTCCTACTTCCTCTGGTCTGCAACCCTACAAAGTGCTGGTCGTGGAGCGGCAGGATCTCAAGGATCGTATTTCCGAGGGGGTATCCAATGTGGACTGTGCTCGTGAGTGCTCCCACATCATCATCTTCGCAGCTTGGGATAGGTACACGCCAGAGCGCATCGACGAGGTCTACAACCGTATGACCAGAGCGCGTGATCTACCCGATGGCCGTTTCTCTTCGTACACCGACTTCCTCAAGCGTGCTTACTACGAGGGGCAGGACTCCGATCAGAACTTCGCTCATGCTGCTCGCCAGACCTATATCGCTATGGGGCTTGCTCTAGCACAAGCTGCCGAGCTCAAGATTGGGTCTACTCCCGTGGAGGGATTTCGCCCAGAGCATGTGGACGAAATTTTTGGACTTAGGGAGCAGAGCTACAGAGCCGTTAGCATGATTTATCTAGGCTACTCGGATGAGGCGCGCGACTGGATGCGCCCGATGAAGAAGGTGCGTCGCCCCAAGAGCGAACTGATCGAGCGCTACTAGTAGAAAGCCAGGATAATACTACCTAAAAGGGGCTGTGGATAAAATTGATTCTATCCACAGCCCCTTTTGCGTTATAGCAGGTATAACTATAGGCCCAATCTCTCCTTGGCTGCCTTGACATTCTGCCAAGTGCCACCATTGAACCCAGAATTGTCATTAGGATTTTAGGGGACAGCAAACTCCTTTGCTCTTCCCC
>JAUMYV010000110.1 GCA_030528445.1 Porphyromonadaceae bacterium | reverse complement strand
GACCAACCCAAAAGAAGAGGGGCTATGCCAAAAGACAATTTTGACACAGCCCCTTGTGTTTACAATAAACAACGTAATACTTTAGCTCAAGCGACGTGCTCCGTCGGAGATCACGACGTCGTAGAACTTAGGCTCTCTGCCATACTTAGCCATATAGCGAGCCTTGGTTTCTTCCTTGAACTTATCGTACAGCTCATCCTTGACCAGATTAATCGTGCAGCCACCGAAGCCACCGCCCATCACACGAGAGCCAGTTACGCCCATTTCTTTGGCAAGGTCGTTGAGGAAGTCAAGCTCCTCACAGCTCACCTCGTAGAGCTTGCTCATACCGTGGTGCGTCTCGTACATCTTCTGTCCTACGGTCTGGTAGTCGCCACGCTCTAGAGCATCACATACATCTAGTACGCGCTGTACTTCCTCGATCACATACTCCGAACGCATATAGTCTTCGGCAGAGATTTCGCCCTTCACTTCGTCAAGCTGAGTCATAGAGGCATCACGTAGGAATTTCACCTCGGGATAACGCTTGGCGATAGCAGCTACAGCAGCCTCACAGCTCTCACGACGCTTGTTGTAGGCAGAGCTGGCGAGCTCGTGCTTGACTACAGAGTCTACAAGTAGCAGACGGTAGCCAACGGGCTTGAATGGGAAGTATTCGTACTCGAGGCTCTTGCAGTCTAGACGGATGAGATGACCTTCCTTACCGAAGACAGAGGCGAACTGGTCCATGATACCGCACTTTACCCCTACATAGTTGTGCTCGGTAGCTTGACCAATCTTAGCAAGCTCAAACTTGTCGATGCCAAGGTTGAATAGCTCATTGAGCGCAAAAGCAAACGTGCTCTCTAGCGCTGCCGAAGAGCTCATACCTGCCCCTAGAGGCACATCCCCAGCAAATACAGTGTCGAATCCACCGATCTTGTGTCCACGCTTCTGAATCTCGCGCGCTACACCGAAGACGTAGCGTGCCCAGCTCTGCTCGGGAGCATCAGCCTCCTCGAGACCGAACTCTGCGCTCTCGCCTAGGTCTAGGGCGTATGCACGAATCTTGTCTGTGCCATTGAGGCGAATCTCGGCATACATAGCCTTATCTACCGCTCCAGGGAAAACGAATGCACCGTTGTAGTCGGTGTGCTCACCGATCAAGTTGATGCGACCAGGTGAAGTGTAGAGAACGCCTGCCTCGCCATAGAGCTCGGCGAACTTGCTTCTAATCTTTGCTGTATCCATTTGATTGTTCTTTTAAGTTGTTTGCGGTTTATCGAAACACCATCCTTCTCTTGATTTGTTTTTGTCAATCGAGCACTAAGGCAGTTGCTTCACCTTGTAACCTACTAGAGCGTAGTAGAGCAGATAGATTTCGCCGATCACTACGATTGCCCAAGTCCACTGCCAGCCTCCTATGAAGTCTACAGCTACAGCCTGCACAAGAGGTAGGACAGCACCACCGACTACCCCCATCATCAGAGCCCCAGTGCCAGCAGAGGTGTACTTGCCGAGCTTGTCAATCGCGAGCGAGAAGATAGCAGGCCACATGATGGAGTGGAAGAGTCCCGAACCCACCATAATCCAAGGATTGTTGGTGAGCATACTAGCAGCTACGAGAATGCCAGCACCAGCGGAGGTAACTACTAGCTGCGTATTGGCACTAATCTTGCTTAGGAAGCTACCGAGTAAACGACCGACAAGCAGACCACCCCAGTAGAGAGAGGTCATAGTAGCAGCGGTAGATACGTCGAAACCGCTGTCCTTGGCATACAGCGTGATGTTGGCTCCAACGGCTACCTCTACACCTACATACATGAAGATCGCTACCACACCCAGGGCAAGGTGAGAGAAGCTCCAAACGCTCTTCTCAAGCACTTCGCCCTCTTTCTTCTCGGCACTAGCGATGCTAGGCAGATGGATCTTGCCAAGGGCTACGATGATCAGAGCCACGAGTGCGATTAGTGCAAGGATGGGGATGTAGAGTGAAGTGATATTGATATCGAGGCCACTCTTCTGCTGGAAGATCACATAGGCCACGAATAGAGGGCCGATGGTCGTCATCAGAGAGTTGCCAGCCCCTGCGATGCTCTGGCGCTGTACAGCAGATGTTCCCTTAACGTCGCAAGCCACGAGATATGGGTTCACTACAGCCTGCAGATAAGTCAGAGCCGTACCAGCCACGAATGCAGCCACTAGGAATACGTAGTATGCCTTAGGCACCTCTACTGCTCCAGTATACACGAAAGCATCGCCTGCGGCCTTAGCCTCTGCGATTACAGCTTCGAAGTGAGACTTGTCGAATGTCTCAAATACATAGGCCGACAACTCGTACAGACCGAAGGCTGCAATGAGAATAAATAAGCCGAAAACGAGAGACTTCTTGTAGCCATTCTTGTCGATGTAGCGATTGGTAAAGGGACCCATCACTAGATACGCAAGGAAGAATGAGAAGTTGAGCAGGTTCGTGAGGGTCGTAGTCATACTGCCGCCCTTGATCAGATAGGCCGCTTGCATAGGCCCTTGGAACTGCTGATTGAGGTTCGTAATCAACCCAATCAGCGACATGAGCACCACCATGATGATGAAGGGCATGAGGTAGCTCTGCTGCTGTTTTACTTGATTCATTTGTTTGAGTCTATTAAAGTTGTTTATCCTATATTTCATATCATGTGTATAGCCTATTCCTTGAAGGAGAAGGTGAATACCGTCGTCGAGCGGAAGGTCTCGCCAGGGTTGAGGCGGGTTGAGGGGTACTCTGGGCGGTTGGGGCTATCGGGGTAATGCTGCGTTTCTAGGCAGAGAGCGGCACGAGCTGGATAGCGCGCATCGTGCTTACCGCGCATATTACCGCTCATCCAGTTGCCCGTGTAGAGCTGCATACCAGGCTGGTCGGTGTAGACCTCCATCACTACACCTGTCTTGGGAGAAGAGCAACGCGCCGCGAAGCCGAGTTTACCCAGAGGCTTATCTAGTATGAAGGTATGGTCATATCCGCGTGCCCAAGTCAGCTGGTCGATAGGCGTATCGATGCGCTCGCCGATGAGGTGAGGCGTGCGGAAGTCGAATGGCGTCCCAGCCACAGCCTCGGGCTTGCCGTATGGTATAGCTGTATCGTCTGTGGGGAGATATTCCTTGGCATTGATCTCTAGGGTATGGTCGTGTACGCTAGCGTCGCCATCACCCGAGAGGTTGAAGTAGGCATGGTTGGTCAGATTTAGTACGGTGGGCTTAGTCGTAGTCGCCTTGTAGTCGATCGAGAGCTCATTATCATCCGTGAGCGTATAGGTTACCTGCACGGCAAGCTCTCCAGGATAGCCCTCTTCTCCATCGGGCGAGTTGTAGGCCATGACGACACGGTTGGCCTCTTGCTCCACAATATCCCAAACGACAGCGTTGAAGCCCTTGAGGCCTCCATGCAGTGCGTTAGGGCCATTGTTGATGGCTAGGGTGAACTCCTCTGCATCGATCGAGAACTTGCCACGTGCGATTCGGTTGGCATATCTACCGCATATTGCTCCGAAATAAGCCTCTTCGCTAGAGAGATAGTCGGCTGTGCTGTCGTGACCGATGACCACGTCCGTCCATCCTTGCTTGCTGGGGACTACTAGAGAGACCAATTTAGCTCCCTGATTGATGAAGTGTGCCTCTGATCCCTGCTTATTAACAAGGGAAACCAAGCGAACATCCTTGCC
Source organism: Porphyromonadaceae bacterium (assembly GCA_030528445.1). Taxonomy (GTDB): domain Bacteria; phylum Bacteroidota; class Bacteroidia; order Bacteroidales; family Porphyromonadaceae; genus Porphyromonas. The sequence goes on along the minus strand of JAUMYV010000110.1, from coordinate 2,493 downwards.
ATCTACTACCGAAGCGAAAGCCTCTGTCTTTAGGTTTGCTTTATTGTTAGCCATTGCGTTTTATTTATTTCAGTTAGGTATTCGTAAGCAGTAAGCATATGAATACACAAAATTGCGGCTCAAATATACAAAACATTTAGTTACTCCGTGGTTGATTTATTGTTTAATTAATAACGCGGATACCGTCCTTACTAATTAATCCATAGCAAGCCCCAGCAAATGGCGTAATATACCGATTGATATCTACTATCGACTTAGACGCTGGCGGATATCGTTGGCGAGAGTTTGCTTGGCTTGTATATGATCCAATACACTCAAAACGAAAGGATTGGTTTGGAAGTCTCCTCGAACACACTCGAAGTCCGCCTCTCGTGTATTGCCTCCTGTGGCTAGGCCAAATCCTACCTTAATACTCATGGCAAATTCCTTTTTCGCATCTTCATAGAGCATCTGGTCAAGCTCTACGACACTGCGCTCCCATTCGTCTACAATTCGTCTAATATCCTCGCAAGTAATCCTGTCGGCCTCTAGGTCGAACCACTGGAGCATCGCCCGATACGCCCATGGCCACTCTAGATTGTAGTACTCTTGATGCAGAGCGCTCAACCTAGTATTAAGTTCGTCGAGGCTGGCGATCTGTCCAGACTTGACAGCCTCGATAGTCAGCTCTAGCTCCTCTCTTGGCACAAGCATGCCACAGAGGTCAATCCAGCGCCCTAGACCTCGCTCACTATCGGGGCGAAGATGATCACGAACTTGACGGTCATCTAGGCAAGGGCAGTTGCGCAGGCGGTGAATCACAGAGTTGCCGAGGAACTTAACGATCGCGATGCCATACAGCCGAACTCCACGCTCTAGGGCACGCTGACGAATGCGCATATTGCGGTAGGATATTTTGTGGTCATCGGTATTGCCTAGTATCTGACTTAGCTCCGAGAGTGTGCGGTGTGCCTTGAGCATCTTACCTACAGTATAGGGGCTAAGTAGATTGAAGTTGATATTGTCTAGCCTCTGGCTATCCGTTCGCCGATCGCGATCGGGCCACTTCTTGGCGTCGCGTATCGTTCCCACGCTCCTTAGATTTACACCTGGGACGAGGAATGTTTCGTTATGATCCTCGATGAGGTATGAGAAAGGGAAGTCGGAGCTATCGACATGGTCGACGTGCCGCCCCATAACTAAGGTAAAAGGTCCAATGTGAGAGGGCCAAAGAATATAAGAGTCGCTAGTAGTCTTGGAGCCTCGCTCTACGATACCCTGATGTATCGGCCCCAGCTTGTAGAGATGATTGCTTTGGTTGGAGCCACTACCTGCATTCAAAAATGAGTAGTAGCCTGCGATGAGCAGACTCGACTTGTGCATACTAACGGTGTAGGGACCGGCAAAGACGGCGCAGGCCTCACCGTTCTCTCCTTGGCAGTTGGCGAAAAAGAGAGAGTCGTGAGCCGAAAAGAGATGGCTCAGTCTGGAACCCTGTCCCAGCAAGCAGTTGCTGATGGTGGCTCCATCAAGAATCTGACTGCCAGAGAGGAGAATAAAGTTGACGCAGCTGACATTGTATCCGATATGTACAGGTGCCTCTTGGTTACTCACGATAGTGCCTTCCTGCAGGTGAGACGCACCCTCGATGTGTGCATAGGCGCCGATATTGACGTTCTCTATACTACACACACAGCGGACGAAAGCATGCGCCCCAATCTCGCCAATATCCGAGGTATGCGAGAGAGCCTCTCTATGGGATAGCTGCTGGAGTGCCTCTATTAGGCGTGCGTCATGCCGATAAAAAGCCATCAGGTAGGCCACTTGTGCTGATAGATTGTGCGAGATCCAGACCTCTCGGCCACCCGTTTCGTTGAGCACCTCAACGCCTAGACCATTGCCGAAACTAGTTTTACCGCCCACGAAGATGCGATCGACGTTGGTAATCACCGCATCGGCATCGATGTTGTAGCCCGAGATATACTCATGCACGCGCTCAATGAGCACGTTCGGGCCAATGCTACAGTTGTGCAGATGAACATGGTAGAGACCACTCGGCTTGCATATCCCCTCAGGTAGCTGCACTTCGGCATCGAAGCGTGAGAGCCAAACATCGCCCGAGAAATGCACATCGTGGCAGCGATTAGGATCAAAATCATCACTGACTAAAATACGAGACCAGTCGCCACATCGGCAACCATTGCGCTCTAGCTCTAGCGTTTGGCTTGGGGTAAGAGTCTGATAGCGCTCGGCATAATACTTCATCATAGACTTGCTTTTGGTGGGCTGCTAGGGCAGCTGACAGTTCATACTGACAAATGTACAGAAGATTTTAGAAACTAGATATATACGTAATAGCCCTACGTTGAGCTATTAGAGAGCTTTGCATCATACGGCACTCACTGCGTTATTGCTTCGATATTCGGGCTTGGTTATTTACATGAGTAAACTCCCTAGTTATACGTGAGTTCGGCGTAAGCCTAAGCTCTTTTTAGATTATTGACCACGTGCTCC
>JAUMYV010000109.1 GCA_030528445.1 Porphyromonadaceae bacterium | reverse complement strand
ATAATGGATACTGATTGCATCCCGCCCACTGTCAACTTTTTTCAGTACACGTCAAGGGTTGTCTGTCGTCGCAGTGGAAACAATAGGATGAGGTGTTTTTTAGGCTCTATAGCCTTGCAATCCTAAAGATAATCTCCAAACCACCCGATGCGCGGTTCTTGGCACTGATAGCCCCTCGATGAAACAGCACTGCATGCTTGACGATTGAGAGCCCGAGCCCCGTACCGCCCGTTTGGCGTGTACGTCCGGGGTTGCAGCGATAGAAACGCTCGAAAATTCGCACCAAGTGATCCTCGGGAATACCTCGCCCCGTATCGTAGACGCAGAAATAGTAGAAGTGTTCGTCTTGCTGGTAGAGCTGTACACCAATCTCGATGCCTGTGCCTGCGTAGGCCAATGCATTCTCGATGAGGTTGCGCCAAATTGAATAGAGTAGATTGCGATTGCCTCTAATTTCCAAGCCCTCGGGTATCTGCCAGATGAGGCGAGCCTGCTGCTCCGCAAGGCCAATGGCGAACTCCTGTGTCAGCTGCTCTCGGAGGTCGTCTAGGCTAACTAGTTCGACCTCAAAGAGCTCTGCAGCTTCATCTATTTTGGCCAGTAGACCGATATCTCGAATGAGATCCGAGAGGACAAGGGTCTGCTGGTGCGCTTGGGTAAGGAAGCGCGTACGGAGAGCCTCGTCTAGTCCTTCCGTCGTGAGGCAGGTCTCTAGATAGCCTCGGATACTGGTAATAGGAGTACGCAGTTCGTGGGAGATATTGCTCGTCATCTCTCGCTTGAGCTGGTGCATCTGCTCGGTATCGGTCGTATCGGTGAGGAGCATTTCGTAGCTCCCGTCCTCGAAGCGATTGATGCGAAGGTCATAGCTACGTCCGTGGCACCGCAGTGTCTCTTCGTAGGACTGCTCCTGCTCTCGAGCGATGAAGCGAGCTGCATCGGCAAAAGCTGAATCTCTGAGTAGCTCTTCGGGGCGAGCAGCTACGACATTGGCAATGCTATTGAGATGTTGCAGAAAAGGTGCATTAAAAAATATAACTCGTCCTGAACGATCAAAAAAGCCAACCCCTTCGCTTAGATGCAGCACATGCTGCATGAGTCGCTCACGCTCCTGAGCAATCTCATCGGCTTGCTCACGTAAAGCCTGCGCGTGGTTTGCAATCTGCGCACTGATTTCTCCAAGCTCGTCTTCGCCGAAACTGCTGGCCTCCGCCTCTGCACCATGTAGCGCCAAATCTCTTAGGCGACGAATCGAGCTGCCGAGATGATTGGAGACTACAGCTACGATCCAGAGCATGACCACGAGCCAGGCGAGCATCCAGTAGAGGAAAACGTAGTCGGCTTGTAGAGAGGCCTTGGTCTCTCTGTCGTAGGGTAAGGCTACACGTATATAATAGGGATGTACCCAGCGAGCTAGGTAGAGGTACTCGATGCCATTGCTATGAGAGAGGCGAATGTCGCTCCCATACTGCTGCGAGCGGGCGATTCTTATCTCGGGTCTATCGGCGTGGCTCGATAGTGTGCCGAGGTCGGCTACCGAATTGTCGTAGATGACTCGAGCCTCACGATCGAGCAGGCTCACTCGTATTGGTCGAGGCCATAGCGAGAGGAGGCTGTCGATACGATTGGGCTGATAGGCTTCGCCCTTGATTGCCCCACGCTCAATCATGGCGATGTAGGCCTCGAGCTGAGACTCTAGCCCCTGCCGCTTGAGTCTCGACTGACGAAGCTGCTCAATCACAACGGCCGCCAATGAAAAGGCAACGAATATGAGGGCGAAGTAGACGAAGAGCCGTCTGCGGTAGCTTAGTCGCATAGTAGCATACTGGGCATAAACTTATAGCCATAGCCTGGTCTATTGACTAGAGTCGTGGCGTAGTACGCACCAAGTTTTTTGCGCAGGCGAGCGATATGGACATCCACCGTACGCTCGGTGATGAAAGGCGTCTCACGCCATACGGAGTCAATGAGGTCGGAACGAGAGAAGATGCGATCGGGATGCGATACGAGGTAGAGTAATAGCTCCGTCTCGGTTTTGGTAAGCTGTAGGAGCACGCCATCACTGTAAACCTCTCGTGCCTCAAGGTCAATCTCAAGTCCAGAGTAAGTGAGCCGAGAGCTAGCTTCTTCGCTTTGCTTTGGTCTTTGGCTACGTCTGAGGACAGCCTCGGTACGTGCTAGAAGTTCCTTGAGCGAAAAAGGTTTGCTGATGTAGTCGTCGGCGCCGACGGAGAACCCTGTGAGCATATCATTCTCGGATGATCTAGCCGTCAGGAAGATAATCGGTACCTCGTAGCCCCTCTGCCGTAGCGTCTCGGCTAGTTTATAGCCCGACATACCACCCATCATCACATCGAGTAGGATGAGCCGAATAGGATGCTGCTCCACAAGAGGCAGAGCTAGCTCTGCCGAGGCAGCAGTGAGGACCTCGTAGCCTTCGTGCTTGAGGTTAAACTCGATAATCTCGACAATACTTGCGTCGTCATCGACGACTAAGATTAGATCTCGCATCGGGATATTAGTTATTGGTACGTCTAAGTTTGGAGGTCTTAGACGACCAAAGATACTTAATTCTCTTCGCTTCGTTTGGTCGATCGGCTGTGCTTGAGCACTTGGGCATCTAGGTAAAAGACTAGCTCCTCCACGATATTGCTACAATGGTTGCCGATGCGCTCGAGTTTGCGGATGACGAGCATGAGCTTCATACCGCAATAGATATGCTCGGGGTGGCTCTGCAGATAGCCTGCGAGCACACGTGGGGCTTCGTGGTAGATGGCATGTACCTCTTGGTCATCGTCTAGGATCTGTCTGGTACACTCTGTGCAGTTGTGCTGATAGGCCGTGTAGCAGTCTGTGAGCATGCGCTGTGTCGTGGCAAACATCTTGGCAATCTGTAGTCGCTCTAGGATCTCCGCTGGGAGCTGAGCACAATCCTGCGAGAGGACGTGCATGGCAAGACCTGCGGCGAAGTCCCCGATACGCTCTAGGGTACGTGCCACGGCCATGAGCGATAGGATTTGCCTTAGATCGATGGCCACAGGGCTATACAGGGCAATATAGTGCTCCGAAGCTCGGTCTACCTGAAGTTCATAGAGGTCTACACGATGCTCTCGGCGGAGCACCTCGCTGGCGAGCTCAGCATCCGATCGGGCGAAAGCCTGCTGAGCTTTATCGAGCTGAGAGAGGACGAGTAGCCACATGGCACCTACTTCGTCCGAGAGGTGTTTGAGCTCTTTCTCTGTATATTTCATTGTTTTGCTGAATGTTGGTTGCTGATGCTGATAGGATATTTCTTAGCCGAAGCGCCCAGTGATGTAGTTCTGCGTAATGGTTTGCTCGGGCGAGAGAAACATTTGCTTCGTATGGCTGTACTCGATGAGCTTGCCTTGCATGAAAAAAGCGGTTCGGTCACTCACGCGGGCAGCTTGCTGCATATTGTGCGTGACGATGATGATGGTATAGGAGCCTTTGAGCTCGTGGATGAGCTCCTCGATCTTGTTGGTGGAGATGGGGTCGAGTGCCGAAGCTGGTTCGTCCATGAGTAGAACCGACGGTTCTACGGCGAGTGCTCGGGCGATGCAGAGGCGCTGCTGCTGGCCGCCCGAGAGCGAATATGCCGACTGGTGCAGTTTGTCCTTGACTTCGTCCCAGAGAGCCGCCTGACGCAGAGACTGCTCCACTCGCTCGCGGACGAATTGCTGATTGCCAAGGCTATTGACCCTAAGGCCATAGGCGACATTGTCGAAGATTGACTTGGGGAAGGGGTTGGGTTTCTGGAAGACCATACCCACCTCTCTTCTTAGCTGATCGAGGCTTTGCTCTGGGGCATAGATATTCTGTCCGTTGATAAGGCACTCGCCCTCGAGTCTAGTCCCCTCGATGAGGTCATTCATTCGGTTGAAGAGCCTCAGGAAGGTCGATTTGCCACACCCCGAGGGGCCAATGAGTGCCGTAACCGACCCCTGTGGGATAGATAGGCTGATATCGTGGAGGGCTTGATAGGCTCCGTAGTAGAAATTGATGCGATTGGCTTGTATCATAATGGATGCATAATGCTTAGTTAGCTTGCTTACGATGTATGGATAGGCGTAGAGCAGTAGCTAGTAGGTTGAGGACTAGGACGATGATGATGAGTACGAGTGCTGTACCATAGGCCATAGGGCGAGTAGCCTCGAGATCTGTACCACTTGTGGCGATGACGTAGAGATGATAGGGCAAGGCCATAACCTGATCGAAGATGCTTGAGGGGAGACTCGGCAGGAAGTAAGCCGCCGCAGTGAAGAGAATCGGAGCAGTCTCGCCCGATACGCGGCCGACAGATAGGATTAGCCCCGTAAGGATATTGGGCATAGCTGCTGGCAGTACGACGCGCACTATGGTCTGTAGCTTCGTAGCTCCTAGGGCATAGCTCCCGAGGCGATAGGTCTGGGGAACGGCCTTGAGCGCCTCCTCGGTCGTACGGATGATGAGTGGTAGCGCCAGCAGGCCAAGCGTCAGCGAGCCAGCTAGGATAGAGTCGCCGAAGCCGAGCTTCTGGACGAAAAGAGCCATACCAAAGAGCCCAAAGACAATCGACGGTATGCTTGCCAGATTATTCGTCATGATGCGGATTAGGCTGACCAACCAGCCTCGACCTGCATACTCCGTCGTGTAGATGGCAGACATCACACCGAGCGGAAAAGCGATAAGCATGCTCCCCACCACAAGGCAGAGTGTCCCCACGATGGCGGGGAAGATACCCCCCTTGGTCATTCCCTCGCGTGGCTCCTCGGTAAGGAACTCCCAGCTGAGTACCCCGATGCCGTGGTAGATCATAAAGCCGAGGATAGCCACAAGGAGGGCGAGCGTCCCGTAGCCAAGCAGGGAGCAACTGGCGAAGGCGACGCGCTGTGTGATTGTTTTAGTTCGGTTCATCGTCTATTATAGATGTTGTTTGATTTGCTTGCGGGAGATGTACTCTGCGCTGATGCTCATAATCATGGTAATGACGAAGAGAATCCCACCCAAGATGAATAGGGCTTGGTAGTGTGTGCTTCCTACGGGCACTTCGCCTAGCTCGGCTGCTATTGTGGCAGGTATTGTACGCACGGAGTCCAGCAGGCCAGAGGGCATGATAGCGGCATTGCCTGTAACCATCAGCACTGCCATAGTTTCGCCTATGGCACGCCCCATACCAAGGATAACGGCAGCCATGATCCCCGAGCGAGCATAGGGAAGAACCACATGGCGGATTGTCTGCCAGTGCGATGCACCGAGGGCTAGGCTAGCCTCACGCATGGCACGAGGCGTATTGAGTATGGCGTCCTGTGCCACGCTAATCATCGTTGGGAGCGCCATGATGGCTAGTAGTATGCTCCCAGCTAGTGCCGTCTCGCCCACTGGTAGCTCCCATGTCCTCTGAATCCACGGTACAAGCACCACCAGGCCCCAAAAGCCGTACACGACCGAGGGGATACCAGCTAGCAGCTCGAGTGCAGGACGCAGAATCTGCCGCACCAGTGGCGATGCAATCTCCGACAAGTAAATGGCCACACCTAAGCCCACGGGCAGTGCAATAATCATCGCCACAAGGCTAACGAGCAGAGTGCCTAATATCAGCGGAAGCACGCCATAGAGCGGCGCAGGTGCAGCTGTAGGCATCCAGCTCTGCCCAGCGAAGAAGTCCCGCAGAGAGATAGTACCCATATTGAGGGGTTTGATGCGCTCCGAGTCCTGTACATACTCCTCGGGGAGGAAGGCCAGGACGTTGGGGTTCCCGTCGATAGCCTCGGCAATGAGCCTTGGCAGATGCTCGTAGTTCTCCCCTAGCTCCTCCTGGCTGTGCTGCTCGGCGATATCGTCGATGCGCAGGATCGAGATTTCGGAGTCCAAACCATTGATCTCTCGCCAATTGGTTAGCTCGCCATCGAATATCTGTTTCGTCTGCTCTATGGTCAGTGTGCGCACAGGGTTGCTCGAGTGCACATAGAGCCCATAGCTCTCCTCCACAACGGGCGAACTAAAAAGCCCCATCCCTTCGCTGAAAATAAAAATGCTGATGAGCAGAATTACGAGCGAGGTAACCGTCCCGCTCAAAGCGAGACCTCCCTCTGCCACACGCTCTATCAATCGCTTCATTGATTTCATTCGTTATACTCTAATCGATTGCGATGCAAAGCTATTCCCCTTTGGTTACAGCCGCATTTCATTCGTGTTACAATTTTGTTTCAGTAGGTTCATCGAATTAAGGTCAAGCTTAAATTTGCACCCATTATAGCGTGCTTTTGCACCCAATA
>JAUMYV010000108.1 GCA_030528445.1 Porphyromonadaceae bacterium | reverse complement strand
TGCTTGCATTTGGCCATAAAAGCAATACATACAATAAATGTTCTCTTTTTATAAGTGAATTTAATAGCGAATTACTTGCAAAAAAACACCATAAAGAATTTGCACTTCTAACAGGAGAAAAAGTTAGTTGCTCTTATATCACATTAAATGGAATTTTTATGGTAGTAGATAAAGATTCTTTTTGGGTCGAAACACTAAACAGCTTAGGTGTTGTCTGGATCAATACATAGCGGACAGACTCTTGTCTAGTTTTTACTTTGCAATTGTCTGAAAATTAAAAGAATACTTGACTTGTGAAAAAGTGTTTGTTGAAAATATTACTAATAACAGGAATTGGAGCTATCCTCTATTTTATTGAACCCATAGGACAGACATAGAAGTCACTGGTTACATTATAGAATAAATGATCTGGATGGAAAGGATTAGACTTGTATCTGGGAGGTTGCTCTAGGTGAAAACGATTGTACTTAACATAAGCCTCACAATTCGGGGATAAATGGGGCTGTGGCAAAATTTACTTTTGCTGCAGCCCCTTTTAGGTGTTTCAGAATGCGCAAAATCCAAGGCACTAAGACTGAGGCTAAGGGAGCATACTCTAGTATGTGACCGAAGCCGAATGTCGCAAGTAACACAGCAGTTTGTGTATTATGACACACCGTCATTTGTCTATTCTAGATGCAGCTAGTCTCTGAGCGCTGCAATCAGACCCGAGGTAAGCTGCCTAAGCTCGTCTGGCTTGATAATGAAGGGAGGCATCAGATAGGCTAATCGCCCGAAGGGACGTACCCAAATACCTTGTGCCACCAACTTGGCTTGTAGCGAAGCCATGTCGACAGGTGTCTTCATCTCGATGACGCCGATAGCCCCTAATACCCGAACCTCGGCAACTGATGCAAGAGCTTGAGCTGGGGCAAGCTCTGCCCTAAGCTGCTTCTCTATCTGAGTCACTCGCGCCTGCCAAGGGCTCTCCATCAGTAGACGGATGCTCTCGCTAGCTACGGCGCAGGCGAGCGGATTGCCCATGAAGGTTGGCCCATGCATGAAGCAGTGCGCCTCTCCCGAGCAAATCGTATCTGCGATAGCCTTGGTCGTGATGCTCGCCGAGAGCGTCATATACCCCCCTGTGAGTGCCTTACCGATGCACATGATATCTGGAACCACACCAGCATATTCCCCTGCAAACAGCTTACCCGTACGCCCAAACCCCGTGGCAATCTCATCGAAAATCAGCAATACACCAGCCTCTAGGCATAGAGCTTGAGCCCTACGTAGGTACTCGGGATGATAGAAATACATACCGCCTGCCCCCTGTACAATAGGCTCTAGTATTAGGGCGGCAAGCTCGGAGCCATACTGCTCGATGAGTTGCTCCAACGGCTCAATATCGATTTGCTGCCATGCTCCATCGAATCTAGAGACAGGTCTAGGCAAGAAATGCTGCTGAGGGAGAGAGCCTGAGAATAGGCTGTGCATCCCCGTAACGGGGTCGCAGACACTCATCGCATGCCAAGTATCGCCATGGTATCCGCCTGCTAGGGTAGCGAAGCGAAAGCGTTGCCCCTCCCCTCTGGCAGCTTGATACTGAATAGCCATCTTGAGTGCTACCTCTATGGCCACAGATCCAGAGTCGGCAAGAAAAACACAGTCCAATCCCTCAGGGAGAATCTTGAGTAGTTCGTCTGCCAATTCGCCCGCAGGGTCGTGGGTTAGACCTCCGAACATGATGTGACTCATACGCTCGCTCTGCTGGCGTAGGGCTTCATTGAGCCTAGGCTGATTGTAGCCGTGTATGGCAGCCCACCAGCTGCTCATACCATCAATGAGTCTGCGCCCATCTTTGAGTGTGATATGCACCCCATCGGCTCTCTCTACAGGGTAGACCGGTAGAGGGTCGATTGTGGAGGTATAGGGATGCCAAATATGTCGTCGGTCGATCGCCAGTAGCTCTTCTGTATTCATCGCTCTAGGTTTTAGAAGTCATAGCTGACTTCCCAGTCCACGGTTTTGTTTTCCAGTCCACACTCCTCAATCATAGCCATATCGTCTTTGGCTTGCTGACCAATCGTGGTGAGTAGGTCTCCCGTAATGGCAGAGTTGATGCCAATGTAGATGGCTCGGCGCTGCATCTCGGGGCTAAGCTGTGCACGCCCACCAGAGAAACGAAGGAAGGCACGAGGATTAACTAGGCGGAAGATGGCAATCGCTGTGAGAATCTCCTCTTCGCTTAGCGGTGTGGCCTCGGCAAGTGGCGTCCCCGTAATAGGCTGAAGGATATTGACAGGTATGCTCATCGCGCTGATACTCTTGAGGTAGAAAGCCAGCTCTACGCGCTGCTCGGCGGTCTCGCCCATACCAATGATGCCACCGCTACAGATACGCATACCGACACGTCTAGCTGCTGCGAGCGTTTCTTCCTTGTCTTTTTGGCTGTGGGTAGTACATAGCTCTGCGAAATAGCTCGGTGCAGTCTCCATATTGCAGTGATAGGTCGTCACGCCACTATCAAAGAGCTTCTTGAGTTGATGCTCGTAGAGCAATCCTAGCGATGCACAGCACTTGAGCGTTGGGTTGGCTTTTTTAATGGCCCTATAGCTGATGGAGATCATGTCGATCTCCTTGTCGGTCTGTCTGCGACCACTGGCCACTAGGGAGAAGCGACCGATACCCTGCTTGTGGTTGTAGGTTGCTTGTGCCACACAGACACTAGGGCTGACTAGACTGTATCTCTCGGCAGAAGTCGCATAGTGTCCGCTCTGGGCACACCATTTGCAGTCTTCTGGGCAGTTGCCACTCTTGGCATTGATGATGGAACAGGTGTCGAAAGCATTGCCCATGAAGTGTTTGGTTACCTCGTGGGCAGCCTCATATAGTTCATCTTTGTTGGGAGTGGTGAGCAGAGCCAATGCTTCGTCTTGAGTGATTGCTCCACCAGAGAGGATACGTTCCTTAATTTCTGAAATCATATTTAAGTGATAAATGAATAAAACAATGGTATGTCGTATATGCAATTCTTGTAGCTTGTGCATCATGAAACACCTTAGGGGGCTGTGGCAAAATCCAATTTTGTCCACAGCCCCCTAACCATTATGTATGTGCTATCTATCTTGGAGATAGATGTTTCTCTATGTTGGTCTTTGATCAAGCAAGGCAGGGACATACATAGAGTTTGCCCGCCATATAGAGTAGAGATGAGGAGCTCTTCGTCTTCGTCCTTGTACCTGACCTGATAGGATATATCGCCACTCGCCTCTCTCTCTACAGCTAGGGTGCGGCTCTTGCGGGCAAGGCTATCTAGTATGCTACTAGATAGACGCCCAATCATGACCGCTGCACTAAGGGAATGAAAAACAGCCGCCCGGCTTCGGCTCCATCTGCGGAACCAAAGTCGGGCGACTGATAGACGAAGAGGCTGAAGCATCCTTGTCGTTTGATTTTTTGTCTAGAGGTTACTTAGCTACACGTTCTAGCCACTTAACCATGCCCAGCATTACGAGCATAGAGAAGGCGCATGCACCTGCAAAGCATACCCAGACCATCCAGATAGGTAGATCCTTGTAGAGGATCATACCTACGAATAGGAGAGAGTTGCCGGCAGCCGTAGCACATAGCCATAGCCCCTGCATGATACCCTGCAAGTGGGGAGGGGCTACCTTGGAGACGAATGAGATGCCCATAGGCGAGATGAATAGCTCGGCAATCGTGAGGATGAGGTAGGTCAGTACCATGAGCCATGGAGATAGCTTCATCGCGGCATCTAGACCGCCAGTGGCTGCTAGCTCGGAGGCTGCAGGCATCGTCATAGAGGCTACAGCCATTACTACGAAGGCAAGCGTGGCGATGAGCATCCCGATTACGATCTTCTTGGGTGTAGAGGGCTCGAGGTTGCGCTTGTTGAGGAAGCCGAAGAGCCAAATCACAAATGGGGTGAGGAATACCACGAAGAATGGGTTAACCGATTGGAATACCTCTACCCCCTCAATCACAGTGAAGCCTAGGTCTAGACGCACGCTAGAGAGGTTGATGTAGTCCTTGGCAAACTGCGTGAGTGACACACCATTTTGGTGGAAAGACATCCAGAAGAAGATGACCACTCCAAACACGGCGCATAGGGCGAGGATGCGCTGGCGGATTTCGCTAGCAGCCATCGTCACTTCCTGGCGTGTAGCAGTAGGCTGTGCCTGCTGCACCGTAGCCTTCTTTTGGTCGGCAGGGAATTGCTTTTGGTTGAAGATGTAGATTACCAGCGAGATGAGCATAGCACCTACTGCAGCCCAGAATGCATAGTGATACCCTGTGTTGAAAATATCCAAATACTGCTGTGCGAAAGCTGCAGCGTCGGTCATTGTACCATTGGAGGCCTGCATAGCGAGTTGCTCGAAGCGGGTCATCTGCTCTGCAGTGGCAGTATTGTCGATCACCTTGTGGCAGAGCTCTGGTAGGGTAGCGTCGTAGGTTACACCATTGGCTTTGAGCCACCAACCGCGGATACCCACAGCGAATAGAGGCGCAAAAATCGCTCCAACGTTGATGAACATATAGAAGAGGCTAAAGCCCGAGTCGCGCATAGGACGATACTGATCTGTATCGTACATGCGCCCCACGAGTGCCTGCAGGTTGCCTTTGAAGAGGCCATTACCAAATGAAATCAGGGCGAGAGCTCCGTATGTGATCCATAGCCAAGTCTCATTGGTGCCGCCAGGAACGCCGAGCAATAGATAGCCCGAGGTCATGATGAGCAAACCAACGAAGATCGTGCCTTTATAGTTCTTGAGGGAGTCTGCGATGATTCCCCCTACTAGTGCCAAGATATACACGGAGGCATAGAAGATAGAGTACACAACGCCCGCTCTCTCGCCACTAAGACCGAACTTAGACTGGAGGAAGAGTAGCAGAACGCCCATCATAATGTAGAACCCGAAGCGCTCGCCCATATTGGCTAGTGCTGCCCCGATCAAACCTTTGGGGTGATTTTTGAACATAAGTGATAGTTGTTAGAAGTTATTATTGGATTTATTTATTACTCATTGACGATGCGCTCTAGGGCGCCAGTATTAGGATCGAAGTAGATAGCTGTAACGCCAGCATCCTTGACGTTGAACATCTTTTTGCTCAGCACCTGCACCCCACCAACCTGCGTAATAGGGACGGATTGCTTAGCTAGGGTATTACCCAAATAGCCGATAGTCACGACACCAGCGCCCGGTACATTGTAGGTAATACCTTCTAGTTTTTCCTGTTTTTTGCGGTCTTTGTCGCTTAGCTCTGGTGTTCGCTCGGTAATATGTAGGCTAAAGAGTATGGGATAGCCCTCTTGTGCGGCGGCATCGATCACTCCCTCTGCTTCGGAGAAGCGACAGAGGATGCGGTCGTTCATATTCTCGGTCTCTGGGGTTATCTCCCAGCTATGCTGCGTGTATCGCTCGGTTGTGTCTCCTGCGAATAGACGTAGGGTCCGCTTCTCCTCCGTGCGTAGCTTGTCTAGAATTAGGCGCATTGATTCGCCATCTTTGGGCATACTCTCCACCTCTCCCGTAATGATGCTCATGGCCGCCTCACGTACCTCGTAGAGGTATGCTGCGGCTAGCTCTGCTTGTTTCGCTTCGGAGGTTGCTAGGCTGTATTCTCGTGGCAGAGCTGGGAGTACTCTATCGGGTAGCATTGCTTTGGGGAGCTGTGGCTTAGCCTCTGTTTGGGCATCCTCTCGACCATTAATGTTGTAGATGAGGTTGTTTTGCCCTAGAGATACGAAAGGTGCTATGGTGCGCTTGTCGAAAGCGATGAGGTACTGCTTCTCAGTGTCGGCTACCCCATAGGCGCGTATCTGTACGTCTACGATTTCATGGCGTCTATCAGCCGCGCTGGGCATAGATACCCCTAGATACTTTTCTGCCCAAATGGCATACACTCCTGGAGTATATATACGCTCGCGCACAGTGGCGATTACCTCTAGCTGTGTGCGTGGTAGGCGGTAGACAACTCCATAGTCGGTGTCTGCCGTCGCATTGTAGCGCCTAACCTCGGTTTGGGCTTGCAGCGACGCACCCCAGCCGATCAGTATCGCGGCACACATCGATATGTATCGTATAGACATATTTCTATTTACAAAGTAAGTTACTAGGGACAAAGCTAAAAAAAATAAATGTATTTAGTGGTATTCGGATAGCCTTATTCACGGCTGATGTAGCCTGCAAGGAGTGATATTGGAGCATTAGCCCAAAACGAGCCTGTCGGTAGTATAAACCCAGAATTGTCATTAGGATTTTAGGGGACAGCAAACTCCTTTGCACTTC
>JAUMYV010000107.1 GCA_030528445.1 Porphyromonadaceae bacterium | reverse complement strand
TACCCTCCTAGATAATATGGATTATTGAGCATATAGCTATTGACCTGATTGCTATAGTATCTCTGGTCGATAGCTGTAGAGTGTGAATAGAATGCACTTACACTGAAAAGATTGGGGCGTTTGCCACCAAACCAAGGATCACTAAACGATAGGCTCGCCTGATGGTAGTAGCGTGCATTGGACTGCACATTGATGGATAGCTTCTGCCCATCTCCCTGAGGAATAATTCCCTTGTACATACTTGGACGGAAGAGATTCTTGATAGAGAAGTTAGAGAAGGTAAACCCAGCCGAACCAATAAGGCCAGACTGGCTCCAGCCAATAGAGAGATTGAGCTGGTCGTTGCTCTTAGGCACAAGATCATACTCAATATCCACCGTGCCATTGGCTGGGTCAGGCACTGTCTTTGGGATAGACTTCTCGGCATCGAAATGACCAATCTGGTTGATTAGGCGATAGGAGTTCATCAGATCCTCCTTACTGAAGAGTGTACCTGGCTTGGTGTATAGCTCACGGCGTACAACATCTTCGTACACGATGTCATTACCGCTAATTTTAACCTTATTGATTGTGGCCTGAGGCCCCTCGGTGATACGAATATCAAGCGAAACGGAGTCCCCTGCGACACTAGTCTCTACTGGATCGATGGCAGCAAAGATGTAACCATTGTTGTAGTACAGGTTGCTCACGGCGTCCTCATCCACCTGCAGACGATCTTCTAGACGCTTCTGGTCATATACATCTCCAGGCTTCACTCCTAGCAGATGATTGAGCACCTCTGCATTGTACTTGGTGTTGCCAACGAAGCGGATATCCTTGATATAGTACTTATTCCCCTCGTGTAGCTTGATGTGTAGGTCTACCTTGCGGCTCCCATCCTGTAGGTGCACGATGCTATCTGCCAAGATTTCGGCATCTCGATAACCAGCCTGATGGTAGCGCTTGAGTAGATTCTGCAAATCATTCTCTAGCTCTGCGTCGACTAGCTTTTTGGGCTGAAAGATCTCTAGTATACTCGTCCAGAGCCTCTTGGTCGAGAAGACTTCATTAGTCTTCTTCATCGCCATACGAAGCTGATTATCCGTCAGCGCCTCGTTGCCCTCGAATATGATATTCTTGATCTTGGTCTTGCCACTCTTATCAATATCAATAGTTAGATCGATGAAGTTCTTCTCTTCGGTAGAGGGCTGCTGATTGATGGTGAGCTTCATCTCGCGATACCCCTTCTCATCGAAGTACTTCTTGATAAGCTGACGTGTACGATCGAATACGTTGGGCGAGCTCTGCATCCCCTTACGCAGACCGATACGCTTCTCCAGCTCCTCTCTATCACTCTTGCCGATACCCGTATAGGTAACCTTGCCGATGCGAGGATTCTCTACGAGTTGTATCTCGAGCCAGACATAGTCACCTACATATTTAGTAACAAGTACCTTGGCATTGGCAAAGTAGCCGTATTGCATATAACGCTTAACGGCATCGGTAAGGGCAAGACCTGGTACGTCGATACGATCGCCCACGGCTAGCGAGGAGAGACTCTTGAGGACAAACTCGTCATAGCTAGGTGCTCCCGTAATCTTGACGTCGGCAATGATCTTGGAGACAGGGCGAGTGTAGTCTACTTCGGGGTTGTCTATACGTACCCCTTTGAGGTCAAGCGTATCAACCTCGACGGCAGACCTCGCTTGTGCCGCCAAAGAAGCAACTGAGAGGAAGCCTACGGCGAGGCTTAGTGATAGGCGTCTATACATCGTTGGTATGGATCTATTTCTTTGTGTAGTAATCTTAGCTTAGTCCTCGCCAAGCTGTATCTGTTCGCTTGTCTTGCCGAATCGTCGCTCACGCTCGCTATAAGTACGAATGGCTTGCAGCAAGGCATCTCGACCAAAGTCTGGCCAATAAACATCGCTGAAGTAGAGCTCGGCATAAGCAGCCTGCCAAAGCAAGAAGTTGCTGATGCGCTCTTCGCCTCCTGTACGAATCATTAGATCAAGCTCGGGGAGATCGGCTGTATCAAGCAGGGTAGAGAAAGAGTCCTCGGTGATATCCTGGCTCTTGAGCCCTCGGGTTGCGGACAAATCCACAGCCCTACGAATCGCTCTGACGATCTCATCGCGAGATGAATAGCTAAGCGCTAGGACTAAACGAGCACGTTTGCCCCCAGAAGTCTGTGCGATACAGTCCTTCAGTGCCTCACGGGCACCTTGGGGCAAGCGAGAGAGGTCCCCAATAGTCTCTAGACGGATACCTTCTTGGATAAGCTCTGAGGTCTCTGCGTGGATGGCCCGAACGAGTAATTCCATCAGAGCATCAACCTCCTCGGCTGGGCGATTCCAATTCTCCGTACTGAAGGCATAAACCGTTAGCACCTCAATGCCAAACTCGGCAGCTGCCTTGAGGGTAGCCTTGAGAGATTCTTGGCCTTTGATGTGCCCCTCGGTGCGAGGCAGGGCACGCTGCTTAGCCCATCGGCCATTACCATCCATGATGATGGCGACATGGCGGGGTATCACTAGCCCCTTGAGATCCTGATTACTACTATTATCTATTGTCATTCTTTATAGTTATTCCTTTCGTCGTCCAAGGGAAGCCCTTAGTCCCTACAGAGGACTTCCAAGCATTGCCCACATAGCATACGCGCCCTTGGCTTGCTGTTTTTTATTCACATGGTCAAATATAGCATATTTTACCTAATCACATTGCCCTTGCTTCCTCTGTCTAAGCTGATAAGTCAGCCCCAAACTAAACACAGCAAAAGCATCGCGCCCCTTGACCCAAGAGGCATTAAGCCCATAGGGATTGGAGAGCCAAGTTTGCTCGGGGTTGAGGGCATCCAGTCGGTCGCTCCACGTATATTGCCACTGCCACTCGGCCCCCAAGCTGAGGCGAGCATTGAGCTTATACTTGGCGCCTACAGCCAAATAAACCCCAAGCGTGGGGACGGCTACCCTATCCCTCCAAACCAAACTACCCCCTATGCCTGCACCGACATAGGGAGAGAAGCTACTAGTACCTAGGTAGCGATACTTGTCGCTAAGTGGTAAAAAGTTGAATTCGCTCCCCAGCCTTAAATTAACTAGATGAGCAGAGAATCGAGCCGTATGCCCCTCGGGGAAGACATTATCGGCATAACGCGTATCACCTCTCAGCCCTCTATACCCAAGCTCTGCAACCCATGCCCAGCGGAAGTTGATATTGCGACGTCCTAGCAGAGAGAGAGCAGATGCGTAAGGCGCGATAAAGCCACGCCGAGCAGCATCCCCCATATAATGGGACACCCCAAGCCTACCACCCAGCTCATAGAGATACTCTTGGGCAGAGACTCGATACGTCTGGGATAGTAGCATCCAGCCCCATACTAAGACTGGTAGCATCCAGAGCCTTGGGCGTAGCTTCACTAGAGAGACTAGTTAGAATTCATCTTTCTTAGGTACCCCAACCCACAGAGCAGCAGGCTTATGGCCAGAGCCATCTAGACTACCCAAGAGAGCTATGTCGTGGCTACCGACGTCCTCCCATGCGAGGATGCGCTTATCGGCGAAAGTGGCATAGTCCTTGGGCTTGGCAATAGGACCATTCTCACGCCAAGTTCTACCCATATCTTCCGAAGTCCAAACTCTAAGACCGACCGCAGGAGCTGTCTCGAATAGATAGATGAGATCATCTGTCTTGAAGATAGAAACCGAATGAACGGCTCCAGCATCGGAGTTGCTATAGATACGTGACCAGTCTAGTCCGTTAGTTGTGTACCAAACGCTTCGCTGCACTCTAGAGATTAGTCCTTGATCTTCCGAGGCGACGAGATAGAGATAGCCACCTATGTACTTCTTAGTACCAGAGAATGCACGATGATTGTCTCTAGGGAAGTCTGCAGGCACGCGAAGAGATGAGGTCTTGACTTTGCCCTGTGCATAGACGGCGAAGCGTAGCTCTCCATTGTCTACCTTAACCAAAAGAGCTAACTCGGCTTCCTCGGCCGAGAGGCGTGGAGGCAACACACCAAGGAGCCCCTCGGCAGAGGCAATCCCCTCAATTCTCCTCCAAGACTTGCCCGAGAGTCGATACACACGTCCATCCGAGGCTAGTGCATACGGCTTCTTATCGTGCGCCTCTATATGGCGAATCACAACGCCTGCAGGCAGTCCCGTGTAGTCGGCTTCTCTAGAGAAAGTACCATCTCGATAGGCATAATACCTATTCTCTCTATCTCTTGCCTCTACCACCCAAACATCATCTGCACGCTTCATCGCGTAGGCATAGCTACCATGTGCTAGAGCAGGTCTATCACCTGGCGAGGCGCTTGCCCCAGACCATGCAATGGTCTCAGGGTCAAACTTGTACTTATTGAACTTAACCTTGTATATGTATTCGATCTTATCTTGCCCCTCCTCAAGACTTACCTTGACCTTGATCTCGTGTAGATCTTCGGGGAAGTCGTAGACTTTGCTAGCTTGCCACGCTTCGTATTTATCATTGGCTAGAGCTACGTATATCTTGGCTACGGAATTTGCTGGTCCTATCGACAGCTTAACTTTCTCCATCTTCTTACCATAGGCGAGAGGCTTTCTATTCTCTATTTTGCCTGTATCGGGGAGATTCTCAATGGAGAAGAAAATCTTGGATAGGTCTGCATCTTTCTCCGAAGAAATAGAGAAACTACGAATCTGTGCATTGATAAACTTCACGTCCTGAACCTTAGGGTCGGACTTGGAGCCACAGCCGACAAAACTTAGGGTAGCCAAAGCAAGGCTCCCCGCAAGCACCCAACGACCAAGTGATGATATATACTTCATATATTCTATATGTTACGACACTAGTAAACCGCCCTCGAACCATGCGGATACATTGAGGCACAAAGTTAGTAAATATTATTCCAGCTTTGCACTTAGTATCTACTACCTAACTAACTCCCTATATACCCTTTTTCGTATATATCTTATACAAACGATACGACTCCCATAGAACCACGCTTCGAGCCAATATAGAGATACATTGGTGTACCCACCTCCTCAACCAGCTCCCAAGTTTTGTAGTATTTATTTTGGTACGTGATAATTTTTGGGTGACATGTACTAAAAAATCCCCTCGCAGAGCTAAGCTTGCGAGGATGATGTGTACTGAAAAAAGTTGACAGCAGGGCGGGATAGTTCTACGGTTATTTTACAGATTCTTTTTATAATTCTACTTTAGGTTTACACCCCTTAGGGGTAAATTCAATTGATACAACCAAGGTTAGCTTTTTTATTTCGGATTCATCAATCTATATGGCTCTAGGCAATTATCTGCATGGGGGAGGATATGTGCATAAGACTCATAATTATAGATGTTCGTTTCATTTTGTGGATATTTTTTGAGTGAATATTGAGTTTTCTTTCATGTATTCTATTCGCATAATGAATGGATGATTAAAATGCACCTTAGGGATATTAATGTGCGTATTCCCATTAGCTCTGTAGATATTGATAATTCCATCCATTTCAATGATAGCTACGCTTTTCATTGGTTCATAAGCCTGAATACTGATTGTGTGTTTGTCCGAAAAAATCTGAGGTTCCCGATGGGAAAGAGTTTGTGTGGGCATAGGCGTTACGAACAATAATTGGGTTGGTATATAAATGCGTGGAGACAAAACCATGAATCTAACTAAGTAGCAACTATCTGGCTTATTGCTGCTTCCCCATCCGTCAATTCCTTTTTCGTAGGTGTGTCCTTTACTCCAGCCACCTAAAGCCCAATATGTGCCAGTTTCTCCTGTTTCACCTTGGAATGAAGCACATCGCATTTTTTCTCCCTGTTTTGTCTCAAAATAATATTCGACTCCTGGCAAAGGTTCTCCTCCGGGGTCTGATGGTTCCATAAGCGCGGAAACAAAGTATCCTTCTGCATTGATGTATGAGGCTCCCTTATAGAGTTGCTCGAAGCTATAGGAGAATACTCCGTTCGTTTCAGTACGAACAAAGTGATAGATGCTATCCATTTGAATAGGCTTACCACAAAGCATTTGAGGTGTGGAGACTGGAACATACTCACCTGTACGCAATTCAATCGGGATATATTGACTCTCAGTCATAATTGCAAGGATAGCTCCTTGAGTAGGTTCTGACGGATGCTCTATGGTCGTCAATAGACCATAGATATCAGTTTTGTTCTGTGAAAAAGTAGTCATTCCGACGCTCAAACACAGCATAAATAGCAATAATTTCTTTTTCATACATCTATGGATTATGAGTGATTTGACGTGTACTGAAAAAGTTGACAGTTGGGTGGGATAGCTCTACAATTGGGTTGCAGATTCTTTTTATAATTCTACTTTAGGTTTACACCCCTTAGGGGTAAATTCAAT
>JAUMYV010000106.1 GCA_030528445.1 Porphyromonadaceae bacterium | reverse complement strand
ACCCAATAATAGGTGCTTCCGCACCCCATAATGGGTGCAAAATGGAGGAATATACCTAACGAACGCTCCCTCTTAATTACAGGATTAAGCTATCCCGAGAGCTCACTCTGTCTATACGCTCATAGGTGTTTGAGGGCGACAGAGCAAGCTCTAGGGCTAGGAGGGCGACCAAATTAGAACCTATACAGAAGGGCTAGGGTTAGCCTATTGTCCTTGAGGTCTCTGGTGTGACTGCTGAGGTTGGGCGTCGTTTCATTCCACGTCTGCTCCCAGTATGCTGTAGCCCTAAGCGACTTACCGAAGCTGTATTGTGCGCCTATGCCCAGTGTCTGGTAGCTTATATCCGCTACACCCGAATGATTCAGACCAATAGCCCCTCCGTCTAGAGCAGTATTGGGGTCATACCAATCGTATTTGACGAAGAGTAGTATCGGCGTCTGCATGATTTGCTGGGTCAGCAGGGCATAGCCTCCCTGCAGAGGGCGTACATAGGTAGGACTGGTTTGCAGCGCTCCGTTCGGACTTTTGGAGTCCTTCTGCGAGGCTGGTTGCTCGCCAACTATCCATTCACCTCGTAGCCGCGTCCAACCTAGGGGGCTAAGCCAACCCATCTGCGTGTCTAGCCCTGCATAGCTTCGGCGAGCATACCTACCAATGTGCTCTGGCTTGCTCTCCAAGACGAATCGTCCAGCCTGCATCGTATAGCGGTCTGGCGAACCTTGATACACACCGCCATAATATAGAGAAGTCCCTGCGTGCCATTGGAAACTTCTACCCTTGATGATTTCGGCAGATAACCGCCCGATGAAGTCTAGATGGCTATCCTGCTCTGCCTTGACCCCATTGCCACCGAATAGACCTGCATCCAGACGAAAGAGGTGCCACCAAGAGTTTTTGCTTGCCTGTAGGGAGAGCATTGCACCTAGATCTCGTTCGTTCGGGAAGAGGGTTCGGGTAATCAAGGCTCGCTCGGGACTCTCACGTCGGGACGAAGAATAGCCAATCTCATGCCCAAATGGCCTGTCGAAGAGCCCTGCCTGCAGAAAGCTCTGCCCTAGAATCGGCACCCCCATGCGTACGTAGGCATCTTTGACGCCAAGCCCGCGCTCGGTCAGATCTATCTGTAGTACACCCGTTACGAGCCCCTGCGTATAGGAGAGCTTAGCACGGCCACGACGCACGCCCAGACGAGAGAAGTCCTCCGCCGTAGGCTCTCGCTTCTCGCCAATAAGGCTTGCACTCTGCTCTCCGTGCTGATAGTAGAGCTGTATGTAGCCCGATACCTTGAGCCCGTCTCTGTCGGCTTGCTGCGCCTGAGTCATGGTACTGCACGCGCAGATACCCGCAATCAATACCAGTAGTCTTGCTTTCATGGCTGATATCATTGACTCGTTGTGTGCTACTTGATGGGGATAAAGCCAACTTCTTGGACGATTCTCTGTCCTTGAGCCGAGAGTACATAGTCCACAAACGGACGTGCTGTGGAGGCAGCCTTAGATAAATAATAATAGTAGAGCGGGCGCACGATGGGGTAGCTCTTGTTGCGTGCATTGGCGAGCGAGGGGAGCGTGTAGGTCTTTCCTGCGTCGAATGAAACGGCTACGGTCTTGGTCTTGTCGCTTAGGTAAGCCAATCCGACGTAGCCAATAGCCCCTGGCGTCTGATTGACCGATTGGATGATCGCCCCAGTGGCAGGCATACTCATAATGCCGTCCTTGTAATTCTTTTTGTTCAGCACAATCTCCCTAAAGAATTCGTATGTCCCCGAGGAGGTTTCGCGGGCGTATGGTACTATCGGCATATCCTTGCCGCCTACTTCCTTCCAGTTCGTGATGCGCCCAGTGAAGATGCCCTCAAGTTGCTCTCTCGTCAGGCGATCTACTCGATTGCTTGGGTGGATTACTAGGGCTAGGGCATCGTAGGCGATGGTAACCTCTACGAGGCGCTCTCCGTCTGCCTGTAGCTTCTGACGCTCGGCAAACTTAACCCTGCGAGAGGCTTGGGCGATGTCTGCGCTACCAGACTGCAGGGCAGAGATTCCGACACCGCTACCGCCACCCGAAACTGTGGTCGTCGCCTTAGGGTTGCTCTTGGTGTAGCTCTCGGCCGCCTTCTGCGTCAGAGGGAGCACGGTATCCGAACCCTTAATTCTCTGTGCCTGTAAACTCAACCCAGCCAAACACATCACAGCCACAAGTAGGCTAATTCTTTTGTTCATAATCTCTAATCGAAAATTGATTAACAATATGGCGAAGCACTATGCCTGCCACCTTACTTTCTCTGTCGCAAAAGTAGGGTCGAGATGTTACGAACTTATTTCAGTGCTGTTATATCTGGGTTACATTGTATTTCGATTGGGTCTGGCACAAGAAAGGGCTGACCTCCTAATCCGAGGTCAGCCCTTCGTACAACTCTGCCAAACGTCTTGGACGTTTGCGCGGTGATATGAGTCCAAATGCTACTTCAGGCAAACGGAGCCACTATTGGACCTTGAAGTAATACTAGAGCGAGGTCTGCACTGCTAGAGCTAGAGCGGGCGTGCAAGCATGCGCCTTGATTGCACCACCCATATAGACACCGACACGAAGAGATTGCTTCAATCCCCACAAGTACCCTAGCTCTACGTATGGGGCTTGGTGCTGCTGATAGGCAAACTTGACTTGAAGCTGTTCATGAGTCATTCGATTGATAAAGAAGGGGAGGTAATTTAACAGGATACGATTGGAACTATACCCGACCGATGCTGTGGCGAAGAATCGACCCTCTAGAGCCGTGTAGGGCCTCATCGTATAGAAACCTGTAGCAGATATAGGGCTAACGATCATGCTGTTGTTCGTCTTGAAGTAGTATGCCGACTCGGGGCTAACCCAATCGCGCCAGAGATACCCCCCGACTTCTAGTTTGTAGGCCAAGACGTCGTTTACATATCTCCTTAATCTGATCGCATGCTCCATACTTCCCTTAGCCAGACTGAAGGCCGAACCACCTACCCCGATGGGGATATTGGTGTGGGTCTCTAGTCGATAGATAGGGGCAAGACGCCGATCGCTGTAATAACTTAGCCAGCCCGATTCGCTTCTCTTGTGGTAGGGCTTAGTACTCCACGTTACCTCAGCGTGTAAGTCGATGTACTCCGCTCTATGCGTCGAGGGTAGAACCCTCTGCAGCTCCTCATACCCTTGCCAGCTCGCACCTCCCCAATAGCCTAGATTGGCGAACCACCTACTAGATGTATTGACCGGACTTAGGTCTAGTCCTTGGCTACGCCGCAGCGAAGCCGAAGTTTTGACCTCTAGGGCGGGTATTGGAATCAATGAAGTAGACAAATTGATATACTGCTCTTCGTAGAGAGCAGTATAACTCTTGCCCGTGATAGCAGCTAGCGCATTATAGAGCAATTGAGATATTGAAGCTTGGGAGTCGTTGCCTATCTGTTTAGTCATTCGACCTATGCCAACCCTAATATCAAGGTTCTTTTTGTATAGGGGCAATAATCTAAGCTCCGCATCCCAGAGTAGAGTCCGCCTCCGCGTCGTATAGTAAGCACCCCCTCTGATGCTCCATCTGCGCTGATTATCTATATCTCTATCTAGGGAGAGCTGAAGGCCAAGCTGGAGCTGATCGGCTATATTATAGTTGTATAAAGCATGGCTGATAAGTCCTCCACGACCAATCGTGCCCAGATGCCACCCATTCTTTTGATATAGATTACCAGAGAAGAGCAATCTGCTCGCCAATCCCATAAGGCTAGGAGTAGAGGACGAAGTCTTGCTTTGGGGTTCGCCATTATCATCGCTCGATACTATGACGATGCGGCTAGAGCGTCGCTGTGCCTTTTGCTCCCAGTTTAGGTTGATTGAGTCCAGCTTGATGAAGCTCTCCTGTTCCTCTCTCTGCATGGGTATCGGGCGGATTCTCTGCCAATAGGCACTATCAATGCGTGTATCTATACTATCCTTGACGGAGGTATGTAGCTCCTCTACTTCCTCGAGTCGCCTCTCGTACCGATGGCGTTGGCCCTTTGCGCTGCGTTTGCGCTTATACTGCTCGTCGAGAAGTTTCTCGTGCCGATCTACATCTCTATTGCTAAGGCGTCTAGTCGATAGGCTATCGCTCTCTAGGAGCTTGCCCACTTGAGTTGCTTCAATACTCTGGTAGCGCATTGAGGCGACATACTTGAGCGATAGGTCTGCACCGAGGGCTTGTAGCTTGGCACTTGAAGTGAAGGTTATCGGGAGGTATATACCGGCCTTTACTTGGCTGAGCTGATAGACAACCTCCTGTCTCATCATCCCCAGCTGATCAATCTCTAGAGTCATCGTGCGCACTGCCCAAGCCCCCTCAATTACCTCTAGATCCCCCGAGACGAGGCTCTCTTCGTTGGTTCGGGGGCGGAAGCTAATGCGGTAGATGACCTCATCTCCCTGTGTCGTTCGGCTAAGTAGACGATACTTATATTTACCGAAGGCTCCTGGGGTAATTGGATTTAGGATGCCTTGAATACTTGGACTATAGATGTCACTACTGAGAAACTCTTCTGCATCGTTGGCGTCGAAGTCCATCTCGTCGTTGAGAGCCTGTGGTATGGACGAACGTTTGGAGAGGACAATCTGTTTGACTGTATCGGGGCTAGAGAAAGAGATACGGCTAAGCTTCTCTTCTACAAACGTCTTCCCCACGAGATCTTGTAGCTTCACTTTGCTATTTCCGAGATCCACATTAAGTAGGCGAGGGATCTTATGTACCGAGGCTACAGTTCGGCTATAGGCTTGTAGCGTGTAGTACTTCACCGCTCTGCGGTAGATAGGAACGCGGTACATTAGCCTACGCATGATCGGGTAGGCGGGATCCTCCTGCCCCCTTTTTGCCCTGACTTCCATTTCCTTGAGCTGAACAATGCTAGGCTTTAGTCGAATCTCAAGCGGATAGCTATCCCGAGTAGCCTTGACCTCTAGTTGTTTGGCTTGATATCCTAGAGACCTTATCTCAAGGTGGTAGATACCCTCTGGCAGTTCAATACTAAAGGCTCCGTCTTCGTCTGTAATACTCCCAGAGTTAGTTTCTCGAATGAGGATACTGGCATAGGGAATACTTTGGCCATCTTGTGCGTCTTGCACATGCCCACTTAGCCTAATTTGAGCCGATGCAGACAAGCTAGAATATAGTAGTAGAGCCAATAAGCACCCTAGAGAAAATATCTTCATAGTGTGTTTGTTTGATTATTAATCTACTCTAATGACAAATGAGGGCGGCGTGTTCTAGTCCACAAATTGGGGGATTGCTCGCATAGCACGACGCACCAGCATTAATTTATTGCCTTGGTAGTTTAATCTTCGTTGCAGGGCTATCTTCGCTATCTTGACAAGGGGTCCCTTGATGCTTCGTCTGCTAGAACCAACGAATCTTCCTAAATAGATAGAAAGCTAAGCTAGAAATCAAAATAGACACCCCGACAATCGTTACAAAAGCCCATTTCCAATCTCCAAGATAGACATCTACGTTCATCCCGTAGAAACTGGCAATCATCGTAGGGATAGTCAGAACTATCGAGAAGCTGGTCATACGTTTCATAATCGTATTGACGTTGTTGGAGATAATGCTGCCTAGAGCATCCATCGTACTGGTGCAAATATCCGTATAGATATTTACCGTATTATACGCCTGTCTCAGCTCAATACCTACGTCCTCGACCAAGTCGTGGTCTATCTCAGCCGAGCGAGAGGCGGTTTTGAGACGCCCGAGCATCGCTTCGTTACCTCTAATAGAGGTGCTGAAGTAAACTAACGATTTCTGAAGGCGCATGATACGCATCAAATCTTCGTTTTTGATGCTTTGCTCGAGCTCTTTCTCTGCCCGATTAAGTTCAAGATAGATCAGTTTAAGATACTTAAGGAACCATACCGCAGAGGAATAGATGATGCGCACGATGAAATCGGCCTGAGAAACAATTCTGATGTTCTTGCGCCTAAGGTGATTGATAAAGTCTGGGATGAGCTGCGTCTTGCGGTAGCAGACCGAGATTGTGGTCTCAGCTCCAGTGATGATACCGATAGGCACAGTCATGTATGGCAATCCAGGGATATTGCTCTCTAGGGGAATTCGGAGCAGAGTCAGCTGCCAATTGTCTTCTCGCTCTGTGCGAGGACGCTCATCAACGTCGGCAATATCTGATAGGAACTCTGCGGGAACCCCGAGCTTCTCTGTGAGGAAATAAAAATCATCCTCATCGGGGCTCTCTACATTAACCCAACATGTGGGCTCAAAAGCAGTTAGCTGAGGCAATCCTGCGCTCATGCTGATATAAGTTCTCATTCTATTCGTAATAGTCTACTAGCCATGCAACGAAAATAGGAGCTAGTACCTACGAATACGCCAAGGACTCATCCGTGTACTAGCTCAGTCTCTCTTACGATTACTCGGAGGGATTGAGTCGTCCATATCTATGAATAATATGATTTTGAAAACGAAATTCGGTTGCGAAGGTACGGAAAATATAGACGAAGCCCAAATGCTTAGATCGAGCTTTGTCCTGGTTGTAGCTTATG
>JAUMYV010000105.1 GCA_030528445.1 Porphyromonadaceae bacterium | reverse complement strand
AAGACCAACCCAAAAGAAGAGGGGCTATGCCAAAAGACAATTTTGACACAGCCCCATATTTGTATCTGTGCCTACCGAAGTAGCTACTCTGGGAGCTGCTCAATCTCCGCTAGCCAAGCCTTGGCTACTGCATCGCTAGGCATACGCCAGTCGCCTCGTGGCGAGAGACTGATGCGGCTAACCTTCGGTCCATCGGGCATACAGTTGCGCTTAAACTGCTGAGAGAAGAAACGACGGTAAAACTGTTTCATCCAGTGCTTGATGGTCTTGGGCGAATAAACATCCTTGAAGGCTACGCTTGCTAGATAATGAATCTTGCTAGGCGTGTAGCCGTAGGCGAGGAAGTTGTAGATGAAGAAGTCGTGTAGCTCGTATGGCCCTACGATATCTTCCGTATGCTGGCTGATCTCTTCGACTGCATGCTTAGTAGATTTGAGCTCTGGGCTGATTGGCGTATTGAGGATGGAGTACAGCACCTCCTTAATCGACGCGCCGAAGTGATGCGTGTCTGCGAGATAGCGCACGATGTGCTGGATCGAAGTCTTGGGGAGACCCGAGTTGATTGCATACATAGACATATGATCTCCGTTGTAGGTGCACCAACCTAAGGCCAACTCCGAGAGGTCGCCAGTGCCTATGACCAGCGCCTGATGCTTATTGGCCAAATCCATGAGGATTTGCGTTCGCTCACGAGCCTGACTATTCTCATACGTTACATCTTGGAGCTTGGGGTCGTGGCCAATATCTCGGAAGTGCAGCATCGTCGCCTCGGTAATATCTATCTCCATGCTTGTGATGCCTAGATCCTCCATTAGCTGGTGTGCATTGTTCCTCGTTCGACTCGAGGTGCCTAAGCCTGGCATTGTTACTCCGATGATCCCCTTGCGTGGTAGCCCTAGGAAGTCGAATGTCGCTACTGTGGCTAGCAGTGCCAGTGTCGAGTCGAGACCACCCGATACCCCAATTACGGCGGACTGTGCGCCGATGTGCTTGAGGCGCTGGCTTAGCGCACAAATCTGTATGTCGAAGACTTCCGCACAGCGCGTCTCCCTCTGGTTCTCTAGCAGGAATGGATTTGGCTCAATGTGCCTAGTAATGTCTCTCGACTCCTCTGCCGAGCGTAGGGTAAACGGAATCTCGGTGAGTAGACCGCGCTGCGTGTGGTTCGAAACAGACGCTCTGAAGCTACTATTGCATAGACGCTCGCTCTGGATGCGGCTCACGTCAATATCATTGATGAGCAATCGCTCCTCATAGACGAAGCGTGGCATCTCCTCCATGATACGTCCAATCTCGGCGACGAACGCTTTACCCGTGTAGACTAGATCGGTAGAGCTTTCGCCATAGCCACAGGAGCAGTAGACATATCCGCACAAATCTTGGCTAGAGAGGCCACTGATGAGGGAACGCAGATAGGCGTGCTTGCCGATACTCTCGTTGCTGGCTGATAGGTTGAAGATGATATGTGCTCCATAGAGAGCTAGACGCGTCCCTGGTGTGTAAGGCGTCCACATATCTTCGCAAATCTCAATGCCGATGGCCACCTCGCCCGATCTGAAGAGCAGATCATGCCCGATAGGCACCTCCAAACCTCCGATATTGGCAATGGTAAACTGCAAGTCTCGAGCGGGAGAAAACCACCGAGCCTCCTGGAACTCTCGGTAATTCGGGAGATAAGTCTTGGGAATGGCTCCGAGCATATGACCACTCTGGAAGGCGACTGCAGCGTTAAATAGCTTCTCCTCGACCTTGACGGGCATACCTACCAGCACTAGTACTTTGGTATGTGCCGTCCGCTCGACTAGCTCGACTAGCTTGCGCTCGGCCTCCTGTATAAGGAAGGGTTGTAGGAATAAATCACCACAAGTATATCCCGTGATACACAGTTCGGGAAAAGTCATAATCTCTACGCCTTGCTCATCGGCCTGTAAGATCATCTGCTCAATACGCTCTGTGTTGTAGCCGCAATCTGCTACTTTGACGAAAGGGACAGCTGCTGCCACCTTAACGAAACCGTGCTTCATATGCTCTTCTTCTTTGGTTCGCTCTAGACTATTGGCTATGTTTGGTATAATCTATCTGATAGCCTAGAAAAGTTAATGCACAAATGTAATCAATCTTCGCAAACGGCAAAGAAAAACACTTGTCAGAAGGCGTTTAGCGCTCTAGCTCTTTGAGGTTCTCGAGCTTTTTGCGTTGCATAAACTCGTAGATGCCCTCTAGATGCTCTACTACCTTACCCCCACCGAACTCGTATACCTTGGATACTAAGCCGTCGAGGAAGTCTCGGTCGTGCGATACGACGATCAGGGTACCATCGAAGTTGAGCAGAGCCTGCTTGAGCACTTCTTTGGTCTTCATGTCTAGATGGTTCGTTGGTTCGTCGAGGATGAGCAGGTTGTATGGCTCGAGCAAGAGCTTCAGTAGGGCGAGTCGAGTCCTTTCACCACCACTTAGCACCTTGACCTTCTTATTCGATGCTTCGCCGCCGAACATGAAGGCTCCGAGCAGATCCTTAATCTTCGTTCGGATTTCGCCCTCAGCTACATCATCAATCGTTTGGAATACGGTTAGATTTTCGTCCACGGTAGCAGCTTCGTTCTGAGCAAAGTAGCCAATCCTAACGTTGTGGCCGATATTCAGATCCCCTCCATGCTCTAGCTCCTTCATGATGCAGCGCACTAGGGTACTCTTTCCTTCTCCATTCTTGCCGACGAAAGCGATTTTATCCCCTCGCTCGATCGTCAGATTTACCCTATCGAAGATTTTCTTGTCTCCGAAAGACTTCTCTACATCGCTCATCATGACGGGGTAATTGCCCGATCGTGGAGCAGGAGGGAAGCGTAGTCTAATGGCTGACGTATCGATTTCGTCCACCTCAATCAGCTCCAACTTCTCTAGCATGCGCACTCGGCTCTGGACTTGATTGGTCTTGGAGTACGTTCCCTTGAAGCGCTCGATGAAGTCTGTTGTCTCGGCGATGAACTTTTGTTGCTCCTCGTAAGCCTTCTGTTGCTGTTCGCGACGCTCTGCTCTTAGGCGCTGATATTCGGTATAGTTGACCTTGTAGTCGTATAGACGACCCATCGTGATCTCCAGTGTACGCGTCGTGATGCGATCGACGAAAGCGCGGTCGTGGCTGATTACCACGACTGTCTGATTGTTCTCGACTAGGAAGTCCTCCAGCCATTGAATAGACTCAATGTCGAGGTGGTTGGTTGGCTCGTCTAGTAAGAGGACATCAGGCTTGCGTAGTAGGAGCTTGGCTAGTTCGATGCGCATACGCCAGCCGCCGCTAAACTCCGAGGTCTGGCGTGTGAAGTCGCTACGCTTGAAGCCCAATCCCAGTAGCGTACGTTCGATTGCCTTATCGTAGTTGATTTCTTCGATTGCGTAGAACTTCTCTCCGAGTGTAGACACCTCCTCGATGATTGCCATATACTCGTCGCTGTCGTAGTCGGTACGCGTCTCGAGCTGATGGTTGAGCTTAGCCATGCGTGCCTCCATCTCGTGCAGGTGGGCGAAGGCTTGCTCCGTTTCTTCGAATACGGTACGTCCGTCTTCGGTGAGCAAGTGCTGTGGTAGGTAGGCTACCTTAACGTCTGCAGGGACGTTGACGCGACCGCGCGAAGGCTCGCGTACACCTGCTAGGATTTTGAGCATCGTGCTTTTGCCTGCTCCATTCTTCCCCATTAGAGCGATTCGGTCTTTGGGATTGATTACAAAAGATATGTCGGAGAATAGCGCACTGCCTCCTATCTCAACCGTTAAGGCGTCTACTGATATCATTGATTTCTCGTCTAAATAATAACATTTGGAAGCCCAAAGATACGGATAATCGAGTGAAACAGCTGTGTGTGCTGTTGTAGAGGAATGCCAAAAACAAAAAGCCCCCGCCCGAGTGGAGCGGAGACTTTGGTTTAGTTCGTTTGCTATCCTAGAGGATATTTACCCAGCGTATATATGCGAAGTCCATACGGTGAGGTAGCTCCTCGTTATGTGGCAGGATGCGCAGAGCCACCTTGTAGTGCCCCGGACGCTTATTCATGAGCTCTATACTATAGGTCTCGATCGAGCCTTCGGTCGAAGATAGGTCGAGCGCCTCCGTCTCTACGAAGTGTAGCTGACCGCTTTCATCGGGCTTGGCGAAGACAAGCTCTACATCGAGTTTGGTTTGTAGACGGCCTTTGTCGAGCTTTAGGGTAAGGATGCCACTCGTGTCAATGTCACGCTGCCCAGCGCTAAAGCCTAGCTTGCCAGCATCGCTAATCTCGAGAATCTGAATGTCTTCCCAGTGGGTGGAGACTTCCTGCTTCCACGCAACGAGTGCGCGAGCCACTGCGTTGTCATTGGCGTGCAGATGAGCCGAACGTTTAGCCAGCTTGCAGTAGAAGCGCTCGAAGTAGTCGTCCATCATACGGCGCATTGTGTAGTGTGGAGCGATGAAGTTGAGCGAATTCTTGACGTACTGCATCCATGCTTCGCTGAATGGCTTCTCTTGGCGACCATCGAAGTGCAGAGGTAGGATTTCACGCTCGAGCATATCGTAGATCGTCGTAGCATCGAGCTTGTCCTGTAGAGACTGGTCTTGGAAGGTGCGCTTGTCCGTCAGAGCCCAACCAGCACCCTCTCTGTAGCCTTCGTACCACCAGCCGTCGAGTACGCTGAGGTTGAGTACGCCATTCATCTCGGCTTTCTCGCCAGATGTGCCGGAGGCCTCAAGCGGACGAGTAGGCGTATTCATCCAGATGTCTACGCCCGCGATGAGCTTGCTCGCCAAACGCATATCATAATTCTCGAGGAAGATAATCTTGCCGAGGAACTCGGGGCGACGGCTAATCTCTAGGATATGCTTGATGAGTCCCTGACCACCACCATCGGCTGGGTGAGCCTTACCAGTGAAGAGGAACTGTACGGGACGCTTCTCGTTATTGACGATACGGCTCAAGCGATCCAAATCGGTGAAGAGCAAGTGCGCACGCTTATAAGTGGCGAAGCGACGTCCGAAGCCGATGAGCAGAGCATTGGGGTTGATGCCGTCGAGGACTGCCTTAGTTACCTCGGGGGTATTGCTATTCTTAATCCAACGATCTGCGTAGTGCGTGCGAATGTAGTCGATGAGCTGTAGCTTCTGGCTGTGGTGGATCTCCCAAATCTCCTCGTTAGGAATCTGCTGAATCTTACTCCAGACTTCTTCTTTGGTCTGATTCTTGACGAAGTCCTCGCCAAAGTGCTTGGCGTAGAACTCCTGCCACTGTGGCGCTGCCCATGTAGGCATGTGTACGCCATTGGTCACGTAGCCCACATGTAGTTCTTCGGAGAAGAAACCCTTCCAGACTGGTGCGAACATCTGCTGAGATACTTTGCCGTGTAGTTTACTTACACCATTAGCCTCCTGACAGGTATTTAGGGCAAACGTACTCATCGAGAATTTCTCGTCTGTACCAGGATTTTCTCGTCCCATATCCATGAACTCCTGCCATGAGATGCCTAGACGTTGTGGCACGTGTCCGAGGTACTTGCCCATAAGGCCTTCGTCGAAGTAGTCGTGTCCCGCAGGTACAGGGGTGTGTACGGTGTAGAGCGAAGAGGTGCGTACGAGCTCGAGTGCGAGGTCGAATGGGAGCTGCTCCTGCTCCACATAGTCGAGTAGACGCTGTACGCTCATAAAGGCTGCATGCCCCTCGTTCATGTGGTAGACTTCCTTCGTGATGCCGAGCTTATTGAGCAGCAGGACACCACCGATACCGAGCAGATACTCCTGCTTCATGCGATTTTCCCAGTCGCCACCATAGAGCTGGTGCGTGATGCTACGATCCCATTCACTATTCAGACCATTGTCTGTGTCGAGTAGGTAGAGATTGATGCGCCCCACGCGTACGCGCCATACGTACGAATATACGATGTGGCTAGAGTAGGGGACCTCTAGGACTACGGGGCTACCGTCTTCGTTCATCAACTGCTCGAGGGGTAGCTGTGTGAAGTCCTGAGCTTCGTACTGCGCAATCTGTTCGCCTGCTGGGCTCAGAGCCTGTGTGAAGTAACCATATCTGTATAGGAAACCAACGGCGGTCAGGCGAACGTTGCTATCACTTGCCTCTTTGAGGTAGTCACCAGCCAATACTCCTAGACCACCAGAGTAGATCTTTAGGACGTTGGTCAGACCATACTCCATGCTCATATAGGCTACAGAGGGACGCTGCTCATCTGCGGGCTCATCCATATAGGCGCGGAAATCTGCGTAGACGCTGTCAATTTCTTTGAGTAGGTCTTGGTCGGCGGTGATTTTACGAATCTCGTCTCCTGTGAGCAGACGAGTTAGCTTTACGGGGTTCCCTTCAGTGCTATCCCATAGCTCTGGAGAGATACGCTTAAATAGATCTTGAGCCTTCGGCGTCCAAACCCACCAAAGGTTGTGCGCTAGCTCATCAAGTTTACTGAGTTCGGCAGGTAGCTTGGCGTATGTGTACACATCAGCCCACACCGCCTGATTGCTGCTCTTAGGTCTAATCATACTTTAATATGTCTAGTGTTGTAGCTTCAAATGAGCCACAAAGGTAGCTCAAACTTTCTAAATAACAGAAATCTTAGCTATGCTAGAGTGAGATACGGCAGATTCGATTCTTCGCTTTTTAGGTTAAAGTGTGTAAATGAATTAGGCTTAATTGGCCTTCATCGAACAGGCAATCTAGGGAGACTTGCCTCGCGTTCGCGGTAAATCTCTGAGAGTTTTTGGGGAATTGTAGGACTGATCCTGTGCGATGCGTACACTAATCCGAAAAGATTAGTGCACAGAAATCCTGAAATCGTCGCTCTACTTAGATAAAATCGGATTTAGACTTGTTTTATATAATTGATTATTAGTTGTATGTGAGAAATTCGTTTTGCGGCATTGTTTTCGTTCGTCCAGTGGGGTAATGCCAAAATGAAGTCGGAGGCGCTGTAGAGCCTCCTAGGGGGGGGGTGACGTGTACTGAAAAAAGTTGACAGTGGGCGGGATGCAATCAGTATCCA
>JAUMYV010000104.1 GCA_030528445.1 Porphyromonadaceae bacterium | reverse complement strand
TTGAATACAAAAAGAAATGGGGCTATGCCAAAAGCCAATTTTGACACAGCCCCTTGTTGTGTTGTGCTATACCAGGTACTTACTTGTTTTTGATTACGATATCGTAGGTATCCTTAGCAATCATATACTCTTCGTCGGTTGGGATAACGACAACTTTAACGTGGCTATCGGGACTACTGATGACGCCAGCCTCTCCACGAGGAAGAGCTTTGTTTAGATTTTCGTCCACCTTCACACCCATGTATTCTAGACCAGCGCACGCATCGGTACGTAGCTGTGCGCGGTTTTCGCCGACCCCAGCCGTGAAGACTAGGATATCTAGACCACCAAGCGATGCAGCGTAGGCTCCAATATACTTTTTAACTCGATAGCTTAGCATATCTGAGGCAAGTTTGGCCTGTTCGTTGCCCTTGCTTGCTGCGCTATCAATGTCGCGCATATCCGAGCTACCGATGCCAGCGATACCATAGAGTCCGCTACGTTTGTTGAGCAGGAAGCTTACATCCTCTGGCTTGAGACTAGTGCGTGTATCTCGCTCTGCCTTGTTTTGGATGTATTCTTGGATCTCTGCGTTGTCGAAATCTTGCTTGCTAAGAAGAAACTCAATGACTCCTGAGTCGATATCTCCTGCACGAGTCCCCATAACGAGTCCTTCGGCAGGAGTCATCCCCATTGATGTATCAATACATTTACCACAGTCGATAGCAGAGATTGAGGCACCACTACCTACATGGGCTGTGATGATCTTAACCTTGTCGTAGTCTACATCAAGCATCTTGGCTGCCTCGTGGCTTACGTAGTCGTGGCTGGTGCCGTGGAAGCCATAGCGACGCAGACCATACTTCTCGTACAGAGCGTAGGGGAGAGCATACATATAGGCATATTTAGGCATGGTCTGGTGGAACGCCGTATCGAATACCCCTACATGAGGCACTTGGCCGAGTACTGCCCTAGCTGCTAGGATTCCCATAATGTTGGCTGGGTTATGTAGCGGGGCTAGAGGGATGTTTTCTCTAAGTGTATCTACTACGGTCTCGTCAATCAGCACACTGGAGGAGATACGCTCTCCGCCGTGAACTAAACGATGGCCAACAGCCTCAATTTCGCTCAGCGAAGCAATGTGGCCAACCTCAGGGCGGGTCAGGACCTCCAAAATAATCTCTACACCTCTGGTATGGTCAGGGATGTAAACGTTCTCAACGATCTTCTCGCCCGCAGGGGTTGAGAACTTGATGAAAGACTCGGCGGTGCCTAGACGTTCCTCGATCCCAGAGGTAATAACGCGGTACTCTGGTAGCTCAATCAAGGAATACTTGAGTGACGAGCTACCACAGTTTAGTACTAATATTTTCATAACGAGTTTAATGTCTATCGGTTTAGAATAGGCAAGAGCCTGGGCTAGTGCTTCATCGCAATGGCCTGATTAGCCGTGATAGCCGCCATCTTGTAAATATCATCTACAGAGCAACCACGACTTAGATCGTTTACAGGAGCAGCCATACCCTGTAGGATAGGCCCTACGGCCTCCGATCCACCAAGACGCTGTACGAGCTTGTAGGAGATATTACCCACCTCTAGCGTTGGGAACACAAGTACGTTTGCTTGACCAGCTACAGCGCTGTCTGGTGCTTTGAGTGCAGCTACCTTAGCCACGAGTGCAGCATCAGCCTGTAGCTCTCCGTCGATCTGTAGATCTGGTGCCATTTCTTTGGCAAGACGTGTTGCCTCTACGACCTTGTCGACCATCTCATGCTTGGCGCTACCCTTGGTTGAGAAGCTAAGCATGGCTACACGTGGCTCCACCCCTGCGATAGCACGAGCCGATTGAGCCGAAGCTATGGCGATCTGTGCTAGCTCTGGTGCGGTGGGATTGGGCATTACAGCGCAGTCTGCAAAAAGCATTAGCCCATTGTGACCATACTCCTCCGTGGGTAGGAACATCAAGAATACACCACTTACGCAGCTCATTCCCGGCATCGTCTTGACGATTTGTAGGGCAGGGCGTAGCACGTCGCCTGTGGCATTGATAGCACCAGCGAGCTCTCCATCTGCATCTCCCGATTTGATCATCAAACAGCCGAGGTATAGAGGATCCTCCACAAGGATAGAAGCCTGTTCCTCGGTCATGCCCTTGCTTTTGCGCAGCTCTATCAGCAGGTTGATGTACTCCTGCTTCTTCTCATGATTCTTTGGGTCGAGCAGATTTGCTTTGCTGATGTGCTTGAGCCCTAGGTCGTGTGCTCTAGCACGGATAGAATAGGGGTCGCCAATAAGGGTTAGCTTGACTACACCATCCCTAAGCAGCCTATCTGCTGCTTTGAGTGTACGCTCTTCTGTCCCTTCGGGGAAAACGATGTGCTGGGGATTGGCCTTCGCACGGTCGATAATGTCTTGAATTAGATCCATAGCTATGTCTCTATATTTTTAGTAATTGATGTTTTATGCTACAAAGTTAATAAATCAGACAAGACTTTTGACCGTTTGTGTACCCCAACTTGCTTTATCAAGACTGCGGTACTGGATTGCCTCCCCGATATCTGACTGATCTATCCGCTCTTTCCCTGCAAGGTCGGCGATTGTACGCGCTACCTTTAGGATGCGATCATAGGCTCGTGCCGATAGACTCATGCGCTCCATAGCGACTTTGAGCCTTACTAGCCCTGCCTCGTCGAGTTGAGCGTAGAGCTGCATCAGCTTGGGTGTCATCTGGGCATTGCAGTGCACGTCGGGATACTGTGCAAATCTCTCGTTCTGTATTTCTCTTGCACGGATAACTCTTTGGCAAATCTGGTGGCTACTCTCGCCTGTACTCTGATCGGAGAGCTTCTCGAAAGGAACCGGAAAGATCTCGACCTGGATATCCACCCTATCGAGCAAAGGACCTGAGACGCGACCGAGGTATTTCTGCACCTGTTGGGGAGTACATTCACAGACTCTAGTCGGGTGATTGTAATAGCCGCACGGGCAAGGGTTCATTGCTGCAATGAGCATAAAGCTCGCTGGATAGTCCACAGAGAAGCGCGCACGTGCCACTGTGACCATACGCTCCTCTAGAGGCTGGCGCATTACCTCGAGTACATTGCGGCTAAATTCGGGCAGTTCGTCAAGGAATAGTACCCCATTGTGCGCTAGACTGATCTCTCCGGGCTGTGGATTACTACCACCCCCGACTAGAGCTGCAGGAGAGATTGAGTGGTGAGGGGCACGGAAGGGGCGAGCCGTCAGGAGTGTAACATCCTTACCCAGCTTACCTGCTACCGAATAGACCTTTGTAGTCTCCAAGGATTCGCCTAGAGTGAAGGGCGGGAGTATACTCGGTAGGCGCTTGGCCATCATAGACTTGCCACTACCAGGTGCACCGACCATAAGTAAGTTATGTCCACCCGCGGCAGCGACTTCTAAAGCTCTCTTGACGTTTTCTTGACCCTTAACTTCATTAAAATCGAACGGATAAGCCTGTTGATGGCGATAGAATTCGCCTCGAGTATCTACCTCTGTAGGGGCAATCTCTTGCCGGTCGCAGAGCATAGCGATGACGTCACCCAGATTATCTACACCATAGACCTTGAGCTGATTGACTACGGCTGCCTCTTGGGCATTGCTTCGTGGTAATATGAGTCCTTCGTAGCCTTCGCTACGAGCCTGTATGGCAATAGGAAGTGCGCCACGAATGGGGCGGAGTGAACCATCGAGAGACAGCTCACCCATGATCATCAGGCGGCCCAACCTATCGGCTGGAATCTGTTCGTCGGCAGCTAGTATGCCGATAGCTAGAGGGAGGTCGTACGCCGAACCCTCTTTTCGTAGGTCGGCAGGGCTCATATTGATGACGATGCGTCGCCCGGGGTATCTATAGCCACAGCTCTGTATGGCGGAGATAATGCGGTCTTGGCTCTCTTTGATGGCGGCATCTGGCAAGCCTACGAGCTGGAAATATGACCCAGGAGTACAGCTCACCTCAATAGTGACAGTGCGTGCATTGATGCTTTGTAGAGCCGCCGCGTATGTTTTGACTAGCATAGTGTGTGGTAGAAAATAGGTTAAGTTTTAGTAAGAAATCTATAGGGTGCTGACCTTGCCGAGGCTGTCAATCAAGAACTGTTGTGGCGATGCAGCTCGATCGATGCCGTAGGCTTGTCTCATCAGCGTTACCAGCGAGAGTGTATCGGAGTAGACAATGCCCGAGAGCGTGTCTCGTCTGATGCGAGCTAGGCTAGCACTATCGGAGTGTGAGAGCATCATATATATAAGTCGCAGACTATCTCCTCCATACTGCTTGCGTAGGCTATCTCGCTCGGCTCTAGTATGGGTGCGTAGGTCTAGAGAGCTAAAGACGACTACAGTATAGCCCCCTTTGATGAGCTCTCCAATATCGTGGCTTTTTCCTTTGGCGTCTAGACCATAAATAGGAGGTACACTCTTAGGTGTCTGTCCACTGATGTATTTGGGCGGAGCTACTACACGCCATTGCCCTTGGGTTAGCTCGTAGTATTGCATAAGGCTGTCATGCCCATGTGTTACTACTAGATGCCTAATGCCTGCTGTATCGGGATATAGATAGATAGAGTCGGCAGAGTAAAATAGGAGACTATCTTCTCGCTCTCTACCAGCTCCCCAAAAGGAGAGGCGCGCTAGAGTGTCCGTCGAGTCTACTGCTGTAAACGATAGGCTCAGCTTGGGCATCTTGGGCTTAGGCGTACAGCCTATAAGCCACGTTAGCCCACAGAGAGTGAATAGTATATGTAATATCTTCATTGAGTAAGTCGTGTATGTAAGTCTTGCAGAGTTTGGGGCGTCTCTATCGATACTCACAAATGTATTGTATATATATGATTTGAGCAAGCTAATCCAGAGTCTCCTCCTATGTGGAGCCGAGTGTTCTCTTGTAAATTGCTAAGAAATAATCTTGCAGAGCAATAGGGCAGTAGATCCGTCTTGCAGTGTCGTCCCAATGAGCATGGTCTCTCCGCCGTCTTTGATGCCTAGCTTCTGTCGGAGCGCATCGACTTTGAGCGGGAAGTTGCGACAGCTAATCATACTCGTCGGGATGCGCTTCTTCAGTGTCTTGATCGTTGCCGAGCGAAATGGAATAACCTCAAGCAGGTGGAACTTCCGCCCGGGAAAGTCGGGTAGTAGTTCATTTGAGGTGTAGAGGTGGGTATGTTGGTGCAGCTGACCAGTGCCTAGTCGTTTACTCAAACTATGGTATAGCCCAGACTTCATTAGGGCAGCGTTGGGCTCGTAGATGTAGGCTAGTGGGGCAGGGGAGAGCAGTAGTGGTGAGGCTTGTTCCTCTGCGTATGTGCCAGAGAAGGATGTTGCTTGCCCCGATACATCTAGATCTGTGGCCTTAATCGTAATTTCATCTTGAGGGAACTGTGGGAGGCTAAGGTCAATCATCAATAGTAGCTCCTTAGCCTGACTCTTGACCGCCACGATTTCTATTTGACGGACATACGGGATATGCTCAAGCGTGTGTTTGATGTCGAGCATCGGGGAGATCTTGACTAGAAGTCTCGGTGGCTGACTTAACCTTTTCAGTCGCTCGATTAGCTCGTATAGGTTAGGCGTGCAGTCCTCTATCGCATAGACGCGCTTACTCCCCATGATATCCTCTCGGCGTGCTGGGTCTATGTAGATGATGCTGGGGTGGTGTTGGCTGAGGAGCTCTTCTAGCATCTGCATTGAGTCGCCGTGTAGTAGGCTGATTGGTCGATTGGGGAGTAGTCTCGGCAGATTATATGCGCTGGCACTGTACAGGGTCTCACTCTGCTCTACGTACACGGCTCGATCTACCATCTGCGCCATGGCCCAGAAGTCGATACCTAACCCTCCTGTCATATCAAGCAAGATGTCTTTGGGATGGACGAACTGCTGCTTGTAGCAAGCCGAAACCTCGCCCGAGGCTTGCTCTAGGTTGATGCCCTCGGGAATGTATATGCCTAGTTCGTTAAGGCTAGGTAGCTTACCTCGTAGAAGTTGCTGTAGCTTGATTTGAGTCGCTACGGCAGGACGATAGGCTGCAGGTATGGCGTTGCTCCCTAGCAATAGTCGATTTGCAGACGTACCTGCATATTCGACGCTCCACTGGCATATTTGCTCGATTTCCTTAGGCGTGTACATACACTAGAACGAAGTAGGCAGACTGCTAGGTAGTTCCATAGATGCACTGCCTTGCTTGCCCTTTTTGTCCCTGAGGCGCTTGTAGTACTCTACATTTTTGTCCTCACGCTTCCTCTTCTCCTCGGGCTTAGCCTTTCGTAGATCCTCGGGCTTCTGTTTGTCTAGAGGTAGGTCTAGCGGAGACCAGACTTCGGCAGTTGTAAATCCCTTTTTTACGGTTAGAGCTTTGGAGTAGTAATAGACCATCTCGGGCTGTCTATCTGGATACCTCCCCGTCGTCCACTCTCCATCGGCATTACTATCGATATAGATGCGTAGGTAATAGTCGGCAGGTTTGAGGTCTGCAAAGGTGATACTGCGTGGCTCTATTGTTTTTTTCTTCGCCGTCGAATCGGTTTTTACAGCTAAGCTATCTGCTGTGGGAGATGTGTTGAGCGTGCTGTCTGTCAGTGCAAGGCGATTACTTGGTGCAGGTGTCGCCTTCTTGTCCGATTGAGTCGCGAGGAGTTTGGTGAGCATACTATCGGCCTCCATACTTTTGGCTCTCTGTGCCATACTATCGATTTGAGCGGTTGCTCGGCTGTGGCCTAGTACTGCCCCAGACTTGTCAAGCAGCTCAGCGACGATGAGGCTGTCGGCTACATCTAAGCCCTGTAGAGTGATCTGTATCTTCCCAAACTCCTTTTCCTCTAGGATCTCGTGCTGTAGAGATACCTGTTCGCATGAATCTGCATAGATGCTCTGCACACCGAGAGAGTCTATCCCGATTTTATATTTCTTCCCATACTCCCAAGCAATATCGAGGTGATACTTGAGCTTGTCTCTAGTATCTTGTTTTAGTTGAAATAGGGTAGGCGTCTCAATGGTATCAACCATCGTGCTGACCGATACTGCAGAGACAGGGATTGAGTCTACTGGTCTAGATAGCACGATGAATACGCTGTCCCTTGGGGTTTGTGCTTTGATGCCCTT
>JAUMYV010000103.1 GCA_030528445.1 Porphyromonadaceae bacterium | reverse complement strand
GTTACCGAAGAGGCAAAGCAGCAGTTGGATGCCGACCCAAATCAATTCAAATCGGTCTCTGCTCAATCACAGAAGCAGGGCAAAGCTGTGGGCGCTGATGAGATTGATCCACTGGCAATCATGAGACAAGTGCAAATTGCAGAGCAATCCCCAGACAGTTTCTATGCCCTAGCCAAGCAGAGTGATCACGCGGGGGCATTTGACCAGACCCTAGACACTCGCGCACAGTTCGAGTGCCTTGCCTACTATCTCCTGAGGCTAAAGAAAGCCGTAGAGCAACGTGATATCGAATTCATAGCTTGGCCTGATGACAATAAGGCTATGCTCTACTACCTCACGCTACTGAACAATCCTAAGCGTGAGCAGGTGCAGGGCTTTCGGTGGAATGACTGGGGCATGGAATATCAGCGGGTAGCGACGGCAGCTCAAAAGATACTGTTGTCCCCTTTCGATGGCTCTGCTACTCGCTCACACTTCGGCGAGGCGGAGCAGCTTAGGAGAATTTATCAGTATATGCAGACGTCGAACTTGAGCCTAAACTTAAAGAAATACTACCTCTTCCAAGCCGTCAATAAGCTCTCGGGAGAGCTTATTGACGGCAATCTAAGGGACTCGGATCCCGAAGTGCAGGCTATGGTAGGCTCCCTCAAGCAGGTGTATGCATCTATGCATCGGGAGTATCAAGCCATGTATCCCAAGCCAAGGACTCTGGCTGAGATGAAAGCTGAGCAAAGGCGACAGACCGATGAGCGGGTCAAGGACGCACAGCAGGAGTATCGTGAGCGACAAGAACGCGTCTACGATATG
This sequence comes from Porphyromonadaceae bacterium, assembly GCA_030528445.1. Lineage (GTDB taxonomy): Bacteria > Bacteroidota > Bacteroidia > Bacteroidales > Porphyromonadaceae > Porphyromonas. Next base: position 6,437 of record JAUMYV010000103.1, on the reverse strand, counting down.
CCCAAGACTGGGCGTATGAATACCCCTCAGATGATTGCGACCTTCGAGCGAGTTATGCGCAAGCAATGGCCTAAGCATAACATAGTCAAGACACTCATCAAGAGCGATGAATGGAAGATAGAAGATACCCAGAGAGGTCGTTATAGGATTGTCTTTGGCTATGTGATAGTAAAGGAGCCAGATGGGCGATACAAAGCTATCCCTTGCTCTATGGCCGGGAAATGGTTGCCTGGGGCTGGTAAATATGACTCATATCAATACTATTCGTTGGGTACGCCTTTTTTTGTAAACTACCGTTAGGCGTAATATGCAAACAGCTACGTGTGCTATATGCTACTTCTACTTTGTCGTAGGGTAGATGGGGTACATGAGGCGTATTACAAGATGGTGTGTCATAATACGCAAACTGCTGTGTTACTTGCGACATTCGGCTTCGGTCACATACTCTAGTATGCTCCCTTTAGCCTCCGTCTTAGTGCCTTGCATTTTGCGCATTCTGAAACACCTACAAGGGGCTGCAGCAAAAGTGAATTTTGCCACAGCCCCTTGTAATACGTTATATTCTCGCTTATCTGACGATGCGTAGTTGGTAAGGTCTAGAGACTCCCTCAACCTTGACGAGGTATCCGCCAGATGGGAGGTCGTGTGTCGTGATCCTACATTGAGTACTTGTGCTTACGCCTTGTTTGGCTACATACCCCTGCAAGCTATAGATCGTATAGGTGCGTCCCTCTGCCCCTTGGATGGTAAACGAGTTTGAGGCGACAGTGGGGTAGACTACAGGTTCTGAGTCCTCCAACTGCCAAACGCTGTCATCGGTCTGACCTGCATAAGGGAGAAGCTCTTTACCTCCACTATTTCTATTCATCGCAATCCATCCTTTTGCCTTTGCATTGTTTACCTGGGTGGTCGTGCATTCGTTGTCTTGACCTTGCATTGCTAGATCAACTACTACAAATTCTCCTTGATTAGTCTTAGGCAGAGAAGCGATTAGTTTATCCATCTCAGCTTTCTTGATTTTATTACCATAGCAAGAGACAGAAGTCAGTGCCGGAGAGTGTAGAGTCAGCTCTTGGAGCTTGTTGTTATGGCAATATATAGCCTCTAGCAGTGTACATGCTCCTAGGTCAAGGGTGCTGATTTCATTATCATTGCAATACAGGGTTTTGAGAGCTTTATTTGCCGAGAGGTTGAGTTCTCTCAGCGTGCATCCAGATAGCATCAAGGTCTCTAGCTTTTCATTCTTGGTCAAGTCTATCTGCTTCAACTTATTTCCCGAAGCGGTTAGCTCCTCTAGGAGGATGTTTTGTGATAGATCTATAGAGGTGACGTTTGTGCCATCCATCTGCAGCGCTTTTAGAGCTTTGAGTGCACGGGTGTTGATGCTAGATAGGTCTGTATTGCCAGAGCAGTCCAGTACTTTGAGTGAGTTATCCTCAGATGCGAAAGTGATTTCTTGGAGTGAATTGTTCTCGAAGTAGGCCAATCTGAGCGCGCGATTCTTGGAGAGGTCTGCTCGCTCTAGCTGATTATATTTAAGCATCAGACCCTTTAGATTGGGGCATCGAGAGAAATCAAGGTTTTGAAACTTATTACCAGGAGCCCAAAGAACTTCTAGTTTAGGGAGCTTCTGTAAGTCCAATTCTTCCAAACCGCACTGCTCCAATGCCAATTCTGTGAGGTTCCCAAGTTTGTCTAGCTCCAACTGGAAGCCACTGATGCCGCTCGTGTTTAGTTTTGTTAGAGAGGATAGGTTGCCATTGGTAAGCTTAGAAATCCTTGTTCTAGAGATATCTAGCTGACTAAGTTTGGGCGTGTGAGTCAGATCTATCTGAGATAGTTTGGCATTATCTCCAATGCGCAAATCTGTGAGTTTGCTTAGCCCCTTGAGATCAATTCTATTGATCTGATTTTGGGCTAGATTGAGAAATTCTAGATTTGCATTGGCCGAAAAATCTACTATGGAGAGGCTGTTGTTGCTTGCGGCTAATTGTTTTAGTCCAGGATTGCCCTTCGTCTCAATAGTAACCAGTCCATTGTCATCACAGGCCAAAAGCACTACGGGACCATGGATTGTAATCTTAAGTTCTGAGGCTGGTACGTTGAAGTTGTAGGTATCTAGAAGCATGCCGAGCGGATCATCCCCTCCTTCCATACTTTCTCCACTATCTTTTTGCCCATTGTTGTTGAAGTCTACCCAGACTAGGGATTCGCTACCTTCTAGGGCTTTGACATGCAGATTCCAATTTTGAGATGCGTCTAGCTTCTCCAAAACTATTTTGTAGTCCTTGGATTCTGTTTGGCCTAGGACGGTGGGTGTGAGGCAAAAAAGACCTAACCCAATCGTACACAAATGCTGTAGTACTTTTTTCATAAGTTCTTCGTGTTTATTTTGTTATGGATGTTATTGCACATCAGGGACTATTACCCTGTGTGTAGATTGTTTCCCTTGATGACTTAGGCGGACAATATACAGACCGGGTAAGAGGCGAGTGTTGCTAGAGAGAGCAACGAGTCTGCCCGAGAGTGTATAGACATGAATATCATCTACAGGTGCATCGCACACGAGATATCCGTCTACCACGCGTGGTCGTATTTGGTCAATCTCCGAGATACTCTCGGTCGACAAGGAGCTATTCCACCCGATGGTTGCCGAGGTGTAGACTGTCTTGTTCTCTGCTCTCTCTGCCGAGAGGTTTTGGTGTGCAAAGACGACGATACTCAGATTTTCTTTCTTCCAATCCTCGCTATAAGTAAGGTCTTTGAGCTCAAGAGAGAAGGAGCCATCTGCCCCTAGTGCAATGTGCTGCCCAAGGGCTGGAGTTAAGAACTTACGTGCCACATGGTGATGGACGAAGGAGTGGCCAAATGGCACGCCAGATTGGCTGATTGCTGGGATCTTGTCCTCTGTCACAACTGCCGTTATATAGAAATCTTGCTGGTCGAGATAGCCTGTGTTACCCTTAATAGTCAGGGATATACGATCGCCCTCGACGCTTGATTTAATCTCTGTAAACTTGGCAACTTCTTCAATCGCTTTGGCTTTGCGATATTTATTCTCTCGTTCGGTATATGAGCCTGCTAGAGATAACATGTTGAGGTCATCCGCTACTCGATTGAGCATGAGAGCTGGGGCATATTCTCTTAGTGCACCTCCGAAAGAATAGGGGAGAAGAGCACTGGATTCTTTGAGAGTGAATTTATCCCTACCATAGCCAGCATGATGTGCGATGACGCTGACCTTGATACCGTCTCTCCGCATTTGCTCCACAAGACTTTCGAATGGTTTCTCAGAAGCAGGGCAGTTGCCACATCTCTCCGTCGTAAAACGCTCGATCAATATGCTAGCTCTCTCGCGCGCACCATTGGGTGTCGCTACTCTATATGGGTAGAGCCTGCTCCATTCTTTGAGTGGGTTTGTCTGGGCATTGGCACTTGTGATAGCTGTGCGTATAGTTCCTATGCCACGTGCAGGGGCTTGAATCCGAACTTCGACCTCTTGCGTAGAACCTGGGGCTATATCGAGTGATGAGATAGTCTGGGATATCGCATCTTTTTGGCCGTGTTGTGTAGAGATATCAAGCGTGTTTATCGCCTTATACCCAAGATTACGCACCTTGAGCTTGAGTGCAGCAGGCTGATTTGGCGTCAGTTCAGTCTCGGAGAATCCTCCACCTACGAGTTGTCCTACATTGGCTAGTTTCTTGGAGGTGTCTTCGATGTCGACAAAGATCATCGCATTGCCAATCTTGGGGTTGTAGTATTCTCCAAGCTCTATCGGGTCATCTACTCTAGCATAGTTGCCTCCTACCTCTATATAGTTAGTCATGGGCATAGCTGTTTCTGCGGTGGCGTCCATCGCGAGCGGCCGAGCATCCGATCGTGCTTGTACCTGATAGCCCACGAAGTACTCCTCGCCATCTTCCATCACGAATGGATCATTCAGTCTAACTTCGTTTATCCCGCTTTTATAGTTAATACTCTGGAAGACTACGATTTTCTTTTCCTTATTGCTTGCTATGAACACGCTAGCATTCTCGGCAAATTGCCCAGGTTGGGTGTGGAAGGTAATCCCCTTGATGATATTGCCTGGGAGTTGGGGTAGTTTGATTGCTAGGGCAAAATAGCCTGTCGATTTAGGTCCAATGCCTATTGATTGAGCAGAGGCATGGGCATAGCCAAACTTATGGGATTGAGTACCTGATTGTGCAGTGGCGACGCCAATCGACTTGTAGCCGAGTAGACCTACGGCCAGCAGAATAACAAAAGTGCAGAATATTCGCTTCATTCTAATGCTTTCTTTAATTATAATGTGTTATTGACTTACTTTATGGAATTGTTGAAGAGCAAATATATGAAATTATTGTGGAATGCAACAGTATTCTAGACGTTTGTTTTTATATGCGCGTTGGTAGTGCCCAATCGGGGTAGTTCCGAGGCTATAAGATACTATGACATTCGGCTTTGCGGGGGGATCGTGGAGGATCTGTGTACACGTGGGAAACTCGAAAACTACAAAAATCGATTTTTTGTGTTTGGGGTTAAAGTATGTAAACAAATTAGTGTCAGATCGAGGATAGAGACAAAGCGATTTGGGGCGATTGCTTCAGCTTCGAGAAAAAACTCTCACAGATTTTCTCGGATTAGTCCTACAATCCGCCCCGACATGTACACACATCCGAAAAGATTGGTGCAGAGAAATTCTGAAATTCTTACCTCGCTCAGATGAAATCGCCCTGAATGTGATTTTATTAGGCTGATTATTAGTGTTATACAAAATATGCGTTTTGGGAGGTCGTTTTGGCTCGGCTGGGGCTAAGTTGCCCAAACGAGGTCGGACGCAACCTAGAGCCTCCTAGGGTGTAAATACGCAGTCTGCCGTTTTTGTCCATGCTCCAAGTATTTCTCTCATCAACATTCTGAAATTTGGTCTAAAATATAAATCTAGGGGGCTACGACAATGAATTCCGTCCAAGGGCGGCGACGCAGCACGCGGCGTCGCTACAAACTGAAAATAATGATCATTCAATTGACTAGTTCCATCTTGTAGCCATGCTACTATGCTACAGTGACTTGTCTCCGTTTCGATTGATTCATTTTGATGCGGTTGCCCTACTATACGCCCAGTCTTAGCACCCTCTGATTTGGCACTCTCATGTACCCAAAAGGGGATAAGACTGGGGCTGACGCGAGCATACTCTAGTATGTGGCCGAAGCCGACGGCGAAGTCCATGCGGAGCAAATGTCGCAAGTAACACAGCCCTTTGCGTATGATGCAAAGCTCTCATCAATTTTATTATTAGAGCCAATGATCGAAACGAAATCTTTTTCATTTTCCTTCGTTTAGTCTTCTCGGATATTGTACCTTTGCAAGTATAGTATTTGTAGTTTATTTGTATGAAATCATCATATTATGGCAATGAATAGGATAAAAGCAGTATTAGCCGAGAAGCAATTGACTAGTAGATGGCTTGCGATTAAATTGGGGAAAGCAGAGAATACTGTTTCTCGATGGTGCTCCAATAAGGTGCAGCCGTCTTTGGAAAATCTTGTTGAGATTGCCAAGATACTGGATATAGACGTCAAGGACTTACTGGTCTCTACGAAATAGAAGTTATGGAGCTTATCGATAATATACACAAAACATTTGCGGAGGATCTGCGATCTACGTTGATGGGAGGTAGTCGTATCTCTATAGCGGCGTCTTGTTTCTCTATTTATGCCTATCAAGAACTGCGAAAAGAACTGGAGGCTATTGAGGAACTGCGTTTTATCTTCACATCACCTACTTTTATTGCCGAAAAGGGAAACAAGGCTCAGCGCGAATTTTATATCCCACGGCTCAATCGAGAGCGTAGCCTTACGGGCAGTGAGTTTGAGATACAGCTGCGCAACGAACTGACGCAAAAAGCCATTGCGAAGGAGTGTGCAGAGTGGATACGTCAGAAGGTACGTTTCAAGTCCAATAGTACCAAGGAAAATATGATGGGCTTCGCTGTGGTGGACAATACGTCTTATATGCCACTCACGGGGTTCACGACCGTAGAGCTAGGCGTGGAGCGAGGCAACAATGCCTATACGATGATCCAAAAAGCCGAAGCCCCTTTTAGTGCCAGTTATACTCAGCTCTTTGAGCAACTATGGCATGACAAGGAGCGTCTGCAGGATGTGACCAACGAGGTCGTGGATAGCATATCGAGTGTCTATAAAGAAAATCCTCCCGAGTTGCTGTATTTCATCACGCTCTTCAATATATTCCGTGAGTTCCTAGACAATATCTCGGAAGACGTGCTGCCCAATGAGGCCACAGGGTTCAAAGAGACTGCTGTCTGGAAAAAGCTCTACAAATTCCAGCAAGATGCCTCCCTAGCAATCATCAATAAGCTCAATAGTGTCCTAAATGTTTGTTTTTGGGTTGTAGGAGTTGTTAGTACGTG
>JAUMYV010000102.1 GCA_030528445.1 Porphyromonadaceae bacterium | reverse complement strand
TCAAGATTATCTCTACGTAGAGCAAGACTATCTCTATATAGAGCTAAGCTTGCTCTAAACTTTGGATAGGCACGAAAGCGACTTTGCCGTCCTGACTTTTCGGTCAATGAAAGGAGAGATGAAATAAACTATTGGGGCATGTTCTAGGCGATTTATGCTTTGGCGATGGAGGATAGAGCACGCATTCAGTGGTTTCTGTTCTTTCTTTTGTTTTAGCTTTTATTTATAGTTATATTGTTTTTAATATATTGATATATAGTGTTTATTGTGTTTTGTTTTTTATTTATACTTTTGCCTGGAGAATTGAAAGTATAACTTCAAACACAAGAAAAGTATGATACGCATTCTACTAGTCAAGTTCATCGTGCTAATGACTATTTGCTTGACCCCTGCGATGTCTTCGGCACAGAGCTCCTCAAAAGCCTTCGCAGGGCAAACTTATCTCAGGGTAAAGCCATTGACCTACCTATGGGGCGCACATCTGGGGTTGGAGTACACAACCAACGATAAGATTAGTGTCGTGGGGGATTTGACAGTCCATGGGCTGTATATAGGTCTACCCAATGCAGCACTCTCGGCTGAGCTTCGTTGGTATATGCTGGGCAATCCTAGAGCCGGTCTGTATTCGAGCTTGAGAGCCGTAGGAGGATACTTCTGGGATGCTCCCGCCGTAGAGCAGCGTCCTTTTTATGCTGGAGGTGGTATCGGTGCGGGAGTCGTGGGTAAACTCAGTAGTCGTGTTGGGTTGTGGTTCGATTTAGGTTTTAAATATGCTCATGTATTTGGTACTAAAGTCAATAAGAGCCATAAAGATCATAATTTCGGTTTCGTCTACTACGCTTTTATTGGCCCTGCATCTGTCATTGATACATCGATTGGTTTGGCGATTCAGATATAGACAATATGCCCAGAAGTCGCTATTTTTGTAGGAAACCTAAGATGAGAGTATTTAACGATATTAGTCTGGGAGGATAGGTATGGCAAGGAGAACCCAAAGAGAATTGGATACGGACATCCGGAAGGCGATGTCGGAGATAGTCCTAGAGCAGGGTGTCGCAGGCATCACGCTCAAGGAGGTGGCGCGGCGTACCCATAGCGACATCAATGTGCTGGTGCGTCGCTTCGGGACAGATGAGGGGGCGATTACTTATTACACTAAGCAGTTTGACTACTTCATCAATGAAGCCCTAGAGATAAGCCGCCCCGAGAGACTAGAGCCTGTGGAGCTATTTACACGCTTGGCGACTCAATTTGAGAGAGCGCTACACCTCAATAAAGAGATGCAGGAGATCATGAAGTGGCAGCTCAATATCAACTCCAAGATCTCTAGGGAGAGTGCACGCAGGCGAGAGCAAACACTTGCCCCTATATTGGAGCGGTTCGTCGCTCCAATATCCGATCGAGAGGTCGATCCACGGGCTCTGCTTGCTGTCTTAGTCGCAGGGATGTACTACATCACCCTTAGGCACGAGCGCTCCACCTTCTGTGGTATCGAGTTTCACACCAAGGCTGGTAGGGCATTGCTGGTCGAGACGATGGTACGTGTTGCCTCGGCATTTCTTAAAGATAGAGAACAAGAAAACTAAATGAAATATAAACTGACCTCACGCTTCTCTCCCACGGGAGATCAGCCAGAGGCAATCAAACAACTGGTCGAGGGCTTTGGCTCGGGGTTAGACCATCAGACGTTGCTCGGCGTTACGGGATCTGGTAAGACTTTCACAGCGGCCAACGTAATCGCTCGTTTGGGTAAGCCCACACTCGTTCTAAGCCACAACAAAACGCTTGCCGCCCAGCTCTATGCCGAGTTTAAGGCTTTCTTCCCCGACAACGCAGTCGAGTACTTCGTTTCCTACTACGACTATTATCAGCCAGAGGCATACATCGCACACTCCGATACCTACATTGAGAAGGACATGTCCATCAATGCCGAGATCGAGAAGCTACGTCTGCGCACCACTGCCTCTCTGCTTTCGGGGCGTAATGATGTGATCGTGGTCTCCTCCGTCTCGTGTCTCTATGGTATGGCAGACCCCTCGGCATTTGCCGAGAAGATTATACATCTGCGCCAAGGTGGGCGCTACCCTCAGGAGCAATTTACGCGTGATCTGGTGGGGAACTACTATGTCAATGACAAGGTAACCTTCGATAGCGGATATTTTAGGGTCAAAGGTGATACGGTGGATGTCTTCCCCGCAGTCGAGGGCTTCAATGGTGTGGCCTATCGCATCACCTTTTGGGACGACGAGGTGGAGCGCATTGCTTCTTTTGACCCTGTTTCGGGGCGAGAGTATGGCCCGATGACGAGCCTAGCCATCTATCCTGCCAATCTATTCGTGACGACTCAGGAGCAGGTCAAGCGAGCCTTAGACCTCATGGCTCTAGACTTGGGGGCGCGCATTCAGGAGCTTGAGGAGCTTGGTAAGGTCTACGAGGCCAAACGCCTGTACGAGCGCGTTACATACGATATGGAGATGATCCGTGAGCTAGGCTATTGCTCGGGGATTGAGAACTACTCACGCTACTTCGATGGGCGTAGTGCGGGGGAGCGTCCATTCTGTTTGCTCGATTATTTCCCCGAGGACTTCCTGCTCATCATAGACGAGAGCCACGTTACAGTCCCTCAGATACGTGCCATGTACGGAGGGGATAAATCGCGCAAGCAAAATCTGGTAGAGTATGGCTTCCGCCTGCCTGCCGCTATGGATAACCGCCCGCTGACCTTCGACGAATTTGCATCGCTCACGCCACGAACTCTGTATATCAGTGCTACGCCTGCCGAGTACGAGCTTGAGCAGAGTGAGGGAGTGATCGTCGAGCAGCTCATTCGTCCTACGGGTCTGCTCGATCCGCCTATTGAGGTTCGCCCAACCCTGCATCAGGTCGATGATTTGGAGGAGGAGATCGCCAAGGCCGTTGTCCTAGATCAGCGCGTACTCGTCACGACGCTCACCAAGCGTATGGCAGAGGAGCTGTCGGAGTACCTCATTCGCCACCAAATCGCTTGTAGCTATATTCATAGCGATGTCGATACGCTAGACCGCATCCGCATCATGGAGGATCTACGCAGGGGCGTGTATAAGGTGCTCATCGGGGTGAATTTGCTCAGAGAGGGCTTGGATCTGCCAGAGGTTGCTTTGGTCGCCGTCTTGGATGCCGACAAGGAAGGCTTCTTGCGCTCGCATAGGTCGCTTACCCAGACGGCTGGTCGTGCTGCGCGCAACGTCAATGGGCGTGTGATCTTCTATGCCGACAAGGTAACAGAGAGCATGCGCCTGACGATTGAGGAGACGGCCCGCCGTCGACAGAAGCAGATCGCCTACAACGAGGCGCATGGCATCACCCCACAGCAGATCGTCAAAAACTCGGCATCTATCTGGAATAAGGAGGATGCTACGGGAGCACTCGGCTACAGTGAGCTAGAGACCCCGGCTGTAGATCCGATTATCTCGGAGATGAACGCCGACAAACTACGTAAGCTCGCCGAGCAGACGCGTAAACAGATGCTCGAGGCTGCCAAAGAGCTTGACTTCATCGAGGCGGCTAATCTGCGCAATGGGCTACAGCAGATAGAGGCGCGCATCGCAGAGCTTGAGCAGTAGCATTACTACAAACATGCAATACGCCCCTAGGACTTCGCAAATCCTAGGGGCGTATTGCATTATGTAAGCGCCTGTCTACTCTGCTTCACCAAGCTCGGAGATGATTTCCCCCTCGGCTACTGCCTCGAAAATCTCTACGGAGCTATCGTTGTAGTAGCTCGCATCGGAGCAGGGGGCAAAATTGTTGGGCAGATTGAATGCAGCATCCGTACGGTAGCCGAGCTTCTTATCTGCGTAGACCTTCTTGATGAATAGACCAAAGATAGGCATTGCTGCTCTTGCTCCTTGCCCGAATGCCATCGAGCTGAAGCGTACCGATGGATCTTCTCCACCGACCCAACAGCCAGCCACAATATCAGGTGTGAAGCCCATAAACCAAGCATCGCTATTTTTATTGGTCGTACCTGTCTTGCCGCCCAGGGGCATCGTTAGCCCGAAGCGACTACGTAGCCCAGAGCCTGTACCGCCTCGTACCACATTCTGCAGCATATAGAGCATCTTGTCGGCGGCCGCCTGTGGTAGCACCTCAATCATTTCGGGGCTAAAGGTGGCTACAATGTTGCCCGACTGATCCTCAATGTGCGTCACTAGGCGAGGAGCTACGCGGATTCCTCGATTGATGAAAGTCGTGTAGCCCGATACCATCTCCCCGACAGTTGCCTCAGGTGTGCCAAGCGACATGGCGGGAGTGGCCTCGATAGGCCCTGCTAGTCCGTAGCTCTTGAGGAGATTGCGGAAGGCTAGTGGGGTCGTGCGGCTCATGAGCTCTGCCGTTACCCAGTTGTCTGAGTACTGTAGCCCCCACTGGATGGAGACCATCTCTCCGATGCGTCGGTTGTTGGCATTGCGTGGTCGCCAGATTTGCCCACTCTCTAGGCGAATCTGAGGCTGTACGTGCAGGACTTCGTCGCAGGGTGAGTAGCCATCGACCATAGAGAGAGAGTAGAGGTAGGGCTTGATGGTCGAACCGACTTGACGTCGACCATTGGAGACCATATCGTACTGGAAGTGGTTGAAGTTGATGCCTCCTACGTACGCTAGCACATCACCCGTATGTGGGTTCATCGCCATGAAGCCTGTACGCAGCAGGCTCTTGACGTGTAGGATAGAGTCCATGGGCGTCATCAGCGTATCTCTAAGTCCTTGCCAAGACCATAGCTGCATCTTGATCTTTTCCCTAAAGCTCTTCTTGATCTCTGCATCACTCATGCCTTCTTCTTTCGACACTCTCCAGCGTTCGCTCTGGCGCATAGCTCGGTCTAGAATCTCTTGCTTTTGCTTGGGAGTGATGTTAGAGGCAAAGGGAGCAGTTTTGCTATTGCGCTTCTCCCTGTCGAAGGCTGGCTGTAGTGTCCCAGCCATGTGCTCACGTACGGCGGCCTCAGCGTATTCCTGCATCTGGGCATTGATCGTGGTGTGGATTTTTAGCCCGTCGGTGTATATGTTGTAGTATGATCCGTCGCTTTTCTTGTTCTTGTAGCACCAGCCATAGAGAGGATTGGTCTCCCAAGCGAGGCTGTCGGCAGAGTATTGAGCCATCTGCCACGAGGCATAGTCGCTACGGATAGGTTTCTTGGCCATCATGATACGTCTGAGGTACTCTCGCATATAGGGAGCGATGCCCTCCTTGTGGTTTATACGGCGAAACTTGGTTTCGATTGGGAGTGCAGAGAGAGAGTCTGCCTCTGCCTGCGTGAGCATACCTGCCTTGGCCATCTGCTCAAATACGACATTGCGCCTGAGCAGAGGACGCTCCGAGTCTTTGTGTAGAATTGGGTTGTAGAGCGATGGATTCTTGCACATCCCGACAAGCATCGCAGCCTCCTGTAGGTTGAGTTCCGAGGGTTTCTTGGAGAAATAAGTCTGTGCGGCAGAGCGAATCCCTACGGCGTTGTAGAGGAAGTCGAATTGGTTGAGGTACATCGTCAAGATCTCCTCCTTGGTATAGAAGCGTTCTAGCTGCACGGCTATGACCCATTCGATAGGTTTCTGTAGGACGCGTCCCATTCGACTTCTGGCTTGCTTAGTGTAGAGTAGTTTGGCCAGCTGCTGTGTGATGGTACTGCCGCCTCCCGCACCTTTTTGGCGTAGGAGACCTGTTTTGACGATGGCACGTCCCAGACCTCTGAAGTCTATGCCCGCGTGCTCGTGGTAGCGTACGTCCTCAGTGGCGATGAGGGCATTGATAAGGTTGGGGGATATCTCATTGTAAGGGACGAAGATTCGGTTGTCTCCACTATGAGCGTACGAACCGATTACCTTGTCGTCGGACGAAATAACCTGAGAGGCATATTTGTCAATAGGATTCTGTAGTTGCTCAATGGGAGGTAGGTAGCCAATCCATCCCTTAGAGATTGCTAGGAATGCTAGGGCAATCCCTAGCCAAGCTAGGGTGAATACAGCCCATAAGAATATGATAAGTTTACGTTTCATCCGTTCAGACACTCTGTTTTTTGTCTAGCTGTCATCAATAGTTTGCAATCGACCCAATCACATCAATGTAATAGAAGCTGTACAGCTCGGTCATATTTTAACGACAAAGTTAAAACCATTCCTTTAATATTCTAGGATTGTGGGACATTCTGCCTAGATAATATGATGAACCTAGTAGCATAAGTAAAGGGGCTGTCCCGATTGTTTGTTCGGTGCAGCCCCCTTGTTTTTCTCTCACTTCTATATTAAGTGCCCTCGATTTTATAGGCTGTAAGTTACACCTAGGCCAAGTACTTGACGGAGCTGGATCTTAGCGCCACGAGGCATCTTGGTTTTTTCGTCGATAGTTTTGATGTCGTCGTCGTAAACTAGGTTGGTAGAGAAGTTGGCAGCAAGATATTTGTTAATCTTGAAGGATACCATCACGTCCCAGTTCACATCGATGTTGCCGAAGTTGTTGTTGTAGGCAGTGAAGAGGGTCAGCTTGCTGATGAGATTGATATTCGAAGTGATGTTCTGGTTGTAGTTAGCTACAAGCGAAGCACCGACTTCGGCGAGTATGTTCTTACCCTTCTGTACACCATAGGCTCCAGCATCGGAGAGTGCTTTGTCAGTGACGAAAGTCAGCTTACCTGTTACGGGAGACAGGAGCATGGAGAAATTGGAGTTTGGCTTGTAGTCGAAACCGAGAGCGGTAGTTAGATAACCGGGAGACATGAACTTAGAGATAGGAGGCTCGTTGTTGAGCGCTGCTGCTGCGTTCTTGTGTCCAGCGGCGAACTGAGTTAAGAAGTCAGCTAGGAAAGACATATTCCAGTGCTTGCTGATGCCATAACCAACCTTAGTATTGAGGTTCAGCTTGTCGAGGCTCTTTTGCCACTTGTTGCTAGATGTATAGGTCTTACCGAAGTCTGCCACGATACCATTGTCCCAGCTCCAGCTTTCGCTTTTGTAGTTGGCAGAACCGTTGAAGTACACGTTCCAAGCTACGGAGTTTTCACCACCAGCAGCCCAATTGGTCAGAGAGGTCTGAGCGAGGTTGATACCTCCAACGTTCTTGAGTGTCCACTTGCTGTCCTTTTCCTCCTGAGCTTGAGCCGAGAGGGTAACTGCACCTGCAAGTGCCAAAATAGAGAAGATCTTTTTCATTCTAGTTTATCTTAATTAGTAAATACTTTGGTTGCAAATTCGTGCAAAAATAGTCAAAAATCTTTGATTGGGCAAGCAAGTAAAGTTTACGTCCTGCATCTTCGCCTTCTTGTACAGACAACACTTATGTCAAATTATTCAATAGGTTCTTAGGATGATTTGTTTGTAAACTTTTTGGTTTTCAATTAAATAAGCTGTTGAGTGTCTCAGGGTAGAAAACCAACAGAATCGAAGACCTCGAAAAGCCCCCAAAACACATCTGAAAACACAAAAAGGTTGAGGAAGACCTTTTCGAAACAATGTCAATAAACCCAGAAATGTCATTAGGATGAGTTTCTAATGGCGGTCATTAGAGATTTT
>JAUMYV010000101.1 GCA_030528445.1 Porphyromonadaceae bacterium | reverse complement strand
AAACCAATTGTAGAACTATCCCGCCCTACTGTCAACTTTTTTCAGTACACGTCAGAGGCCTACAATCCCCCAGAAACTCTCAGAGTTTTTAGAATAAAATCGGATCACGCCACCCAAAAAGTCTCCTCATTCTCTAGAATTTAGGGCTAATTCATTTACACACTTTAACCCAAAAAGCGAAAACCCCAATCTCGCTAATACTCCGCCACAATCCATCTTCCTGCACACTCCTTTGGCATATCATCCAGCCTAGAAAGCTGAAACATACAAAGACAGATGAGTCGTTATGGGTATCGAAAACCTTCGTATCTTTACCGATAAATAGTTACAAAACATCACAACACGAAGTATCACTCAAACAGTCGAGATCGTATATGGATCAGCTAACCTTGAGCCGAATTAACCAGCTCATCCGCCGAGAGGTTGTGCCAGCCACGGGATGTACTGAACCGGCCTGCGTCGCCCTTGCGGTGGCGTATGCTGTGGCACTCCTGCCCCAAAAGGTAACAGATATCGAAGTATGGCTTAGTGCCAATATGCTCAAGAATGCCATGGGGGTGGGTATCCCCGGCACAGGACAAATCGGTATCCCCATAGCCATTGCTCTAGGTGCAGTACTCAAAGCACCAGAGCGCCAGTTGGAGCTACTAGATCACTTCTCTCAAGAGGAGCTACAACAAGCCAATCGTATGGTCGAGCAGGGTCTGATGCATACGCATCTCAAAGATACACCTGGTCTAGACAAGCTATACGTAGAGGTCATCGCACGCGATGAGGCGAGGCACACAGCTCGCTCCGTCATCGAACGGACACACATCTCGCTCAAGGAGTTACAGCTCGATGGTGAGGATAGGCTACCCAAGCAAGAGGAAGACGCATTCGTCGGATGCTCCGAGACCATACAGCAGGTAACGAGTGTCAACGAAGAGGATATCCCCCTCACATTCTCTCTCGTCTATGAATATGCCACCCAAGCCCCCCTAGAGGACATCAACTTCATCTACGAGGCGGCACAGCAAAATAAGCGCGTAGGCGAATATGCGCTCAAGGGGAACTTCGGACACGGTGTGGGCAAACTCATCCAAGGCGATATGGGGCAAAAGTTTTTCGGCATCAGTCCTCTGGCTCATATGCTCAGCTATACTAGCGGAGCATGCGACGCCCGTATGGATGGCGCCCCCGTCACCGTGATGAGCAACTCTGGCAGTGGCAACCAGGGTATCACGGCGACACTGCCAGTGCTCACCTTCGCAGAGAGCCAAGGATGTGGCCAGGAGCAAACAACAAGGGCTCTGATGATGAGTGGCCTGATGGTTGTCTACATCAAACAATTACTCGGGCGTCTCTCCTGCTTATGCGGCATGGTTGTCTCGGGGATAGGCTCCTCGGCTGCGATCGTCTACCTGATGGGGGGTACCAAGGAGCAATCGAGCTATGCCATCAAGAATATGATAGGTAACGTAACGGGTATGCTCTGCGACGGAGCAAAGCCCAGCTGCAGCCTCAAGGCCTCTACGGGTATCTGCTCTGGCCTCATCGCCGCGATGATGGCGATGCAGAATAACTACGTCAAGGTGGTAGAGGGCATCGTCGAGGACGATATAGACGACTGCATCCGCACACTCGCCGAGATTGGGCGAGATGGTATGCTCGAGACGGACCGCAAGGTACTCGAGGTGATGACCAACAAAAAGAAATAGCACTCATGAAGCCATCTATCATCACCATCATACCAGCACGATACGCCTCCACACGCTTCCCAGGCAAGCCTCTAGCCGATATGCTAGGCAAGCCCATGATACAGCGCGTCGTGGAGCGTGCTAGTAGTACTGGCTCTAGGGTCGTCGTAGCGACAGACGACCAGAGGATCTATGACTGCGTACACCGCTTCGGCGCAGAGGCCGTGATGACCTCGCCCGAACACCGCTCTGGGACAGAGCGGTGCATAGAAGCCTACGAACTTGTGGGCCGAGGTGAGGAGATTATGCTCAACCTGCAGGGCGACGAACCCTTCATACAGCCCGAACAAATACAATCACTGCTATCGGCTTTTGACCGTGCAGAGACGCAGATTGCCACACTGGCAGAGGCTTTCGCGGCGGATACACCAGATGAGGCCGTGTGCGACCCTAATGTAGTCAAGCTCGTACGAGGAGATTTGGGACAAGCCCTCTACTTCAGCCGCTCACTCATCCCACATCAGAGAGGGCGTAGTGACCATTTTTGCCAGCATCATACCTATTATAAGCATATAGGTCTGTACGCCTTCCGAACCAATATCCTGCCCGAACTCAAAGCACTGCCGGCCTCATCCCTAGAGCTAGCCGAGAGCCTAGAGCAGCTCCGATGGCTTACGGCAGGCTATCGCATAGCAGTCGAGGAAACAACACTCTCTACCATCGGCATCGACACGCCAGATGATATGGAGCGCGCATGTGAGCATCTGAGAGAAATAGAGCAAACTAGAGGTGATCGATAGCAGAACCAAACAGCAAATCATAGATGCCGCTCAGATCCTAGATGTCGTGAGCGACTTCGTCAGCCTGCGCCGTAGTGGAGCAAGCTATGTGGGTCTGTGCCCTTTCCATAGCGACAGGAGACCTTCGTTCTACGTGTCCCCTGCCAAGAACGTCTGCAAATGCTTCTCTTGTGGCGAGGGTGGTTCGCCCATTCACTTCTTGATGAAGCACGAGCAAATGACCTACACCGAGGCTCTGCGGTATCTCGCCAAGAAATACCACATCGAGATCATCGAGCACGAAGAGACAGATGAAGAGCGGGCGGCAGCAGACGAACGCCAGAGTCTATTCATCGTCAATGAATTCGCCCAAGACTTCTTCTGCAAACAACTGCACGAGACGGACGAGGGACAACGCATCGCTCTAGCATATTTCCGTGAGCGAGGCATCAGACCAGAGACGATCAAGAAGTTTGGGTTGGGCTATTCACCAGAGGACCGATCGGCACTGACCGATCAGGCAATCAAGTCTGGCTATACCCTAGAGCGACTAGTCACCGTCGGGCTAAGCACTCAATACGAGGAGCATCAGAAACCAATAGACCGCTTCCGTGGGCGCGTCATCTTCCCCGTACGCAATCTTGGAGGCAAGTATGTAGCTTTCGGGGGGCGCATTATGGGCAAGAGCGATAAAATCGCCAAATATGTCAATTCGCCCGAGAGCCCAATCTACTCCAAGAGCCGAGAGCTGTACGGCCTGTACTGGGCCAAGAGTGCTATCTCCAAAGCCAATAAGTGCTATCTCGTAGAGGGCTATACAGATGTCATCTCGATGCACCAGAGCGGTATCGAGAACGTAGTCGCCTCCTCTGGCACGGCGCTTACCGTACAGCAGATTAGGCTCATTCGTCGCTTCACCGAACATATAACGGTACTCTACGACGGAGATAGTGCGGGGATCAAAGCTGCTCTACGTGGGATAGACCTCCTACTCGAAGAGGGGCTAAACATCAAGGTAGTGCTGCTACCACAGGGAGAAGACCCCGACTCGTATGCTCGTAGCCACAGCGCAAGCGAATTTCTAGAGTACCTCGATGAGGCCGAGACGGACTTCATCCACTTCAAGATTAACCTCTACCAAGAGGAGATGAGGCGCGATCCGCTCAAACGCGCCGAGCTCATTAGCGACATTCTGCATAGCATCGCTCTAATTCCTGATGGGATACGGCGCGCCGTACTGATACAGAGCTCCGCAGCAGAGCTTCGCATGGACGAACAGCTCCTCGTAGGCGAGATACAGAAGCTACGCCTCAAGGGTGTTACTGCTTCGAGCCATTATGTTCCCTCAGGGCAAATTCTCCCCAGCAAGCGAGGCGAACAGCCGAAGAATCTCTCCCAAGCTCCAGCCATCAATCCACTTGCCCAGCCAGAGCCAGTACCCGTGTCGGCAGCCCCAACCGAGGAGGGCGGCGTGCCTAAGTACGAGCTAGAGATCCTCAAGCTAGTGATTGGGTACGGAGAGCAGCCGATGCTCGTAGCCAACGAAGAGGAGGATGCCAAAGAAAACCCCTATCTAGCCTACTATGTGGCGGACTTTATCTACCGAGAACTCGAGCTAGACGAGATCTTCGAGACGCTATCCGAGGCTACACAGCAGGTAATCAGAGAGGCCTGCAATGAGTGTATTCCTCAAGGGCTAGACTCTGCGTCGCACTTCATCAATCACCCAACAGAGGCCATCCGACGTATCTCCACGGACGTTTTGAGCAACCCCTACTCGGCTTATGAACTAATCGAGACCGAGGAAGAGGAGACTCTGCTCTTCCCCCCCGCAGGCTATGGTTCTCGTAGCGAAGAGGAGGAACAAGAGCAAGCTCGGCTACAAGAGGAGCATCAACTCAAACTGCGCAATAAACGCCAGCTCAAGCGTGGCATAGAGATCCTCAAAGCACTAGACAACCTGCGCATCATGATCGTGATGCAACAGATTAAGGAAGTACAGACCGAGCTACTCGACGCCCAGCGCAATGGTGCGAGTCCAGAACTTATTGTAGAGCTTATGCAGGAGCTTAGTGAACTGAATCAAGTCAAGACCAGTTTCGCCCAAAGCCTTGGGGAGCGAACAATCATCGGTTAAATGGGGTTTTGATAGAAATCAAGAGAATATTTAACATTATTAATAAACTGAAGCAATGACAATCAAAAAAATGGTTCTAGGGCTATCAGTGCTCGTTGCGGCCTCTACTTGGGCCTGCGCCTCTCCATCTGCTCAACAGAATAAAGAAGGAACGGAAGTAAAGGAAACGCTCGTACGCAATATCGATGCGGCATTTATGCGTCAGAATATCTTCGACTACAAAGAGAACCCAACCAAGTTCGTCTTCAAGGGCAAGCGCCCTGCTATCTTGGATTTCTATGCAGATTGGTGCCCTCCTTGCCGTGCGCTCTCTCCCAAGCTTACTGATCTAGCCAAGAAGTACAAAGGCGAGATTGACATCTACAAGATTAACGTTGATGACGAAGGAGATCTAGCTAAATTCTTTGGAGTCAAGAGCATTCCGATGCTTCTCTTCATTCCTATGGAGGGAACACCTATCCAAACGCTTGGAAACCTCTCTGTCGAGGAGCTAGAACAGACGGTAGCTAAGATTAGAATTAAGAAATAAGCCTCTGTTTGCTCAATACACAAATATCCCCTAGTGAGTCGCGACTCACTAGGGGATATTCATATCTATTACTAAGCTTCTGCGATGAGAAGATTAGTCACGACGGCGACGCTCGCCTCTGTCTGGACGTGGACGACGCTCTGGCTCTGTGTAGCCCTCTGGCTTAGGTAGCATAGCCTTGCGACTGAGCTTAAACTTACCAGTCTTAGGATCAATCTCAATCAGCTTAACCTCGATATTCTGCCCTTCCTCTAGACCTGTTAGCTCTATCGTTTCGAAGCGCTTCCAGTCAATTTCAGAGATGTGTAGCAAGCCGTCCTTACCAGGCAAAAACTCTACGAAGCAACCATATGGCATCACAGAGCTAATACGTCCCTGATACACTTCTCCTACCTCTGGCATTGCGACAATCGCCTTAATCATGCCTAGAGCAGCATCAATAGAGGCCTTATTAGTAGCACTGATCTCTACAATACCCTGCCCATCTACTTCCTCAATAGAGATGGTAGCACCACTCTTCTCTTGCATGCCTTGGATAATCTTGCCACCTGGGCCAATCACAGCACCGATGAACTCCTTGCCGATGCGTAGAGTCTCGATACGTGGAGCATGTGGCTTGAGGTCTGGACGAGTCTCTGGCTGAGCCTCTAGAATCTTACCTAGAATGTGCAGGCGTCCTTCGCGAGCCTGAGCAAGTGCATTCTCTAGGATTTCGTAGCTCAAACCATCAACCTTAATGTCCATCTGAGTGGCGGTAATCCCCTTCTCGGTACCTGTTACCTTGAAGTCCATGTCCCCCAAGTGGTCTTCGTCACCTAGGATGTCGGAGAGGATGGCATAGTTCTGCCCCTTGTTTTCGCTAATCAAACCCATCGCGATACCCGATACTGGACGGATGATAGGCACACCAGCATCACGCAGAGCAAGCGTACCAGCACATACAGTAGCCATAGAGGATGAACCGTTGGACTCTAGAATATCGCTGATGATACGCAGTACGTATGGGTAGTCTGCAGGTAAGACACGCTTTAGGGCTCGATGTGCAAGATTGCCATGGCCGATTTCACGGCGCCCCACACCACGCTGCGGACGAGCATCACCTGTTGAGAATGGAGGGAAGTTATAGTGGAGTAGGAAACGCTCCTTACCATAATTGAGCACGTCATCGATAAGCTTCTCGTCGTTCTTAGTACCGAGGGTGACAGTCGTGAGAGACTGAGTCTCTCCACGAGTGAAGACAGCCGATCCGTGAGGTCCGGGTAGACAATCCGTTTCAATCCAGATAGGGCGAATCTCTGTCGTCTTACGACCGTCGAGACGCTTCCCCTCATCTAGGATAGCACGGCGCATCGCTTCTTTCTCTACATCGTGGTAGTAGCGAGCGATGAGAGGCGCCTTCGTTTCTAGTTCCTCTTCTGTGAAGTTACCCTTGTATTCCTCTACAATGGCTTCGAATGCTGCTGTACGAGTCTGCTTGTTGGAGGCAGAGGTAGCGACAGCATATACCTTGTCGTAGCACTTGGCACGTACATCGGCACGTAGTTCCTCGTCATTCTCTTCGTGGCAGTAGGTACGCTTCTCTAGCTTACCACAAGCCTCGCTAAGCTCTAGCTGAGCTTGACACTGTACCTTGATGGCCTCGTGAGCGACCTTGATAGCCTCAAGCATTTCAATCTCCTGAACTTCCTGCATCTCACCCTCAACCATCATAATGTTGTCTAGGGTAGCACCCACCATCATATCAATATCGGCTTGGGCAAGCTGCTCGAATGTTGGGTTGATCACGAACTGACCATTGACACGAGCCACACGCACCTCACTGATTGGACCATTGAACGGAATATCCGAAACGGCTAGAGCTGCAGAGGCAGCCAAACCTGCTAGAGCATCTGGCATATCAACGCCATCGCTCGAGTACAACGTTACATTTACAAACACCTCGGCGTGATAGTCATCTGGGAATAGAGGACGAAGGGCACGGTCTACAAGGCGGCAAGTCAATATTTCGTAATCGGAGGCTTTGCCTTCGCGACGGGTAAACCCACCGGGGAAGCGTCCGATTGCTGAGAATTTTTCTTTGTATTCTACCTGAAGAGGCATGAAGTCTACACCAGGGTTGGCATCCTTGGCTGCCGTCACAGTGGCCAAAAGGACTGTATTACCCATGGTAACCGTTACTGCACCATCTGTTAGCTTAGCTAGTTTGCCTGTCTCGACGACGATTTCACGTCCGTCTGGCAGTGTGATGGTCTTCCTAATTGGATTCAGCATAATTTACTGTAATTTATTTATAAACACTCTGTATTGTCGGGCGCAAAGATACTAATAATAAGCGGCCTGCTCAACGATTATTGAGATTATTTTACTATTAGCATAAGCAATATCTTGCCCCTGACAACAAAATGCTTAGCGCGCCGATTATTTCGGCACGGATATTTCTGTGCCGAACTTGTAGAGCGAATCTTGCTGCAACTACAGACCGTTTTTGTGATTAACGTGAGTTCGGCGTAAGGAATGGAATAAGAATTCGGTAGTTTCTTCTTGA
>JAUMYV010000100.1 GCA_030528445.1 Porphyromonadaceae bacterium | reverse complement strand
ACCAACCCAAAAGAAGAGGGGCTATGCCAAAAGACAATTTTGACACAGCCCCTTTTGTACATCTACGAATCATCTGGCTACTAATCAGACTCTATCGCCAAAAATAGCAGAGCCAATGCGCACAAGTGTAGCGCCATACTCCATTGCAATCTTGTAGTCGCCACTCATACCGATAGAGAGTTCCTCAAATTCATCTGGCTCATGCAGCAAACCAGAAGTCTTGATTTGCTCAAAAAGTGTCTGTATCGAAGCAAATTCTTCGCGTATCAGCTTTTCATCATCTGTATTGGAGGCCATAGCCATCAGGCCACAAATCTTGATGCCCTCGAAGTCTTGTGGATTATTATGAATAAGCTCCAGTACCTCCTGTAGCTCATCTACATCAAATCCATTCTTGCTATCTTCTCGAGCAATGTGTACCTCCAACAAAACGGATATGGCACGCTGATGCTTGAGTGCCTGCTTATTAATCTCACGAAGAAGTTTAAGCGAATCGACACTCTCAATCATGTGGACAAAAGGGGCGATATACTTGACCTTATTGCTCTGCAGTGGCCCGATGAAGTGCCACTGCAAGTCTAGGTAAATGGCAGAGAGAATATCGTGCTTGGCGACAAGCTCCTGCACACGACTCTCTCCAAAAATTCTCTGCCCAGCCTCATACGCCTCGATGATTACCTCTGCCGGATGAAACTTGGAGACTGCCACAAGGTGAACTCCCTCGCCGAGGGTCGCCTTGACAGCCTCCAGTCTACTCGGTATCGTATCGCTACTGTTGAGTTCCATAACGGAAGACATCTAGGATCTGTGTATCTGTAACCGATGCAACCTCGTACGCTCCAAGTTGCTTCTCCATCTGATTGACAAGCTCTGTCACTGCCTCCGATAGGCTCTCGCTCTTGATGAGCATATTGACGCCTGCCTTCTTTTCCATCCCACTCTTTTCGTCGATCGTGATAAAATTAACTCGAGCCTTGTAGTAGTGATCTGCCTCCTCTCTCTCATTGAGGAATAGCTCTGCCAGTTTGACGCGCTTGATATTGGAAACTTCCAATTCACCGATGGATACCAGAGGCTGAATCTCTTTGATAATGCGCTCCTCTGCCTCTGTGAAACTCATAGCATCAACGAGATAGAGCTCCGAGACTTTCTTCATCCCCATACCATCTGCTTGGCGTTCGTAGGACACCTTGCACTCAAACCAATAGTTCATATTCTTGTCTGTTCTTGATTAATATAATGTGTACAAAGATAGCTTTATTTCCTCTTTGCCTATCAAACCTCAGACCAAAGAAAAACCAATCAGCCCCAGTAATCCGAAGACTACCGAGGCCGACATCATCCTTGATTTACTATGGCAGGACTTATTTCTTCATTCTAAGACTGGGCTCTACGATCTCGAAGTCTACGGTAGAGTTGTTGGTATCTACGAAGTTCTTACCATCGTGCTTACGTACAAGGGCTAAGCCGTGAGGCTTCCTGCGACTAGGACGATGGCTCATGGCACTCGTCCAGCCAGCGTCTATCGTACGACTAACGATATACCACTTAAATCCTTCCTTGGGGCATAAGTTTACAGCATCGACAATCCATGCGTTAGGGATCTTGAGATAAGTACCATTGCCGCCATGACTATGGCCTCCTGAGGCTTGATTCCACGTACACTCCCATTTGTATTCCTCCTTCTCCAGATCCTTGGCTGGTACACCTAATTTCACTAGCGCTAGTAGACCTGTCCCTGAGTGAATGGCAAAACCCGCAGCTCTCTGGTCAAAGAACGTATCGCCAACGTAAATAACCGACAGGTTGGGCACCTTGGTGTTGTCCTTGCGATCGTCCTCCTCTATCTGCTCTTTGGTTAGCCACTCGAAGTCGGCTATAGATAGGTCAAATGAATTGGGGTTAGCAGCAGTGCCATCGTCGCCGTCCTTGGTATAGTCTACCGCCGTATGAGCAACGAGAACCGCCTTACCAGGCTCAACTGGATACTCCTGACCCTTGCCAGGGAACTGAACGAGCTTATCAACAGCTACATGCGTCTCCCGGAAGTCGCAGTCCTTGCTAAGCTCGAGTTGCCTATTGCTGCTAAAGGGTGTCATCAAGAGTGCCATTCCATCGAGATACATGGTCTTATTGGTTGGGTTGTGTATCTTAATGTATGTATCATCTTTGGTGTAGTACCCACGTGGATGCCAGTTGCCTGCGTGGAATATCTCTTGTATGATCAGATGGTCTAGGGTCTCAACCTTACTATTATTTTTGCGATTTGGATCATCTGGTTCTTCTTTGGACTTACAACCAGACAGGGCTAGTGCTGCCAGAGCGCATACTACGAGCCCTTTCTTCGTCAAATGTTTCATTTAGTCTGTGTTTTTTAGTTAATATGATTATGAATAATTATACTAGAGAAACCATGAGCCATAACCCGAACCTCCAGAACCATCGTCGCCATGTATGATGATATTATTCACCGCATCGTAGGCTTCCCGTGGAGATAAGCCAATCTCTCGACCAAGATTGACGAAGTAAGGCTCATTGGGGTCGTCGTCGGTAGGGTCGGAGTCGAATGTACTAGTAAATACTCGGATAGGCAGGTTAATGCGGATCAGCTCCTGCCAAGCGGAGGCTTCGTTGGGTGCATAGTACGGCGCACAAACAAACTTATTCTCTCCTCTAGGCTCTGCCTTGGGGAGTATCGCCTTCTTGCCTGGGGCGCACTTGAGTACTCTAACTGCAAGGTAGAAATGAGGCAATAGATTAGTACCTCTATCGTAGTATCTACCATCTGTGCGCAATATAGGCCAGTCGCTCTGCCAGTCGATAGGCTCGTCATAGTCAAACCTGATATGCCCCTTGAGCCCCACATAGTCTTGATCCTCGGCATAGGCCTTGGTGTAGGTTTTACGCGTAAAAGGGGGGAGCAATCTGAGATTAAATAGCTCTCGCACACCATCCGCCATATCATCGTGTAGCCAAGTATCTCGATAGGTATAGGTCAGTAGCTTAGGAGTGGCGAGCCTGCGCTGCTCGAAACTCTTCCTTTCTGCGAAGTACTTAGAAGGTATGGGATCCTGGTCGGAACCTGTATAGCGTACATCCATAACGTCGTAGGGCTGTCCCTTGTCATCTAGATCACTGATGGAGAAAAAGATTTGATACTGGTCGGAGTGCTTGAGAATTTCCTCATTGAGGAGTTTCCCCTGCTTGTCGTAGAAATAGAAACACAACCCCCAAAGTTTACTATTGCCACCGATGATGCGGAAGTGATCGGGTCCCTTCTTGCCAGCCTTTGTCTCCAAATAGGTCACCACACTACTGCGATCAATCTCTACCTCGATTCCAGAGGCTGTATTATGAATAATGGCAAACTGCTCCTGTCGCCACGGAGCCTTGGCATAGACGAAGTTGCCGTGTAGCTTACCACCACCATGCGGATGCCCCTCCTTAAACATCACGAGGCAAGTGGCCCAGTTGGCAAAAGCGCCCTGTGGGTCGGGGTTAGGCAAATCTGCATTGACTACGGGAGCCTCGAAGAGATCCGCACCCGTACGGGGAACTTTCTTCTGAACTAGGGGGTTATTCTCTTCATCGACGACAATCTCCCCAAAAACAAAGCGCTTACACGAAGAGCCAACACTCAGGAGTATCGCCAAAGCGCACAATATCTTCAACAATTTAGTCATTACTAGCATCTGATTACATAGTTATATTGGGGATACGCTCAAAATAGCCTTCACCCCAGAGCATCTTCTCGAGAGCTGCTCGTTCTCCCTCGGGATAGAAACGCTGAATATCCTTGATACAAGTCTCTCTATCACCATCGACGTCTGCTATAATACGAAAAGGTACTGGATAGTCGATGTCGAAGCTATTCCATGCGGGGGAGATCTGGTTGAAGTGATGCACACCTCCTGGGTTGGCCGAACCTGTAAGGTCGTACTTGCCGTTGGCTGTGATGATATGGCTGATGCACGTACGCATCTGGAAAGCCATATTGGACTGATGAAACTTGAGAATACCCTTGAATCCTAAAGCATCTAGTGGTGTCCCAGGATCGAGGCTACGCTTCTTACGCAGCCTAATCACGGGAATACCTGCACGCACGCGTCCTAAATCATCCTGCCCCACAATAGCAGAGCCGAGCACCTCCTCTACAGGGTCGGTATCCCGATACTCATAAGTAAAAATCTTGGGTACTAAGGCATTGAGATCGAATGCATCGATCGTCTTATAGAGCTGATAGAGTTTCCCTGTCTGAGGGTCTGTGTGGGAATCCTGAGACTCGGGCGTAAGTGCTACTTCGGTTGCTTTAAGAGCCATCGGCAAACTATAGCGAAGCGAATTGGGCTGATAATCTTCGGGAGCATAGACAATCGAGGGCGAACTCGCTGTAGCACGTATACGGTTGCCCTTACCGTCTAGCTGGAAGAGATACTTGTCGTAGTAGATACTATCGAGCGTCATCGGATAGACCAGTGGATGGCCACTCAAAGCATACCCCTGCACGGTGAAGAAGTGCTGATGCACCAGCAGCGTGGAATTGGCCTCATCTTTGGGGTCATACCCCGAGAACTGATGATTGATGAGGCGGCCATTGAGGTCGTAGTACTTGAGCTCTAATGCGTAGTAGACATCTTGCCCCTTGACCACATCAAATACTTTTCTATCCGATACGATAGACATCTTGCCATTGCCATCTTTGCTGAAGCTTATCTCCTGGTAGATAGGCAGAGGTGTAATCTTGGATGTGATGTCATATGCAGCGAAATTATTATCTTTCTTACGTTTGTGAGCTAGGCGAAGGATTGCCTGCACAGAGTAAATCTGCTCGTGCCCCTTGACGTCACGCTCAATAGTAGAGGGAGGGGCTACTACCAAATCCCTCATCAGAGCTTCCATCCGCTCATCACTACAGCTAGACAGGAGTACAGAGGACAGGAGCGGTAGTATTATAAATAGGATTCTCATATTGCCTTAGAAGTTTATAATAGTTCTTAGAGTGAGCTGAGCCCCTCTTGCATGGGCATAATAACGGAAGCGGTCTGTGTACTCTTTGTAAAGACTATTGAGGACGTTATCTCCTAGGAGCATAAACTTGACCCGCGTGCCATTCTTCAGGGTAGTCCCTAGCTCTGCAGATGCATTCAGCAGAGCGTAGGCGTCTGGAGAGTCTGGAACCAAGTCTTTCTCTGGGTCGAAGCGGGTTTGCTTGGTCACATATATCCCCTCCACGGAGCAGAGGAAGTGCCACCTACCCTTGTATCCAAAGTTGCGATCGTACGATATACCTAGCGTATAGCGATCCGAAGGCATAAACGGGAGCCAAGCATTCTGAGTCAGGTTACGTGCGTTGATCCACTCCCCCTTAGCCGTAACGCTTAACCCATCTAGGGGTACCAACGTAGCTAGTAAATCTCCCCCAAGGAAGCGGGCATTGTCCTGCTCGTAGATAAACTTAGGATACTTACCACTAGGGTGATTGTGAAATCGATCTAGTCCTTTACCTATATTGTCGTAAATATAGTTCTCTACATGCTGGAAGAATAGGCTTGGCTCAATCAGGAGATAGGTACTGCGGTAGCGCGCTCCCATTACGGCCTTGTAGCCCCGCTCGCTCCTAAGGTATTTATTCCCCACTACCCAGTAGGTACCATGATGTAGCCCCGTGGCGTATAGCTCATTGATATCGGGTGGTCTCCATGCCCAGCCGATATTGGCACGCGCATCGATATTGTCTGTAATCTGATAGTGTGCAGCAATACTCCCAGTGAAGTTGCTATACAATCTAAAGTCGTTGTAATACTTGAAGCTCGAGAGGCTCGTATAGCCATCTACATCTAGAGCTCGGTAATCGTAGCGCATCCCCGCAGACCCCTGTAGCTTACCCCAGCGCACCTTGTGCAGGAGGAAGAAACCCGTCGTCAAGGCTGCATAGTTGGGAATGAATGCTGGCTGCTTGGTATTGGGAACATTGAAGTTGTACTGGTACATCGCCGAAAGTCCGACTTGCGAGTTCGTGTTAGGCGTCCAATGTGCATCCCATACCCCCTCGGCATTGTAGGTAGTGAGCTGCAGGTTCTGCACAGGAATCCAACTGATCTTCTCCACCTTTCGGTTCTCAAACTCCTGCCTTAGATTATCTTGATAGGAGAGCTTAAACTCAAGGTTGTGCCCTTGAGCGAGTTTCCACTTGAGATCACTCTTGACGGTGAAGTGCTGAGTTTGCTGGAAAGGAGGCTTAATCTCGTAGGTGAAAGGATGGAAGGTATCCGGGTTAGGTCTACCGGCTAGGAAACGAGCCAATAGCTGATCGATATCGGAGATATTGCTAGCATAGTAGACACCAGTACGCGAGTAGTAGAGACTCGAGTAGAGCGTCGCTGTGATGCGTGGGGCACTATAGCCGAGTAGTGCCGAGTAGCTGATGTTGTTGTAGCCCGTATTGTTGAGGATATACTCTGCGGTGGAGTAGTCGCCTGCTTGCTGATACATACCATGTAGCCTCATGCCAAAGCGCTTGTACACCATCTCGAGCGAACCCGAGCCGTCGTAGCCGCGACCATTGGTTGCATAGCCACCATTGAAGCGGCCATTAACCTGTAACCTCTTGGCGCCATAAGGGAGAGGGGCTTGGTTAAAAAGCACAACCCCACCGACAGCACCATATCCGTAGCGAATGGCTTCGGCTCCTTTAATAACCTCCACCACACCTGCCCCCGTATGGTCAATTTCGGGGGCATGATCCGCCCCCCAGCTCTGACTCTCTAGGCGAACACCATTATTAACGAGCAAGATACGGCTACTATGCATCCCTTGGATTACAGGCTTAGAGACTGTACTCCCAGAGCTAATCGAGCTAACTCCTGGTACCTTCTCCAGTAGCTGGGCTAGAGATAGCGCCGGGCTCTTCTCGAGCGTCTTGGTATCGATCGCCACGGCTTGCTGTAGCTGAGTCGTATGTTTACGCTGCGCCTCCACGTAGACAGCACCTAGGCTCTCTACAGAGGGTGTCATCTGTATCGTCAGTTTACCATTCGGTCTAAGGGTATAGGTCTGCGAAACAATTTCGTCGAACCCCATAGCCCTAAGCGAGAGCACCATCTTCGCACCTCTAGCGCTTGGGATCGTACAGTACCCATCAAGATTGGTGTAGTACACCTTCCCCCCCGTCTTGAGGACCACCCCGACTACTGGCTCTTGGGTTTTCTTATCCAGCACTCGTATTCGCACCTCTCGCTCTGCGGGAGATTTGAGTTCATTACTCCCTAGCACGGTTGTAGCATCTGGCCAATACTTCGTCTGATGTACGATATCGCGATTAATTAATACAGATAGCGAGGCGTAAGACGGCTGTACCCCGCAGACACCCAAGAGAGAGGTAGCTATCAAACCTCGGATAGCTATTTTTAGGTTTATGGACATAAAATTTAAGTTCAAGAAGTTAGAGAACCCCACAACGCCCTCACCATCACATATACAGGGCGAAGAGGAAAACTCACTATAGAGTCGTATACTTAGGTAAATGATGGCTCTAAAAATCTTATGTACACTGGCTACCGAATAACATAGTTAAATAGGTCTTTTATGTCGTTTTGTTGTGGCAAATGTAAATTATTTAAGTTGAGAGAACAAAGTTACAGAGATTTTTCACACAAAAATCCCTACAATATGCGATGCTAGAGGCAGCACGTCTAGCTAGAAAATTGAACACTCTAGAAAAGAGGC
>JAUMYV010000099.1 GCA_030528445.1 Porphyromonadaceae bacterium | reverse complement strand
TGATGAGCTAACGTATACGTTTTGATTGCCTAGGGTTTGGGTTGCTTGATAGCATAGGCTTTTGATGCCATCCTATACGAGCTATTAGGCAACTGAATTGAGTTTGGCGGATGTTATTCACTGAAACACCTAAAAGGGGCTGCAGCAAAAATAAATTTTGCCACAGCCCCATCGTTGTTATCCAAGTGCTAGTCTTAGTACTTGCTCCAAGGCTTTATCTGAACGTCATCTAGAGAGAGACAGCAGAAAGCTGTGATGAAGGCAGACGCCAAGCGCGCATTCGTCAGCAGAGGAATGTTCAGGTCAATCGAAGCGCGGCGTAGTCTATATCCATTGGTCAGTTCACGTGCGGTCAGATTCTTGTTGATGTTGACCACCATATCAATCTGTCGCTCGTGGAGCAAGTCTAGAGCCTGCGGGTGCTTGCCCTCATCACTTGGCCAGTAGACAAGTGTACTCTCGATGCCATTCTCCTTGAGCATATCGTGGGTACCTTGTGTAGCGTAGAGCTTGTAGCCCTTCTGCCAGAGTAGGCGAGAAGCATCGAGCATATCTACCTTTTGCTTATATCCACCTGTGGAGAGTAGGACAGAACGCTCGGGGATGCGGTAGCCTACCGAGAGCATACTCTTGAGGATTGCTTCGTTGGTATCATCGCCAATACAGCCTACCTCACCCGTACTCATCATATCTACACCGAGCACGGGGTCGGCCTTTTGTAGACGAGCAAAAGAGAACTGAGAGGCCTTAATCCCCACATAGTCGAGGTCGAAAGCGTTCTTATTGGGCTTCTCAACGGGCAGACCGAGCATCACGCGTGTGGCAAGCTCAATGAAGTTAATCTTGAGGACCTTGCTCACGAAGGGGAAGCTACGAGAGGCGCGTAGGTTGCACTCGATTACCTTAATCTCATTCCCTTTGGCGAGGAACTGGATATTGAATGGACCTGAGATCTGCAGAGCCTCTGCAATCTGACGGCTGATGCGCTTGATGCGGCGCACAGTCTCTACATAGAGCTTCTGACCTGGGAACTGAATGGTAGCATCGCCCGAGTGTACGCCTGCAAACTCAATGTGTTCGCTGATAGCGTATGCGATGATTTCGCCATTGCTCGCCACTGCATCTAACTCTACTTCCTTGGCATGCTCAATGAACTGGCTCACCACCACGGGATGTTCCTTAGAGACATTGGCCGCTAGCTCCAAGAAGCGGTGTAGCTCATCGACATTGGAGCATACGTTCATCGCGGCACCAGAGAGGACGTAGCTAGGACGAACGAGGACGGGGAAGCCAACCTCCTCTACGAAGCTGTCAATATCCTCTAGCGTAGTGAGTTCCTGCCAACGTGGCTGATCTACACCAAGTCTATCAAGCATAGCACTGAACTTGTGTCTGTCCTCTGCATTGTCGATGCTCTTGGCTTGGGTGCCTAGAATAGGTACATTCTGGGCGTCTAGTTTCATCGCGAGGTTGTTGGGTATCTGGCCTCCAGTAGAGACAATCACTCCCTTGGGTGTCTCTAGATCTAGAATGTCCATAACGCGCTCGAAGGTCAATTCATCGAAGTACAGACGATCCGTGATGTCGTAGTCCGTACTTACCGTCTCGGGGTTATAGTTAATCATCACTGATCGAAATCCCTCCTTGCGAATGGTATCAAGTGCGTTGACGCCACACCAGTCGAATTCGACAGAGCTACCGATACGATAGGCACCAGAGCCAAGTACTACCACGGAGCGTCCATCAGTTTCATAGTTGATGTCATTGGTCGTACCGCTATAGGTGAGGTAGAGGTAGTTTGTTTCGGCAGGGTATTCGGCTGCAAGCGTATCAATTTGTTTGACAACCGGCAGGATACCTAGAGACTTACGATACTGGCGCACTGCAAGAGCTCTAGCATCGGCATTCTGCTCTGTATCGCTCAGCACGAAGCGACCAATCTGGAAGTCGGAGAAGCCCAGGCGCTTGGCGTGTAGGAGTAGCTCCTTGGATACTTCTTGTAGGCTATTGTACTTAGCGAGTTCCTCTGATGTCTGTATAATGCCATATAGTTTGTCTAGGAACCACCGATCGATCTTGGTTAGCTGATGAATTTGCTCCACTGTGTAGCCTGCCTTGAAGGCTTGGCTAATCACAAAGACTCGCGTGTCGGTGGGGCGACGAAGTTCGGTCTCAATGTCGTCAATCTTAGGTTCCTTGTTGCCTACGAAGCCGTGCATCCCCTGCCCGATCATACGAAGCCCCTTTTGCATTGCCTCCTCGAAGGTACGACCAATGGCCATCACTTCTCCCACGCTCTTCATGCTACTGCCGAGCTCGCGGGATACGCCGTGGAACTTACCCAAGTCCCAACGAGGTATCTTACATACTACATAGTCAAGCGCAGGCTCGAAGAAGGCAGGCGTCGTACGTGTCACAGAGTTATTAAGCTCATACAAACCATATCCTAGACCAAGCTTTGCTGCCACGAAAGCCAATGGATAGCCCGTTGCCTTGGAGGCTAGAGCCGACGAACGAGATAGGCGTGCATTGACCTCGATGACACGATAGTCTTCGCTATGTGGGTCTAGGGCATACTGCACATTACACTCCCCGACGATACCAATATGGCGAACGATACGTATGGCAATCTCCCTGAGCTTATGAAACTCGCTATTGGTCAGTGTCTGCGATGGCGCGATGACGATACTCTCGCCCGTGTGGATCCCTAGGGGGTCGAAGTTTTCCATATTACATACCGTAATACAGTTGTCGTAGCGGTCTCGCACGACTTCGTATTCGATTTCCTTCCATCCCTTAAGGCTCTTCTCCACTAGCACCTGTGGGCTGAATGAGAACGCCTTGGAGCATAGTTCGTCTAGCTCGGCCTCGTTGTCGCAGAATCCACTTCCTAGACCGCCTAGTGCATATGCCGCACGAATAATCACAGGGTAGCCAAGATTGGCTGCGGCTCGGCGAGCATCCTCTAGGGTCTCTACGGCCTCGCTCTGTATGGTCTTGACGTTGATCTCGTTGAGACGATCTACAAAGAGATCTCTGTCTTCGGTGTTCATGATGGCCTCCACCTGAGTCCCCAAGACACGTACACCATATCTCTCTAGTACGCCACTCTTGTGTAGGGCAACTCCACAGTTGAGGGCGGTTTGTCCGCCGAAAGCAAGGAGGATACCCTCGGGGCGTTCTTTCTCGATGACGCGTTCGATGAAGTAGGGTGTAACGGGCAGGAAGTAAATTTCGTCTGCGATGCCCTCGCTTGTCTGTACCGTGGCAATGTTGGGGTTCACCAAGACTGTCTTGATCCCCTCCTCTCGCATAGCCTTTAGAGCCTGTGAACCTGAATAGTCAAACTCTCCGGCCTCCCCAATCTTTAGGGCTCCAGAACCTAGTAGTAGAACCTTGTTTGGCTTGTTGTATTGCATCTTATTCTTATGAGTTTGAGGGGTTAGAGTTTGCTTAGGAATTCTTCAAACATCGACATCGTATCGGTTGGGCCACTACAAGCCTCTGGGTGAAACTGAGCAGAAGAGTAGGGGAGCGTCTCGTGGCACACGCCTTCGTTTGTGCCATCATTGAGGTTGATGTACTTCTCGTGCCATCCTGGGGCTAGGGTAGAGGGGTCTACTGCATAGCCGTGGTTCTGGCTGGTGATGAAGCAGCGATGTGTCCCAACCTCGCGTACGGGCTGGTTGTGGCTTCTGTGTCCGTATTTCATCTTGCGGACTATTGCTCCTGCGGCCGTGGCTAGGAGCTGATTACCCATGCAGATGCCGTAGATAGGTTTACCCTTCTCCAGGGCCTTGCGTATGTTGGCAACGGTTACCTCGCACTTATTGGGGTCTCCCGGGCCATTGGAGAGGAATAGACCATCGAAATCAATCTGATTAAAATCATAGTCCCAAGGTACTCGATAGAGCGTTACCTCGGGACTAATAAGCTGACGTACGATATTATTTTTGGCACCACAGTCTACGAGCACAACTTTCTTGGGGCCATTGCCGTATGTGGTAACCTCTGTCGGTGATACCTCTGCTACTAGATTACGCTCGCTATGATCAACAAAGGGAATATCTTCCCCTCCCTCGAGGATGATCTTCCCTTTCATAGAGCCTTTTTCGCGCAAGGTCTTGGCAAGCTCTCGTGTGTCAATGCTGGTGAGACCGAAGACCTTCTCCCTCTTGAGCCAATCTCCAAGGGACTCTACGGCATTCCAGTGACTATAGTTCTCCGAGTAATCCGAGACAATCAGACCGAGGGGATGGATACGATCGCTCTCCATATAGAGTTCGATGCCGTGTTCGTCTCGCTCCGAGCTTGGCACGCCATAGTTGCCAACCAAGGGAAAGGTCATCACTATAATCTGTCCACGATAACTGGGGTCGGTCAGGCTCTCGGTATAGCCCGTCATAGCGGTATTAAATACGACTTCGCCAGCGACGGCGGCTTCGTGCCCGAAGGCATATCCCTCGTATCGACTACCGTCGTCAAGGATCAGAGTTGCTCTTTTGCGCTGTTGCATCATTATATTATGATAGTTTAATAGTTTGTCTATGAAACTCTTTAGCTTATAGCTGGTCTAGCTCACTGCTTCAAGAACGCTTCTGAGCTACAAAGATACACTATAATTGCGATAGTGAAACACAACCCAACTATAGTGTATCGGCCGAATTAGTGTAGATCTAGCATCAGGCCAATCTCTTGTCTACACACTCATCCTTGGCTATTTGGCATGCTCGGCTTTGTAGTGCTTGCGGAGTCGATCGAGCTCCTTGTGCATACGTGCCTGTACTTTGCGGTACCGAGGATTGCCATATAGATTGTTAAGTTCTTTGGGATCCTTCTTTAGGTCATACAGCTCCCAGGTATCGAAGTCGCCGTAGAAGTGAATCAGCTTGTATCGCTTGTCCCTCACGCCATAGTGACGACGAACGGCATGCTCGCCTGGATACTCGTAGAAGTGGTAGTACAGGCTCTTGCGATCGAGTTTATTGCTCTTATTGGTACGTAATAGCGGAGCTAGCGATACGCCTTGCATATCTTCTGGGATAGGAGCTCCAGCTAGATCGAGGAAGGTCGGAGCGTAGTCGATGTTCTGAACCATCTCGGTGATATCCCCCCGCTTCTTGAGCGAAGTGGGCAGGCGCATAACTAGAGGTGTGCGCATAGACTCCTCGTACATAAAACGCTTGTCGAACCAACCATGCTCACCCATATAGAAACCTTGGTCACTGGTGTACACGATGAGCGTGTTCTCCAACAAATCGTGCTCACGTAAGTAGTCTATGACGCGTCCGATGTTGCGGTCGAGAGACTTAACAACTTTGGAGTAATCACGCATATATCGTGTGAACTTCCAGCGCGCCAATTCCTCTCCCTGTGGCTTCTGAGCGTAGAATGCTTGGGCTAGAGGTCTGTATAGGCTATCGAAGTGAGCTCTAATGTCTGTATCCATTCTGCCTAGTTGTTCTTGATACCAACGGCCAAGCCCTTCTGAGGGTCGATTTTCATTAACCATCTTAAGGTCATAGACAAGATCCATGTCATTCACAATGTGCATCTCTTGCTTACTAGCCGCTAGACGCCCTTTGTAGTCGTCCCAGAAGGTATCGGGGAGTTGATACTCTTGAGCCTCGAAGGCCTTGATATCTGTGGTGTCGGCAAGCCAATTGCGGTGCGCTGCTTTGTGATGAATGAAGAGTGCAAATGGCTTCTCTTTGTCGCGCTTGTCGAGCCAATCTAGACTAAGATCTGTGATGATGTTGGTCACATACCCTTTGATTTGTATGGTATCGGTTGTCTTATTGACACCGGGCTGAATGAAGTGAGGATCGTAGTAGTCGCCCTGCCCTGGCAACATCGTCCAGTAGTCGAAGCCCTGTGGTATACCCTCTAGATGCAACTTACCTACGAGAGCCGTCTGATAGCCATGCTTCTGTAGGAGCTTAGGCATAGTCTGCTGATTCTGGTCGAAGTGCTGGTCGTGTTCATTATTCTTCTTGCCATTGAGATGGCTATGCTTGCCCGTGAGCATACAAGCACGGCTGGGCCCAGAGAGCGAATTGGCGACAAAGCTCTCGGTGAAGCGAACCCCTTCTCGAGCCAGTGCATCGATATTTGGGGTCTGGATGTAACGCTGGTCGTAGCAGCTAATCATCTGCTGGGCATGGTCATCGCTCATGATGTACACGATATTGAGAGGCTTCTGAGCCTGTGCTATCTGACCGAGCGAAGCTGCCGATAGGACGCAGAGGACTGACTTGGTGTTCATACTTGGAGATAATTAAATGGGTTAATATAAATCAATAGGACTGATAAGCACACGCATATCGTAGGCTTGATAAGGAAGCTGATATTTGCTCTGAGGTAATGCCCCCCAGCTATCGTAACACCCAAGCCCCATCTGGTAGCGATCTACCAAGACATCGGTAAAGTCGGCCTTGGGAATAAGCTCGGAGTGCTGCTGTGTCTTGTGTGGATATCCATCTATACTCTCTAGCGAGCGATCGAGAGCAGAGGCTTGTAGTGGATATTCGGCACGGAACTCTAGCCCGAAGCCACCACGGTCTACTACGCGATAGTAGCGAAGATCGGCTTTGGCACCTGTTTCCTGTGGTCTGATGTAGGGGTAGAATTGTTCGGCTACGGTTTGCTGGTAGCGTCCTAGATGCTGAGAGGCTTTGCGGTCTGCGTAGTTCTCCACTGGCCCTCGGCCGTAGAAGTCGAGACGGTCGTAGACTAGAGGCATCTTCATTCTTAGGCCGAAACGGAATAGATTGGCCACTTGCTTGCTGGCTTCACTGCCACTGGGTTTGAGGATCTGGCTGTATATGATATGTCCATCATTGTCTATATCATACCGTATGCTCAGCAAGCCTCCGACCGAGGGCACCTCGTATGTAGCATCTATTCGTACGAACCCCTCTGCCGACTGCTTGGCCTGCAGACTCTGTAGATTCAGATCTGGGTTACGCCATGCTTCATACTTTTTTTGTAGTCCAGCCCCCATGTCATTGTCGGTAGGAGCACGCCAGAAGTTGGGACGCAAGTCTGCACCCTCAGCCAAGAGCTCTCGGCCTGCGAAGTCGTAGCGCGTGATGAACCCTGTACGTCTATCTATATCGAGACGGAACCTCTCTCCCTCTACGATAAGGTAGCGCACATCTCGCTCATCTAGTGTAGCCAACTTGTAGAGTTTATTGTGCGTGAGGGTGAGAGGTTGATACTCGGCGGCTTTGAGCACAAATTGCTGATGGGCAACCTCCTTGCCTGCTGGTAGCATACCATCTGTTTGTCGTAGGCGATAGCTGAGCTGTAGGGTAAGCTCCTCCTCTGCTTTTACCACTCTAGGCTGTAGGTTCAGGCGTAGCTTCTCTCGGCTCTGAGGCGCGATAGCAGGCAGGGCAATAAGACCAGTCTCTACTGGTACGCCATCGACCGATAGCTCCCAGAGCAGATCGTAGCGCTCCAGATCGATAAAGAAGTGCTCATTATAAATTTCGATTTCTGCTGTCTTGGTATCGAGCAGAGTCGTCCAGATATTTTGATATTGGTATCGTACCTCCTCGGTGTGCGGATTGGGTGTGCGGTCAGGGCTGTAGAGACCATTGTTGCAGAAGTTGTTGTCATCGGCATAGTCATAGCGGTTATAGTCGCCAGCATAGGCATAGAAGCTACGTCTGTCCTTGGTCTGGCTACGTAGGCTCTGGTCTACCAAGTCCCAGATAAATCCTCCCTGCAGGAGGGGTTCCCTACGGATTAGATCCCAATATTCGTCAAACCCTCCCATAGAGTTCCCCATCGCATGTGCATATTCACATAGGATGAAGGGCATCTTGAGTACATCAAGAATAATCCCAAGATGCCCTTCATCCCATGTGCATATTCACATAGGAT
>JAUMYV010000098.1 GCA_030528445.1 Porphyromonadaceae bacterium | reverse complement strand
TGGACGATTTTCTCAGTCTTGGACTTCAGCTTCTTAACAAATGTATCCAACTGAGCATGAGCAGATGCCAAACTGAGGAACGAAACGAAACTAAGCGTCCCCAGCTTTCTAAAGCATTTTATTTTCATAGCAAAAAGAATTACATAAAACATGAGTTCATTATCACTGCTTGACACAGAGGGAAGTATCAACAAGATAACCTTTCTCTACCATAAGCTAAGCCAATCGAACAAAGGCAGCGAGACAGAGACAACGCTCTACCCATCAACACAACTCTGCACAAGACGAAGCAAAGATAAAATTTTTAGGCGATGCTGTTTGCTCTCGTAGAGGAAAATCTCCATCAGCTCCCAATAGAAAAAGATACCGTTGGCTTTCTCTTGGGGCTTTGCTTTAATTGCTAAAAAAAGTTACCTTTGCCAAGGAAATCAGGTAATGATCTCTGACGATAGATGTAAGATGTTCCGAAGTGCCTAACTCTGTGAGGCTTTGGGACTCTTTTATTTTTCTATCCCAACAAAAGATAAACGGTATTAACAATAAGATAACAGCACAAATCTATCAACGAACTATGGCATATAACTATATGACCCAAGCAGGCTATGACAAACTTGTAGCCGAGATTAACGAACTGGAGTCGGTACAACGCCCAGAAATCTCACGACAAATCGCCGAAGCGCGCGACAAGGGCGACCTCTCGGAGAATGCCGAATATGATGCCGCCAAGGAGGCTCAGGGGCTACTCGAGAGTAAGATTGCTCAGCTCAAGGCAACGCTCAGCAATGCACGCATCATCGATGAGTCTCGCTTGAGCACAGACTCTGTGCAGATTCTCAATAAGGTGACTATCCGCAACACAAAGAACGGAGCACAGGTGTCCTATACGCTCGTATCGGACTCCGAAGCCAACCTCAAACAAAATAAAATCTCGGTCAACACTCCCATAGCCAAGGGGCTTATGGGCAAAAAGGTTGGCGACATCGTAGAGGTTCAGACCCCCGGTGGGCTTATGAGCTTCGAGATCATGGAGATTTCATTCTAATCAATTCTTGGGAGGAAAAACAATGTCTACGATTTTTAGCCGCATTATACGAGGCGAAATCCCCTCACACCGCATCGCCGAGACAGAGCAATTCTATGCCTTCCTCGACATCAACCCCGTACAAATGGGGCACACGCTCATCGTCCCCAAGAGAGAGGAGGACTACTTCTTCGACCTAAGCAATGATGAGCTAGGGGCGATGATGAGCTTTGCCAAAGTCGTCGCTTCGGCGATTAAGGCTGCAACCAAGTGCCAGAAAGTAGGTTTGGCTGTAATGGGTCTTGAGATCAACCATGCCCATCTACACCTAGTACCTATTAATGGTCTCGGGGATATGGATTTTACGCAAAAACTAGATCCACAGGAGGGAGAATTGGCGTCATGGGCCAAGCGTATCGGAGCGTACCTGCCAGAGGAATACCTCTAGTCTGTAAGCAAGACATGAGCATAGGATGAGAATAGCTATCGTAGGCATTGGTTATGTTGGCCTCGTGAGTGCCGCCTGTTTCGCTGACCTCGGAGCAGAGGTCTACTGTATCGATGTCGATCAAACCAAGATTGAAGGGCTCAAGCAAGCCATTATCCCAATCTACGAACCAGGACTAGACGAACTAGTCAAGCGAGGCTTCGAGGGTGGGCGCTTACACTTCGGAACCTCTCTGGCCGAGGTGCTAGACAAAGTAGAGATCGTCTTCAGTGCAGTGGGCACACCGCCAGACGAAGATGGCTCTGCCGACCTTAGGTATGTGCTAGAGGTGGCTCAAACCATTGGACAATCGATCAATAACTACTGCCTAATCGTCACAAAGAGCACTGTCCCCGTAGGGACAGCAAACCTAGTACGTGAGACAATTCAACGAGAGCTAGACAAGCGAGGCGTACAAATCGAGTTCGATGTAGCCTCCAACCCTGAGTTTCTCAAAGAAGGTAATGCGATTGATGACTTCATGAAGCCCGACCGGGTAATCGTAGGCGTGGATAGCCAGAGAGCACACGACCTAATGACCAGGCTCTATAGACCAATTCTGCTGAATAACTTTAGGGTACTCTTCATGGATATCCCCTCTGCGGAGATGACCAAGTACGCAGCCAATGCAATGCTCGCCACACGTATCAGCTTTATGAACGAAATTGCCAACCTCTGCAAGCGTGTCGGTGCAGATGTCAATATGGTTCGTCGAGGCATCGGTAGCGACAGCCGTATCGGTAGCAAATTCCTCTACCCTGGTTGTGGCTATGGAGGGTCATGCTTTCCCAAAGATGTCAAAGCACTCATCCACACAGCCAAACAACATGGCTGCCAAATGCAGATACTTAACTCTGTCGAGGCTGTCAATCAGACGCAGAAGCGCATCCTTTTTGATATGTTCTTCGAGTATTACTCTGGTCAAATAGCAAGACGACGAGTAGCAGTATGGGGTCTAGCCTTCAAGCCTGGCACAGACGATATGCGCGAGGCTCCCTCTCTCGTCCTAATCGACGCCCTAGTGCAGGCAGGTTGCTCTGTGCGGGTCTACGATCCCATTGCGATGACGGAGGCTAAGCGTCGTTTGGGCAATCAGGTCGAGTATGCACGAGACATCTATGATTGCGTGCTTGATGCAGATGTAGTCTTCCACGTTACCGAATGGAAAGAGTTCAGAATGCCCAACTGGGAGATTATCCGACGCACGATGCGCACACCACTACTTATCGACGGGCGCAATGTCTTTGACTCAACAGTAGAGGAGCACGGCTTCACACGTCTCTCAATCGGTTCGTAAGACATTAGAGAGACAGATTAACTCAGAATTGTCATTAGGATTTCACTGTACTGCAAACTCTTTCGCTTCTTACATACCGCCTACTGACAACTTTTTCAGCACACGTCAGATAGAACCCAACCGCACAAAAGAATCTAAACGGGGCTGTGTCAAAATTGGCTTTTGGCATAGCCCCCTTTCTGTGTGGTTTGGTCTTGTTCAAGCTCGCAGTTTCAGTCTTTTCGTAGTTGTTTTCTGTATTTGGAGGGAGCAGAAGCTTATTAAGGCGAGATTGAGGGGTGATATTATTGCTAATAGTGTCTAGTTCTATGGGAGTATTATCTACCAACTCCTATACCCCAAAAACAAACATTTAGGACACTATTTGGCAATAACCCAATTTTGCACTTGATACTTGAACCTGCAGGTGCGATAAATCACAAAATCAGAGCCCTTTGTCAAACATAATTATATTATATTTGTGTCACATTATAATTATCACACTAATAATGATGATGAAGGATATAGTCTGTCAATTTATCGACTGTGATCAGTATGGTGGCGTAAGGGCATTTGGTAATGGCCACATCAACGATACTTATGCAGTAGAGGATCCCCAAGGGATAGACCGCTGGGTGCTACAACGTATCAACCACCACGTTTTCCCTCGCGTAGAGGTTCTGCAGCGTAATGTGGCTATCGTCGCCGATACCATTCGCCGAAAACTCATCGAGCTCGGAGACCCAGATGTGGAGCGTAAATATCTCAATTTCAAACCTCTGAAGTGTGATCCTACGCGCAACTATTACTTCGATGGCGAGAATTATTGGCGTCTATGTACATTCATCCCCGATAGCATGAGCCTCTCAGAGCTATCGTGCGAGTCGGCTCGCTATGCAGGCGAAGCCTTCGGGCAGTTTGAGGAGATGCTCTCCGATATCCCAGAAGGCGTACTTGGCGATACGATTGTAGACTTCCATAGTATGTCCTTCCGTCTCAAGCAGCTACGTGAGGCTATTGCAGCTTACCCCGTGGGGCGTGCTACTAAGGTTAAGGATTTGGTGGCAGAGCTAGAGAAGCGTAGCGAAGATATGTTGCTACAGGAGCGTCTCTACGCCGAGGGTAAGCTCCCTAAGCGTACCATACACTGCGATACTAAGGTAGATAACGTCCTCTTTGACAAGAGCGGACGAGTACTCTGTGTCGTCGATTGGGATACGGTGATGCCGGGCTTCATCCTCAGCGACGTGGGCGACTTCATCCGTACGGGCGTCAATCTAGCTCCCGAAGATGAGGCTGACCTGAGCAAAATCGGTGTGAATATGGAGATCTACAAGGCGTTCGTCGAGGGCTATCTCTCTACCGCTGGTAAATTTCTCAACGAAACGGAGCGTAGCCTAATCGCCTACGGAGGTCGTCTGATGACCTACATGCAGACTGTGCGCTTTCTGGCAGACTACATCAACGGAGATACTTACTTCAAGGTACATCATTCAGAGCACAATTTGCAGAGAAGTTTGGCGCAATTCCGCTATCTACAGTGCCTAGAGGAGAAGGCGGAGGAGATGGAAGATCTGCTCGCCTAAGTTAAGTTTATCAGTCTAACAGTACAAATAGTAGCACATTTTGCCCCGGCCAGACGATACAGATCGCAATGGCCGGGGCAGTTGGTCTATAAAATTCTTTCAGTAGGCTATGTTGATTTTGGTTGTAGATGACGATGCAGCCGTGCGTTCATCTCTTGCTCTTCTACTCAAGCGTGCCAGCTACGAGGTCGAGACGGCTAATCATCCCGATCAAGCCCTTGAGTTCGTACGCCGAGTAACGCCCGATCTCATCTTGATGGATATGAACTATTCGCTCTCCACGACAGGAGACGAAGGGCTTGAGCTACTGCAGAAGGTCAAAATATTCTGCCCCGATACGCCTGTGATACTCATCACTGCGTGGGGGTCGATTGCTCTAGCAGTGCGGGGTATGCAGCTCGGTGCTTTCGACTTCGTTACCAAGCCGTGGGAGAATAAGCAGCTGTTGGTCTCTATCGAGACTGCACTCAATCTATCCGAGCGCAAGACCTCTTGTGAGGCGTCTATGTCTAGTACGCGAGCAGAGCTAGATGCTCGCTACGACTTCTCTGACATCGTAGGGCATTCGCCTGCTCTAGTAGAGGTGCTCTCTACGATCGGCAGAATAGCCTTGACCAGTGCATCGGTACTGATTACAGGAGAGAGCGGCACAGGCAAGGAGCTGATTGCCGAGGCGATACATCGCAATAGCAACCGCTCCGATAAGCCCTTCGTCAAGGTCAATCTCGGTGGTATCTCACAGAGCCTCTTCGAGAGTGAGATGTTTGGACACAAACGCGGTGCTTTCACTGATGCACACAGCGATCGCGTCGGGAGGTTCTCATTAGCCGATGGCGGTACGATCTTCCTAGATGAAATTGGAGAGCTAGACCTTACCTGTCAGGTTAAGCTGCTTAGGGTTTTGCAGGATCAGACCTTTGAGATCCTCGGCGATAGCTTGCCTAGACGGGTGGATGTACGTGTCGTGAGTGCCACTAATGCCGATTTGGCGCAAATGGTTGCGCAGAAATCGTTCCGAGAAGACCTCTTCTATCGCATCAATCTAATCTGTATTCATTTGCCAGCACTGCGGCAGAGGGCAGAGGATATACCTCTCCTAGCACAGTGCTTTGCAGATCGAGTGACCGCTGCTAATGCTCTCCCCAGAGTGTCTTTCTCCAGCGAAGCCCAAGCTGCGCTGATGCAGTACGCATGGCCAGGTAATATCCGTGAGCTGAAGAACTTTATCGAGCGCATTATCCTAGTGGGTGGAGGGGGACAGATTACCGCAGAGGCTATCAGCACACAGCTGCAGGAGAGTCGCGCCGAGTTCACACCGCCACCAGCTTCGCTCGACGAACTGCAGGCACAGATCATCAAGCAGGCGATTGAGCGCTCGGGGGGCAATCTATCTCGAGCAGCACGCACCCTTGGTATCAGCCGTGCCGCGCTCTACAGACGTATGGAGAAGTATAACCTCTAGGCTTGCTCTTTAGCTCTTTTGTGTAGTGTTGATCTCTACATTAAAGCTTTTATCATCAGTTTTTTATCTATATAGATTCGATTAAAAGCGGGTTTGATCGGCCAAGATGCTTGTATTATTCGGTTTCTTTCTCTATCTTTGCATCGCAATTCGAGGTTACGTATTGAGAATTGCTTAGGGTAGAGTCGCTAGCTCAGTCGGTAGAGCACATCCCTTTTAAGGATGGGGTCCTGGGTTCGAACCCCAGGCGACTCACTAAACATTGGTTCCTTGGCCGAGTGGTTAGGCACCGGTCTGCAAAACCGTTTACGGCGGTTCGAATCCGCCAGGAACCTCAAACGAAACTCCGAAATCCTTATAAATAAAGGGTTTCGGAGTTTCTCTTTTGTTAGAGGGGCGCAAATAGGGGCGCAAAACTCAAATTTACCAGAGTGAAGACACACAGCAAGTTAGCTATTTTCTCGCTAGTTTTGACTCTGGGTATAGACAGCTACCAAGAGAAAAAATCTCCCGCTCGAAATCTTTTAACTTTTTACCCTCTTTCCTCTCTTATCAAGCCTTAACTTTTTACAAACCTAGTCCTTGCTCTTCTTGATCCTTACTTTTTACGTAGTATCTTTATGTACAACTACTAAAGAATAAGGTTATGGAATATGATTACAGTCTTGAGAAAGAGTACAATCTCGGTCGTTTCTTACAAGCCCAAGAGTTTAGCTTTGGTCTCGTCAAAAAAGAACTGAAAGAGGGGAGAAAGCGTAGCCACTGGATGTGGTACACTTTCCCTCAGATTAAAGGTTTGGGATATAGCCAGAACTCCAAGTATTATGCGATTAACTCGCTCGAAGAGGCAAAGGCATATCTCGCCCACCCCGTTCTAGGTTCTGGATTACGAGAGCTTACTAAGATATTACTAGGATTAGAAGAGTGTAAGCCAGAGCGGATATTTGGGGGTGTAGACGCCCTCAAGCTCCATTCTTCAATAAGCCTCTTTGATATAGTCGAGCCTTACGGTGATTTCTCACGACTTTTAGATAAGTTTTTCGCTGGGAGGAGGGATAAGAGAACCGAAGATATACTTAGAATACTCTAAAAGGCACTTTTTAGCTGGCAGAGGGCGATAAAAATAGATTTCCAGTATAAGGTATTGGCAAGCGTATATGAGTGCGTATATAGGTCGCTTCTGCGACCTATATAGAACCAGCCATCACGCACCAACTTATTTTATGTTTTAGAAGCCCAAATTCCTCATAGATGGATTGGGGAGTTATAAGCTTTTGTCCATTCATAAATATAGAATGGGAGACAATCTGTACCTTCATAGGTGTAGTTCCTCTGGGGTAAATTCAACAATAAGGACAAGAATTTTATAGGGAGTAGAGGTCAGGCATTTCCATCATATAGTATATAGGGGATTATTCTATAATTATACCTATTCTTTACTATTACTTTTATCTCTTATTATAGTCGGTCTGAATTTACGGCGAAAAGGGGAACTTCTAGAGTAGGAAATTTTCCCAAGTAATGCTCCATCTAAGAGTTTGTAACTTTT
Source organism: Porphyromonadaceae bacterium (assembly GCA_030528445.1). GTDB lineage: Bacteria > Bacteroidota > Bacteroidia > Bacteroidales > Porphyromonadaceae > Porphyromonas. Next base: position 511 of record JAUMYV010000098.1, on the reverse strand, counting down.
TACGAACTTTTGAGAGATTTCCTCGTGCGGAAGCCTAAACTTTTTACAGCCTTTGTAGTAAGCCATAAAATAGGCTCGAATATCAGCCATAAAATTATTATTAGTGTAACTCCCGACTTTAGCATATCGATGAACTAGTTCTTTAGCCAAACGTTTAATCTGGGACTTCTCACTCTTAATGCTATTTTCTCTGCCTCCTAAAGATTTAGCCTCGCTTGAACATTCGTCTAGGTTCTTCATTAGATGACAATAGCCCTCCATTAGGTAGTCAAACACGCTACGTTCTAGCTCTCTTGAATTATCCATATGCTCACTCTCAAAAAGGCTTGCATTCAACTCTGGTTGTATTACAATATCGGAGCATCGAGATATAAAAAATAGAGCTAGCATATCATAGTTCTCTATCATTCCTCCTATCGTTCTACAGCAACTGATATGGGCATTATCAAATCCGCTAGTCTTCCAAATTTTGAATTCAACCCGTATAATTTGGTTTATTCCAGCCGCAGAA
>JAUMYV010000004.1:33482-52760 GCA_030528445.1 Porphyromonadaceae bacterium | reverse complement strand
GGAGGAACGGGTACACGTTTATCTTGATATGTACCCGAAAACGGAAAAACGGGTACATATTACTATCTAAGCCAATAAGTATTGTATATCCCCAAAAGGAAGGAATACTTCTTCCTAACACAAAGGGCAAAGTAGCGCAGTCACGAGGCTTTTTGTACCTTTGCTATAGTGGAGAGCAGTGTAGACACGTGGCTCTCAGTATGATTTGATAACTAAATACGAAAGTTGATGTGATGAATAAGCTGTACCATCTGGCGGAGTATCCGCAACGCCTGCGCACACGCTTTGCGCACAAGACCATTATTCGCTACTATGACGCACTCAAATCGGTATGGCTAAGCCTCAATGGCGAAGAGGTTGCCGATAGATGCCTCGATGCTGCCAAGGCGCTAGCACGCGAAGGCATTAAGCCTGGCGACAGAGTGGGGATATACTCGCCCAATGCCGTCCATGGCGTCATGGCGGAGTTTGGGCTCTACATGATGCGTGGCGTATCCGTCCCCCTCTATGCGACCAGTACCCCCGAGCAGGTTGACTTCATCGTATCGGACGCCGAGCTGAGGCTAATGTTTGTCGGCGAGCAGTTTCAGTACAACAATGCCTTCGAGGTACAGCAGCGCAGCAACACTCTCGAGCGCATCATCATCTTCGACGACAACGTCGTGCTACACCCCGAGGACAAGACCTCTATGTACTACGACGAATTCATCCGCCGTGGCGACTCCAAGGCCAACGAAAACAAAGCCAACGTAACGGCCTCGCAGGCTCTAGCCAGCGATATGGCTCTCATTATCTATACCTCGGGCACCTCGGGTAGGAGCAAGGGCGTAGTGCTACGCCACAGCAACTTCATGAAGCAAATCGAGGTGCACGAGAAGCTCTTCACCTTTGTCTCGACCAAGGATGTCAGCATGAGCTTCCTGCCCCACAGCCATATCTTCGAGAAGACATGGATGTACTTCTGCCTGTATATGGGCTGCACCACAGCCATTCTCAAAGATCCTAAGCGCATCCTACAAGCACTGCCCGAGATTAAGCCAACGATGATGTGCAACGTGCCTCGCTTCTGGGAGAAGGTGTACGCTGGCGTACAAGACAAAATCAGCCAAGCCTCCCCACTGCAACAGAAGATCCTGCGCCATGCCATCAGCATCGGCGAGCGATATCAGCTCCATTACTACAACGAGGACAAACGCGCCCCGCTACACGTCAGTCTCCTCTACAAACTCTACAAGAACACATTATTCGCCAAGCTCAAGCGTGTGCTAGGGCTGCAGCGAGGTCGCTTCTTCCCCGTAGCAGGCGCATCGCTATCGGTAGAGGTCAATCGCTTCTTGCAGTCAGTAAGCATCCCGATTTGCTTCGGCTATGGCCTCTCCGAGTCTACGGCAACGGTTAGCTTCTGCCCGCTTAAGGGATTCAAAATCGACTCCGTAGGCGAAGTCCTCGAGCACTTACAAGTGCGCATCGACCCCGAGACCAACGAAATTCAGCTCAAAGGCCCCACCATCATCACCGAGTACTACAATAATCCGGAGGCCAACGCCGCGAGCTTCACTGCCGACGGCTTCTTCCGTACTGGCGATGCAGGTCGCCTAGAGGGGCGTGTGCTGTACTTTACCGAGCGCATCAAAGACCTCTTCAAGACCGCCAATGGCAAGTATATCGCGCCACAGATGCTCGAGGGGCTACTGGCCACAGACCCCATCTTCGAGCAAGTCGCTATCATCGGAGATGGATACAAGTTCGTCAGCGCGCTGATCTACCCCAACTGGGAGATTCTGCGCAAAGAAGCGAAGACCAGAGGCGTAGATGTAGAGCGTAGCGAAGAGGAGCTAGCAGCGGACTACGAAGTGTATCGCCTGATGATGGCACACATCGAGCACGCACTAGGCTCTGTGGCTCAGTACGAGAAGGTCAAGCACTTTACCCTACTAGCCCAGCCCTTCTCGATCGAGAGCGGAGAGCTGACCTCAACACTCAAGATCAAGCGTGCAGTAGTCGCCAAGAAATATGCCGAGCAAATAGCCAAGATGTACGAGGAAGCCAGCATCCCAACAGTAGAACCACAATAAGCAAATATGATAACGACAGACCAACTGAATGCCCTGTTGGAGCGCAAGCTTGCGCTGAGGAGGTATCTTTGACGTCGACAACAGACGCATCCAACTAGAGGAAGAAGAGCTACGAACAGCCGACCCCACCTTCTGGGAAGACCGCACCCGAGCCCAGGCGCAGATGCGTCTAGTGGGGGAGCTAAGGCGCTGGATCGAGGGCTACGACACGGCCGAACGACTGACCGAGGAGGTTAGGCTCGCCCTAGAGTTCTGCAAAGAAGGCATATCAAGCGAGGAGGAGGTAGACGAAGCCTACCGCCAAGCCATTGAGCACTTCGAGGCGATAGAGCTGCGCAATATGCTCCGCGCCGAGGAGGACAAACTCGGAGCAGTGCTCAAGATCAACGCTGGTGCAGGTGGCACCGAGAGCCAAGACTGGGCAGAGATGCTAGCACGCATGTACCGCCGCTGGGCAGACAAACAAGGCTACCAAGCGACCATCACCAACTGGCAGGACGGCGACGAGGCCGGCATCAAGACCATGACGATGCAGATAGAGGGCGACCAAGCCTATGGCTTCCTCAAGAGCGAGAACGGCGTACACCGCCTCGTACGCGTATCGCCCTACAATGCCCAAGGTAAGCGCATGACGAGCTTCGCCTCAGTCTTCGTCGTACCACTCGTGGACGACACCATCGAGATTGAGGTCAATCCCGCCAATCTAAGCTGGGACACCTTCCGCTCTAGCGGAGCTGGTGGGCAGAACGTCAATAAGGTAGAGACAGGCGTACGCCTACACTACCTCTACCGCGACCCCGATACAGGCCAAGAGGAAGAAATCATCATCGAGAATACCGAGAGCCGTTCGCAGACCGACAACAGAGAGAATGCTTTGCGCCTCTTGCGATCCCAGCTCTACGACAAAGAGCTCGAGAAGCGACGCCGAGCACAAGCCGAGGTCGAGGCAGGGAAGAAGAAGATTGAGTGGGGTGCACAGATCCGCAGCTATGTCTTCGACGACAGACGCGTCAAGGATCACCGCACCAACTACCAGACCAGCAACGTCAATGCTGTGATGGACGGCGACATAGACGACTTCATCAAGGCCTACCTGATGATGTTTGCCGAGAAACCCGAATAGGCTCTGCACGGCACAGAGCTTACGACTGAATAGCCAAGGGGCAGAGTCCGACCGATATGCCGGGCACCGTCCCTTGGCTATACAACCTATGTGACACACTCAATATCTTGAAATTAACTACCTTTGCAGCTCCAAATACATCTTGCTCAAGCTCCGACTTTTGATAAAGGCCAAAACACTTTATCCGCAGTGTGTGTTGTATTTGGGAGTGAATATAACTTAACGGTAAATAAAAGTTCATGCAAGAGAACGATAACATCATAGAAGAGGTAACCTCGGGCGAATACAAGTACGGGTTTACCACAGATATCGACACCGAGACCATAGGCAAGGGGCTCACCGAAGAGACCATTCGCCTCATCTCGGCAAAAAAAGAAGAGCCCGAGTGGCTACTACAATATAGGTTGGATGCATTCAAGGTATGGCAGGCAATGCCTATGCCCGATTGGGCGCAGCTCAATATCCCAGAGATTGACTACCAAGATATCATCTACTACGCTGCTCCCAAGAAAAAGGACGGTCCCAAGAGTCTAGACGAAGTAGACCCTGAGCTACTCAAGACATTCGAGAAACTCGGCATTCCTCTACACGAACAGAAGATCCTAAGCGGTATCGCCGTAGATGCTGTGATGGACTCGGTTTCGGTTAAGACGACATTTAAGGAAAAGCTCGCCGAGAAAGGGATTATTTTCTGCTCCTTCAGCGAAGCGGTGAAGGAACATCCCGAGCTCGTACGCCAGTACCTAGGCACTGTAGTACCAGTGAAGGACAATTTCTTCGCTGCACTCAACTCTGCCGTCTTCAGCGACGGATCTTTCGTCTACATCCCCAAGGGCGTTCGCTGCCCTATGGAGCTATCCACATACTTCCGCATCAATGCCATCAATACTGGGCAGTTTGAACGCACACTCATCGTTGCCGACGAAGGCTCTTATGTGAGCTATCTAGAGGGCTGTACCGCCCCTCAACGCGACGAAAATCAGCTACACGCCGCCATTGTGGAGATCATCGCCGAGACAGATGCCGAGGTCAAGTACTCTACTGTACAGAACTGGTACCCTGGCGACAAGGAGGGCAAGGGCGGTATCTACAACTTCGTGACCAAGCGTGGTATCTGCCGCGGAGATCGATCCAAAATCAGCTGGACACAAGTAGAGACAGGCTCCGCCATCACGTGGAAGTATCCCAGCTGTGTGCTCAAGGGCGACGACTCGGTAGGCGAATTCTACTCTGTGGCTGTCACCAACAACCATCAGCAGGCCGACACAGGCACCAAGATGATTCACTTGGGTAAGAATACGCGTAGCCGCATCGTCTCCAAGGGTATCAGCGCAGGACATAGCCAAAATAGCTACCGCGGTCTGGTGCAGGTGGGCAAAAACGCGACTGGCGCACGCAACCACTCACAATGCGATAGCCTACTCCTAGGTAGCCTCTGCGGAGCGCATACTTTCCCATACGTACAGGTGGACAACGACACCGCTATCATCGAGCACGAAGCCACGACGAGCAAAATCAGCGAAGACCAGATCTTCTACTGCCAGCAGCGTGGTATCGGTGTCGAGGAGGCTGTCGGGCTCATCGTCAATGGCTACGCCAAAGAGGTGATGAATAAGCTCCCGATGGAGTTTGCAGTAGAGGCTCAGAAGCTACTGAGCATCTCGCTAGAGGGATCTGTAGGCTAATCAACCCATACAACAGCAATAGATTGGTAATGGCTGTGCTACAAAGATTGATCTCTAGACGAATTGGCTATCTGCTCGTATGCTTGCTCGGCTGTGTAAGTCTGCAGGCTCAGAGCCCACAGATGCTAGACCCAATACTAGAGTTGTCTATCTCCAAGCCAAGCGAACCGAGGCGAGTCTGGTCATTCTCCTCCTCGATAGGGGCGAATAACCTCTTCGCCGTTAGACGTAATCGAGAGGTACGCAGGCATGGCTGGGAGGAAGTCAAGACCTTCGGCGCAGAGCTATTCCTCTCACGCACCAATATGTCTCTGGTGGGTAACCTAACCCGAGAGGCATTCGACGTTTGGGACCTTAACTACAGCACAAGCGGTCTAGAGCTAGGAGCAAGGTATTATCTGCGCCCAAGCAGTCGCTTCTCTCCCTACATGGGATTGTCGGGGCTGTGGACTTTTAGGCACTCGGGAGGCATAGGAGCTATGTCTAGCAGTAGCAATGGCATCAACTGGATTCAGACGGGCGATTGGTCAAGGATTAGTCTCTCGCCATCGGCTGGATTAGACTTCAGAGTCTTACCCTTCCTCTCTATTACGGCAGAGTACAATCTACGCCTCCCCTTCCCCTCCTCTCTGAGCTTCCTAGGCACGATGCCCGTCTCTCAGCGTAGCGTCCAGCTCAGCTCCAACGGATTTAGGCACGGCATCATGTTCGGAGTCAAGATGAACTTCCTAGGTGATAGTGACCTAACCGACGACATCCTAAACGTTTTCGATTGGCTAGTGCACATATTCGGTGAATGAACAACGAGATATTAAATCAACATCAACAATATAAAATGCTTAAAATAGAAAATCTGCAAGCCTGCATTGGCGATAAAGAAATACTCAAGGGCATCAACCTAGAGGTTAAGCCCGGCGAGATCCACGCCATCATGGGTCCCAATGGCTCTGGTAAGAGCACGCTATCTTCTGTACTAGTGGGGCACCCTGCCTACGAAGTAACGGGTGGCTCTGTGAGCTTCGAGGGCGAAGACCTCCTAGAGCTCGAGCCCGAGGAGCGTGCCCATCGTGGGCTCTTCCTCAGCTTCCAGTATCCAGTAGAGATTCCTGGGGTGAGCATGGTCAACTTCATGCGTGCTGCCGTCAATGAGCATCGCAAAGCCACTGGCCAAGAACCTATATCTGCTGGCGACTTCCTCAAGCTGATGAAGGAGAAGCGCGCCCTCGTGGAGCTAGACAATAAGCTTGCCAGCCGCTCAGTAAATGAAGGGTTCTCTGGTGGAGAGAAGAAGCGCAACGAGATCTTCCAGATGGCTATGCTAGAGCCTAAGCTCGCTATCCTCGACGAAACAGATAGCGGTCTCGACATCGATGCCCTACGTGTAGTAGCCAACGGGGTAAACGCTCTGCGTAGCCCCGAGCGTAGCACGATTGTCATCACCCACTATCAAAGACTACTCGACTATATCAAGCCAGACTTCGTACACGTGCTCTACAAGGGACGTATCGTACGTAGCGGAGGGGCAGAACTTGCTCTACTACTCGAGCAGAAGGGTTATGACTGGATCAAGGACGAAGTGGGAGAATAAGCAAATGGGACAGTTAGAAACACAACTCGTAGCGCTCGCCCAAACGGCAGACTTATGCCCCTGTAGGCAGGTAGCACTACAGAGATTTAAGCGAATCGGCATCCCCGCGTACCGCTCCGAAGCCTATCAGCGCACAGATCTCTCGGAGATGCTTGAGGGCGAATGGACAATTACGCAGGGGAGCTACGAGAGCAATATCGACACGCTACGCCTCCCCGAAGGTGCTTACATTGGCCCTCTGAGTGGCTTCAAAGGCAATCTGCCTAAGATCTACTCCACCGACGAAGACCCACTACAAGCACTCGTGGAGGGGTTGGACGACCATGCTTTCTTGGTATATCTACCCAAGAGAGCCAAGCTCACCCAACCACTCAACTACACGTATCTGCTAGAGCAAGCCCCAGCGGGCGCAATGCTACTAAGCCGCCTCATCATAGCTCTTGAGGACGAAGCAGAGCTAGAGATCGTCGGCTACGACTGCAATCGCTCGGCCAACCGTAGCGTTAGCCTACAGAGCACCGAGATCTATGTGGGTCGTGCAGCCAAGCTCAGCCTCACAGACATCGAAGATAGCTCTGCGGCAGCCCAGCGCATCAGCACGCTACATCTGCATCAGGAGGGAGAGAGCCAGACCAATCTCAACTTCATCTCGCTACACTCTGGCAAGACGCGCAACAACTACTACTGCGACCTTGCAGGCGAATATGCCTCACTATCACTTGGTGGCATCGTAATCGCCTCGGACGATGAACACGTAGACAACTGCTCCTACATCGCTCACTCAGTACCTCACTGCACGAGCAACGAGCTATTCAAGTACGTGCTATCCGAGCGCAGCTACGGAGTCTTCACAGGTCGAATCCTTGTGGCTCAAGATGCCCAGAAGACACAGGCCTACCAAAACAACCGCAACCTACTGCTCAGCTCCGAGGCACGTATGCAGGCTAAGCCTCAGCTCGAGATCTATGCCGACGACGTGAAGTGTAGCCACGGGATGACCACTGGTCAGCTCAGCGAGAGCGCACTCTTCTATATGCGTCAGCGCGGTATCGCCAAGGACGAAGCGAAGCGATTGCTTAGCATCGCCTTTGCCGAAGATGTCCTCCAGCTCATCGAGCGCGAAGAGCTACGTGACAGAATACGCGAAGAAGTTGCTGCACGCTTCGCTTTGTAGTCCAGCAGGAGTCGCAAACAAGCCTAAAATATCGATCCAGCCCACCAGTCCCGACACAACTTTGGGACAAGTGGGCTGGATATTTGCATTTAATTCGTACCTTTGTGGCGACAAATAACCCAAACGTGGAGAGATTTGAGCTGCTTGCAACCACGAGAAAAAATGCTAAATCGTAATAACTACTTCTATCAAACCAACTCATTGGCAGTCCTTGCCCGAGAGATTTGTAGTTATTTTCCCTTTAGCCTTCCGCTCGACTTGCAGTACTTCGCTCAGTGATCCCGTATGGTCAGATATACCAACAATAAAAACTGAGATAACATGAAGTATCTATTTACCTCCGAGAGCGTATCGGAGGGACATCCCGACAAACTGGCGGATCAGATCTCTGATGCCGTCCTAGACCAATTCATGGCATTAGACCCAGAGAGTAAGGTCGCTTGCGAAACGCTCGTAACCACTGGTCAGGTTGTACTCGCTGGCGAAATCAAGAGTGAGGCCTATGTAGATGTGCAGACTACGGCTCGCGATGTTATTCGCCGTGTAGGCTATACCAAGAGCGAGTATTGCTTCGATGCCAATAGCTGTGGCATTCTCTCGGCTCTACATGAGCAGAGCGCAGACATCAACCGCGGTGTAGATCGTGCCGACAGAGAGAATCAAGGTGCAGGCGACCAAGGTCTGATGTTTGGCTACGCTTGTCGCGAGACACCCAACTACATGCCTCTACCAATTGACCTCAGCCACGCCCTACTCCTTGAATTAGCTAAGATCCGCAAGGAAGAGCTGCGCCTAATGCCTTACCTACGTCCAGATGCCAAGAGCCAAGTAACGGTGGAGTACGACGAGGCACATCAACCCATCCGCATCGACACAATCGTCATCAGCACACAGCACGACGACTTCATCAAGCCTACAGACAATAGCCCAGAAGCCATTGCCGAGGCAGACTCGGCGATGCAGGCACGCATCCAAGCCGATGTAGAGCAGATTCTTTTGCCTCGAGTGAAGGCTAACTATGGCATTGAGGCCAGCAAGCTATTCGACGAAAACCTCAAGCTACACGTCAATCCTACTGGTAAGTTCGTCATCGGTGGTCCTCACGGCGACACAGGACTGACGGGACGCAAAATCATCGTAGACACCTACGGAGGTAGAGCGTCTCACGGCGGTGGTGCTTTTTCAGGCAAAGATCCTAGCAAGGTAGACCGCTCTGCAGCCTACGCTGCACGCCACATCGCCAAAAATATGGTGGCCGCTGGTGTAGCAGACGAGATGCTCGTACAGCTCTCGTATGCCATCGGGGTAGCTCAGCCTATCAATATCTACGTAGATACCAAGGGAAGCGGCAAAATTGGTCTGAGCGACGCAGAGATTGCCGATCGTATCGCCTCACTCTTTGACCTGCGCCCCTATGCTATCGAGCAGCGGCTCAAGCTCCGCCAGCCAATGTACGAGGAAACGGCCGCGTACGGACACTTCGGTCGTGAGCCACGCATCGTGACCAAGCACTTCCCCACCTATCATCGTGGCGTCCTAGAGTGTGAGGTAGAGCTATTCACCTGGGAAAAGCTAGACCACGTAGACCGAATCAAGGTGGCTCTTGGTATATAAGAGTCCTCGACTAAGCCGATAAAAGGAAACCGGTTGTAGATCAAATACAAATCTACAACCGGTTATTTCCATCTTACTCCCTAGAAACTCCTACAGCAACTTCTGTAGTGTAGGAGGATAGTCTAGCTCTAGACCCCGAAGGGCTTCTAGGCTACTAAGTCCAGCTTCCGTCAGTTGGCATACCACCTGACGACGGTCTACGCTTCCAGCCGTGCGTTTAATCAAATCACGACGCTCTAGACTGGCAAGTAACTTGGATGTATGGGCAGGCAAAAAACCCGTCAGACGAGACACCTCCGTAGAGAGTCTGCTATCCGAACCGAGAGCACACAGCAGGATAGCCTCATTGAGATCTACCCCAACTTGCTCAATCAACTGGTCTTCTAGCTGCCTCAACCCAAGAAACAGGTCGCGCATTAAACAGATTGTCCGAATCTTTTCCATAATTTTACCAAAACAAAATTATATAAAAAGATTTAGATTGGCTTGATTCGCACGCTGCATATATGTGGCAACACCTCCTATGGTTACCTCGGGCAGGAGCTCTTCCTTACTAATACCCATCACATCCATAGACATCTGACAGGCGATAAACTCTACCCCTGCAGCTATTGCTTGGTCACGCAAAGACTCCAAAGAATCAACACCTTTAGCTCTCATAACGCGGCGCATCATCCATGAGCCAAGGCCTCCCATATTCATCTTACTTAGCGCAAGACCCGTGCTATCCTTAGGTAGCATAAAGCCAAACATCTTACCCCAAATATCTTTCTTAGGTGGTACGATACCGCCGCGTTTTACGGCATTAAGCCCCCAGAAAGTAAAAAATATCGTCACTTTCTCTCCTGTAGCAGCTGCCCCATTAGCTAGAACGAACATCGCAAGCGCCTTATCCAGATCATCGCTAAATAGAATGAAAGTCTTACCCTGTGGTTGAGTACCCACAGAGCATGGAGCATCTGACGAAGCAGTGCGATCGGCCTTCTCAATGGTCACAGAGTAATCTCCTCGGTCTCCCCCACCCTGTACGAATTTATTGCCTGTAGTTTGGCACCATGCCTCTGCATCGCGAACAAACCCCGGATCAGTAGCGACAACACGTAGACGAGTTCCGGCCTCTACCTCCTGAATAGCCTTGGCAAGTGTAACGATTGGGCCGGGGCAGCAAAGCCCACGTGCATCGATCTCCATCCTCACATGGCTATCCCGAGACTGCGCACTAGCACCAGTAGATGAGCTCTCGGCCTCTTGTCGTGGGCGTGCAGGAGCATTGTACTGCGCTGTAGCTGCACTCCAAAGCTTAAATCCTCCCACGAGATTGCGCACATCAGCAAAGCCTCTCTGCCTTAGAATATTCGACGCAAGATAGCCTCTAAGTCCAACCGCACAATAGACATAAACAGGACGCGCAGGGTCTAGTCTATCAAGCAAACCTCGCAGATCATCTACAGGCAAGTTAATCGCACCGGGAATATGTCCTAGTTGATATTCGGCTGGAGTACGTACATCCACTAGAGTGGCCTCTCCAAGATTCTCTGGGTCTAGATCTCTCCAATAGATAGGCTTAACCCTGCCAGATATAATATTGGAGGCAACATAACCTGCCAAGGCAATAGGATCCTTGGCCGATGAGAATGGAGGGGCATAGGCTTGCTCGGTCTTGACCAGATCGGCAATAGTACCAGAGTTCTTAATCAGCTGTGCAATAGAGTCAATACGCTTATCTATCCCCTCGATCCCTACAGCCTGTGCACCATAGATACGCCCTGTCTCTGGATGGAAGGTTAGCTTGAGTGTAAGCTGATGGGCGCCAGGATAATAAGTCGCATGGCTGAATGGATGGATGGTCACCGACTGATATGGGAGAGAAGACTGCTTGAGAGCCTTGGCTGGCAGACCTGTCGCTGCCACTGTAATATCGAAGACCTTGGCGATAGATGTACCGATAGCTCCCTCATAAGGCTCTGAGCTACACGTGACCATAGCATCGGCTACTAGACGAGCTTGGCGATTAGCCGGCCCTGCCAGATAGTTGAGCCAGGGCTGCCCTGTAATAGGATGAGGGTACTCGATCGCATCCCCCACAGCATAGATGTCTTCGGCCGATGTGCGGAAGTATTCGTCGACTTTGATACCACCACGATCCCCTAGAGCTATACCCGCATGAGCCGCGAGCTCTGTGCGTGGGCGAACACCAATAGAGAGAAGGAGCATATCCGTCTGCAGTAGCTCTCCCGTAGAGAGACGAAGAGACAAACCGCCACGACCACTAGATGAAATCTGCTCTAGCCCTTGCCCTAGGTACAACCCTACACCACGCTCACGCAAATGGGCATGCACAAGGCTAGCCATAGAGAAGTCTATCGGAGCCATAACCTGTGGAGCAAGCTCTACCACACTTACCTCCATACCCTGCTCATACAGATTCTCCGCCATCTCTAAACCTATAAACCCACCACCGACAATCACAGCTCTACGAGGCTTCTGTTCATCAACAAAGGCCTTGATGCGGTCTATATCCTCCACATTGCGTAGCGTAAACACACCTGGCAGATCTGCCCCCTCTATATTAGGGACAATTGGGCTAGCCCCGGGCGACAGCAAAAGCTTGTCATAGCTCTCACGATAGATAGAGCCATCGGCTCGCTGTATCTCTACGGTATGCTCATCGGGATAAACAGCTGTAACGGTCTGCTGCGTACGCACCTCTAGATTAAATCGCTGACCGAAGCTCTCTGGCGTCTGCACGAATAGTTTACTACGATCCTTAATGCTACCACCGATATAATATGGCAATCCACAGTTGGCATAGGAGATATGTTTGCCACTCTCTACGAGGATAATCTCCGCATGCTCATCAAGACGTCTCATGCGTGCGGCTGCAGTAGCACCACCAGCCACGCCACCTACTATCAGATACTTAGACATGATTTCTATTTATTGAGTATGATAAAATTTAATCTATTACTGCTATTACAAACGAACTCTATATCCCAATAACTCTCCAAAGCCCCCCTTTGTTTCCACAAGACACGATAAAATCTGCTAGGATATGTGACACACTCCGTATCTCTAGGTTATTCATTAACATAGACCTTATGCAAAGCTCTCTACATGGCATTGCGCTCATAAGATATACAAGATAGCATCCAAGCAGAAGAAGTCAGACATGACTGGTGCAATGCATTAATTCATAGCTATATCATTGATTAAGTCGTATGCTCGATTGGTACTGTAGCTATCACCTGTATCAAAAACCAATCGCCCTAGCGATTTAGAGCCTCCTCTCCCTAAGGCTTGTAGTAAATAAAAAAGAGTGGTAACAAAAGGGTGTTGCCCACACTTTTATTACCACTGCTCTATAAGTATCTGACAATCAAATACAATATGTGGAGTATAGCGGACTCGAACCGCTCACCTCGACACTGCCAGTGTCGCGCTCTAGCCAGATGAGCTAATACCCCTCGCTTTGATTTGCTCTGCAAAGGTATATAATATTTTCAATTGCTCGTATCTTTGTTGTAATTTTTTTGAGGAACTTCGGCTCAATCCTCTGCAAAACGGATGATTCATATCCATACAATAATGCTACAAATCATTTATAATACGACATTTGTCATAGAGGAGAAGATCAAAGATGATTTTCTCCGTTTCATCAAAGAAATCTACATCCCTGGGGTACTTGCCCATGGCATCCTCTCTGATGCACGCCTGATGCGCGTCGTCTCGACCCCAACAGAGGACCCTACTCTAAGCTATGCCTTACAGTTTGTGGCACCGAACCAAAGGACGCTATCGACCTATCTAGAGGAGCAGGGGCGCATCTATCCCGAGAAGCTAGTTCGCCTATTCGGACAGTCGGTGATGGGGTTCTCTACATTTATGGAGCTTGAGGAGCTATAGAGACTTATGAGAGGCGAGCGCATCATCCTTGGCATAGATCCTGGAACTATCATCATGGGCTACGGGCTCATCCGTGTCGTCGGCAATAAGGCAGATCTACTAGCCATGGGGGTCATCCATCTAAACAAAATGGAGAACCACTATATGCGTCTCAAGCGCATCTTCGATCGTATCTGTGGGCTGATTGAAGAATTTACCCCCGACGAACTAGCTATCGAAGCTCCTTTCTTCGGCAAGAATGTACAGAGTATGCTCAAGCTGGGGCGTGCACAGGGGGTGGCGATGGCTGCTGCACTCAGATACGATATCCCCATTACCGAATACGTCCCTATGCGCATCAAGCAAGCCATCACTGGCAACGGTAATGCCTCCAAGGAGCAAGTAGCAGGCATGCTACAGCGCTACCTCAAGATCCCACAGAGCTCTATGCCTAGGGAACTAGATGCCACCGACGGACTTGCCGCAGCACTCTGCCATTACTTCTTAACCGCCTCCCCTATGGCCAAGGCCTCTAGCTCGGCAACCAAAAACTGGTCAGACTTCGTTCGTCAAAACCCCGAACGCGTACAAGGAATGAAAGCTAAAAAATAGCCTATCTAGACTCACTAAATCCTTAACCTAAGCGGTGAGTCTTGCTAGGCAACTGCCCAAGCTACTTATAACCTTTGCTCCACACAGATCCATGCGACAGCATTACACCTCTATTCTTCGCCGATAATATTAAAACTTGCAAATACATTAACAAGCTTTCTCATTAATCGGTGGGTATTTCTTGAAGGCTATTTGAGCCGACCTAAAGAATCTCTCTGAGTTTTTCTCGGATTGTAGGACTAATCCGATGGGATATGTACACAGATCCGAAAAGATTAGTGCAGATAAATTCTGAAAAGTCTGCTTCGTTTAGCTATAATCGCTCTAAAGACAAACACATACAACTGTCTTTCAAGACAATACAAAGAATCCGTTTCAAGCGGTTATTTTCGTTCGGCTGGGACTAAGTACCCAAACGAAGTCGAACTCAATCTAGAGCCTGCTAGGTGGCAAATACGCAGTCTAGCAATTTAGGGCATTCGCGTGGGGCATTTGCCTTAAGCATACTCAAACGCACCCCCCAAGTGTTAATTTTTATATACACTATAGAGTACGTCTTTCAGAAAAACAAACCTAGTACATACCGCTGTCAATCAAAACATAAACCAACACCAGATTAGGATTCGTGTATTTTACCCTCCACTCCAAGCATTTCTTCCCAGAGATTTTTCGGAAATGGCGAGGGAACTCACCCCAAGTAATTCTTGCCCTAAGGAATCGGAGTCAAAACCCTTGTAAATAAACACAAAAAACGATTTTAGGCACCCGAGGTTCATGGTCGCAATACTCAAAAAATAATGGGAGCAGGCGCATACAGGAATCGAACCAATTTGGCAGTTTAGGTACATATTTGGATTATTTCCACATTCCAATGGTTTGATTTCCCACATAAACAAGAATAAGACTTCTTACTCATAATTTGTCCTACCAAACGCAATAAACAAACGGATAAACCGAACCCAAAAGTTTATTATTGAAGAAAATAAAATCCAATAGACATTCGTTTGTAATGTAAAGTTCGCACATCGAGTAGGTGCATAATCTCAAAAATTGGCGTGGTAGTTCAAAATATATGACATTAACTTTGCCGCCGTTTATAAACTAAATAGTGTTTTTATGAAAATTACCAAAATCTCCAAGGGCTTTGTATTAAGCCTAGGCGTACTTGCCGGATTTATTGCGACCTCATGTGGCAGTAAGCAGGATGAACCTAAAAAAGGAGGGGGAGACCTCCAAGGGCAAACCAACCAAACGAACACCGAATTTGCCCAAAAATTCAACTCCTATGTCTACAGCTTACCGAGCGTAGAGCAGGTTAAGCCATTTGGAGAACGCCCATTCGTACAAGCAGCTGGACTGCGTGCCACCGACGCTCTATCTAAGGAGTATGAGCAGGCTAAAGAGGTAGATGAGCAATTGCTTTTCTCCGATGCCACTTCAATCTTCTATCCTGGGGCGCTAGTTAAGGGCAGTTCGGTAGTTGACGGATCATATATTCCGATCATCGCTGCGCGCCAACCGATTACCATCTCCACCTCACTCAGCTCAAGCACGGGTAAGACCTCTATCACGGTAGCAGACCCCAAACTCTCCACTGTACGTGACGCGGTGAGCGAGCTGCTCGCAAGAGAACATAACACTCCCCCTGCCGACATTACTTATTCCTCGGAGGAGGTTCATGACGAGCAGCACCTCAAAATCGCTCTCGGAGCAAACTATAATGGAACCTCTGTTACGGTCAAGGCATCAGCTGGGTTCAATTATGACACAGAGCGTAAGCGCTACCTCGTCAAGGTGCAGCAGGTATTCTACACGCTTGATATCGACCCCCCAGCACAGCCATCAGATTTCTTCGTCAACGACTTCGACTATCAGCGTGCATTCGAGGGTAAGAAGCCTGTCTATGTCTCTACGGTGAAGATGGGGCGTGTCCTACTCCTCGGTATCGAAACAGATATGACCAAGGTCGAGCTAGATGCCAAGTTACAAGTGGCTTTCGGAGGAGCATTCGATGCTAATGCCGAATTGGCCTATAGCTCAATCAAGAAAAACTCATCGATCAGAGGCCGAATCATCGGTGGAGATGCACAGCTAGCTGGGCAGAGTGTGGCAGATGTATCCACTATCAGCAAGTTCTTGACCGAGGGAGCGCGCTACAGCAGGGATAATCAAGGTGCTCCGATTGCCTATCAGCTGAGAGAGCTTGGCACAAATGAGCTCTTCAAGACCGTCATCTACTCTAAGTATAAGAAGACAGAGAGCAAGCCCGAGACAATCACTTTTGATATGTACTTCAATCCTTCTAGCCTTGTCTCCAAGTCTGGTAGTGTACAGGATCGCATCGGCAGAACATTCATTGTAAGAAAGAGTCTTAATGGGAATACATCTGAGGATGAACTCCGTTTTGATAAAAATCTTGCTCATAGACACATTATTGACTATAAGGCAGGAGAAGAGTTGGTACTAAGAGTTGAGAGAGATGAAGAAAGGTTCTCTTTCAGATTCCCTGTGGCTAACACGCTCATTCGTGAGGCAAAACTCAAGGCCGAGGGGAAAAACCTGTATGACAATGCGGACAACAATCCGCTTATCCTCGAGGATGACAACCAACAATATCAGTTTAAGATAGAAATCGAGAAGCAGCGCGTATCGTCCCAGCAGCAATAGAGAGACGAAAGAGTCGTAAGGCTAAGGCGGTGTGCCGGAATGTAAACTTCCGCACACCGCCTTTCCTATCACTATCCCTATTTTATGCTCCAGTAGCGTAGTGACGATACTGGATTTTCCGTGATATTCTGATTTTGTTTCATACTTTTGTATCGGACAACTCAAAGTTGCGTACAAACTCAATCCTATGATAATATGAAACAAGCTACTATCTATGCAAGAGTACTCCTGATAGGACTCTTTTGCCTAGCATCTCTATCGAGATGCCGCTATGACGACAGAGCATTATCCTCTAGAATTCAAGACCTAGACGATCGAGTAGACCATGTAGAGAAAAGGCTAACCGAGCTCGAGAAACTAGCGGCAATGTTCAATGCCGACATCAAAGAGCTGAAAAAACTAATAGCCTCGGTCAATACAGGCGACTACATCACCTCCATTACTCCGATAAACGAAGACGGTCGCCAAGGATACCGCATCCAGTTCTCCAAAAACAAGCCCATTGACATCTTCCATGGAGTCCAAGGCTTTACGCCAAAGCTAGGGGTAATCCAAGAGGGACAAACCTACTACTGGGCTATCAATGGAGCATTTATGCTAGACTCCAATCGCAATAAGATACCCGTGAGAGGTGAACCTGGTAAGCAAGGCGAAACAGGTAAGGCTGGGACAGATGGCGTGACGCCAGAGTTCAAAATAGAGCAGAACTACTGGTACGTTTCCTACGACGGTGGCAAAAGTTGGAAAAAGCTTGGCTTGGCTAAGGACGACACATCAAGCCCCAGCCCCAACCCAAGCTCTGGGCTATTTACAGATCTAAAAGAAGAGGTAGACTACGTCTATCTCACCATAAAAGGTGGTACAGTCCTAAAAATCCCTAAGGGAGACGGGCTAAAACTAACCCTAGGGCGTGTAGGAGCAATCCGCATGCAGCCCAACACAAAATATGAGATATCCTACACTATCGGTGGAGGCGACGACAGCACTCAAATAGAGGTCATGGCTCAAGATGGCTATAAGGCATCTATCCGCAAAGATTCTAGGGAGCAAGGCATCATAGAGGTTACTACTCCGCATAGCCTCATTGATAGTCGTGTGCTTGTCTTCGTTAGTAATGGGAGAGGATATACAATCATGCAAGCGATTGTATTCTCCCGTGGCGTTATGACCATTCACCAGCATGTGCATACAGTTGGTTATCAAGGTGGCGAGATAGCTATTGATCTAGACACGGATCTTGTCTACCAGGTAGATATCCCACAGGAGGCGAAGTCTTGGCTCACATTCAAGTCCTCTGGACTACGCTCTACCATCAGGCAGGAGCGCATCATCATCGAAGCGGCTCGACACGAAGGTAAATCCAACAGATACGCCACTGTAGTGCTACGCTCAGAAGATGGGGAGGCACTCCAACAGATCAGTATCGTCCAGCAACCAAATCCGTCATTGGCTCCAGAAGATGGCACTACGATTATACTAGGGGATATCAAGCTCGTCTACATGACAGATGAGAAGGGCTACTGGATTAGTAGTTGGGACAATCCGCCTGCTGTGCTAGATTTAGAGCATTTACCCGCCCTCAAAGGATATGACATTATCGGGTGGGAAGAGGATGTCTTCCATGGGCAAACACATTTTACCTCAATCAGAATCCCTCAAGGGGTACGTCGTGTAGTTGGATTCACACACTGCCCTAAGCTCACCCACGTGAGCATTCCTTCGTCTGTGGAGGCCATCGGCAAAGATGCCTTCTCCTTCTGTCCCAATCTTACAAATATCGAATTCCATGAGCCTTGTCAGCTCCGAGAGATTGAGCGGGGTGCCTTTAGAGGCTCAGGGATGCGCAAGTTCGTCATTCCTCAAGGAGTCACCGAGCTAGGGGAATATTCTTTTGCTGACTGCTACAAACTGACCCGTGTCGATTTTGCGCATCCAAGTGCACTCACCCAAATTGGGGCAGACGCATTCTATGGCTGTAGAAATATCGATCGCATCGAGCTCCCAAGCTCTCTGGCAGAGATTGGGAGTCGCGCCTTCGCAGGAGCTACAGCTCTATCCGAGATTATATTCCCCCAATCGGGTAAACTGACCCAAATAGAGGAGGAGGCTTTCTCTAGACTACCTCGATTGGCTGCTGTAAAACTCCCAGATGGCCTAGAGGAGCTTGCTGGATTTGATCAATGTAGTGGGCTTAGAAGTATTGACATCCCCAGATCTGTACACACTCTATCTGGATTCAATAAGTGTACGAGCCTCTTTGACATCAAGTTTGCAGAAAATGGCAGTCTCACCGATCTATCTGGCTTCGACGGATGTACCTCATTAATGGACATCAACATACCCAATACGGTGACAGATCTCTCTGGATTTGCTCAATGTACAGAATTGAAAGCGATCAACATCCCAGAGTCTGTTACTACGCTTGGTGGTTTTGATGCATGTACTGCTCTAAAGAAGATTCGTTTCTTGGGTAAAAGTCGCGTTAAGGCGATTCGAGGCTTCGAGGGATGTACCGCCCTAAAACAAGTAGACATACCAGCCTCTGTAATTGAGATTGATGGCTTCGACAAGTGTTCTGCTCTCAATCAAGTGCGTTTCGCTCCAGAGAGCCGATTGAGCGACCTGTACGGCTTCGCCCTATGTACCAGTCTTAGAAGTATCGATATCCCTAGCTCGGTAAATCATCTGGGAGGGTTCTCTGGATGTACAGGTCTTACAAATATCATCGTGCCAGCCAATACGAAGGAAGTTGCTGGCAATGCCTTCGAGAAATGTAGCAACATCACCTCTATAAGATTCCTCTCCGAGACTCCTCTGGAGACAGAACCTCTATTCCTCAAGCTACTGCCCTCGGGAGC
>JAUMYV010000004.1:0-33472 GCA_030528445.1 Porphyromonadaceae bacterium | reverse complement strand
CCTACAAATCGTCTTGGACTACATATGCCGAGCGTATCGTGGGGTTTCAGTAAAGTAAAAGGCACCACCACATTTGGCTAGCATCTTAGCACAAATAATTTGGGGCTGTGGTAAAATTCGATTTTACCCAGCCCCAAATTATTTTGCGTCAAGGATATCTGCTAATACGCACCAACCATCTTCAGGATGCGAGCTACCTGCCAAGAGTAAGCTAATAGCACAGGCAAGAATAGCATGAGAGCTAACCTCCACACGCCGAGCTGCGCGGCAAATACTTCCTTCGATGGGCGATAACCCGATGGAGAAAAGCGACGACGTAGTACCTGATGAAGCAGAGAGACAAAGTAGCCAGCGCTAAGACCAACAACGAAGCCCATCAGAATATCGGAGAGGAAATGCACCCCTAGATACATCCGACTATAAGCGACCAATAGAACTATACCAAAGATGAGAAAAGAAGTCAGACGGTCGCGTATGGTTCTACTCATCAGCATAGCCACAGCGATGAAGTTGGAGGCGTGACCAGAGAAGAAGCCATAAGCCGCCCCTTTGTAGCCAAAAACGATATGGAGGTATTCGCCAAGTCCCTCGAGGTGTGTAGGTCGT
This sequence comes from Porphyromonadaceae bacterium, assembly GCA_030528445.1. Taxonomy (GTDB): domain Bacteria; phylum Bacteroidota; class Bacteroidia; order Bacteroidales; family Porphyromonadaceae; genus Porphyromonas. Next base: position 32,866 of record JAUMYV010000004.1, on the reverse strand, counting down.
GGCCGAGCAAAGAACGGCTTGGCAAAACCAGCACTCAATCTATCACAAATGAGGATGCACAACCCAACGCTGAGGATAAACAGCACAGCCTCCTGCCATGGCTTACGGGAGAAAAGATAATAAAGTAGCACGGCAACCACAGGTATCCAAGCCCCTGTATTGGAGATCATATACATAAACGCATCGGCTATGGGGCTATGCCATCCGTTGATTGCCTTCAGGATGCCGACTTCCCCAGGGATAAGTGGGGGTGTTAGATTGAGAAACGTCATCATTTGATCGGTAAAATTCGTGTAAAGCTCGAGTTTGCTACCCAACCAACCCGTCCATCTGGGAGACGAATTTGGCTAGCGGTTTCTTCGGAAGACAATATCCAGATTGGCGTCCCCTCGTAGAGTTCTGCCGTTGCGATGGCATGGCCATCTGCAGTAGAGAGCAACTGCTGCGCCTCCTGTAGGATCGCTTGGGTTTCGCTGAGCTTATAGTAGTACCACTGATGCAAAATACTAGCATTTGCTACTAGACAAAGCACCACCAGCAGTATAGAGGAATAGAAAAAGGCTTTCTTACGCCCTAGTACTCTAGAGATCAAGAATGCCCCAAAGGCAAGAAGCATCAGAGCAAAAGAGGCCAACGCTACGAGCGCCCAAGTGTTTATCGTGAGCGAATAGCATAGGCGATCTGCCCAACGTGTAAGCAGCCCTCTGCCATTGCCCATACCTCCCTTGACTTGCTCGTAGAGTAAATCAAGGTTATGTCTAGCCATACTATTGGTGGGTTCTAGATAGAGTGCACGCTCGTAGGCAAGGATTGCATCGGGCATATGCTCCATCTGCGTATAGTACACCCCTAGATTGTAGAGCATGTCGGAGGTTGGAGTTTTACTCTCTTTAATCTGCTCCTGGTAGTAACGTGCTGCTTCGGCATAATCCCCATTAGCGAATGTCTCACCAGGAGACAAGCGCTCGTCTTGAGCATAGGCTACTGCTCCAAACATAGTCAGCAGAGCTATACTGAAGTATATGATACGATTCATCATCTTCGATTGAGTTTATTTGCTTTCTATGAGGCTACTTACCTGTGAGTTTCTTAGAGGTCTCGACGCTAGTTACGGTCTCGACAGCTCTTTGGTAGAGCTGTTTGGGGGCATCGCTCGAGGCATTGGGAGCAAAGCGTGCAAACTCTGCCTCGTCAAGGGTGGCGCACCACGCATCAATGAGGTCTTGCTCCACACTATGACGCTCTAGATGCTCCCGAACGTTGGTACGGCTTAGTTCGGAGGTTGGTAAGCGGAGCTTATCGCCCATATAGCCCCACAGAGCGCGCAGTAGCTCCTCATAGAATTGATTCGTCAGCCCCTTGTCTAGGTACTGCTTCGCTAGGCGAAGGCGCTTATGCGCCACAGCATTAGCCCTCGAGGCGCTATACCCAACCACATCCGCACGCAGAGCTATTCGCTTGCGGATCATAATCAGCACAGTGGTGAAGAGGAGTATTAGGGCAATATAGCTAGCAGGGTACTTCCAGCTAGAAACAAAGGAAAGTCCTTGTGGAGACGAGGCTCCTACCTTATTAGTCAGACCATAGGGAGCATTCTCCTCGGTCTTGGAGCTCTGCACCACAGGCGTATTGGTTTCGATATGCTTCCCCTGAGAGACTCGGATGTTGATAGGCTCGGTCTCTACACGCCTATAGCTCTTGCTACTAGGATCGAAATAAGAGAAACTGAACTTAGGGAGGGTATAACGTCCCGTATGTCGGGGAATAATGTTGTACTCGATGAGACGAGTTGCTTGGACAACCGCACCATCGCTAGTTTGCTCCGTCTCATCGCTTGGATCATAGACCTCAAGTTCGCGAGGGAACTCAAGATTGGGCAGCTTGGCAATCTTCAGGTTTCCAATCCCCTGAATGCGGCATCTTAGGGTAAAAGCCTCGTTTGTCCGAGGATTCTGGTTAGACAGCTCGGAGGTTACAGTGAACTTGCCCACAGCTCCAGAGAAATCCTCAGGCTTACCTACCTCAGGGAGAGGCTTTACGTTGATCGTCACGGGGGAGGTAACGAGCTTACGCTCCATCATCGATCCAAGAAATGGATCTCCCTCAATCTCTACAGGTATCTGGAGGGTAATCTCACTGCTAGGCAGAGTAAGTACACCAGATCTCTGTGGGAAAAGCACCTCGCGTATAACCTCTGCGGTCTGATAGCTAGCGCCTTGATAATCTTCGCGCAAAACTGGCGTACGCCCCGTATCCTCTACCCTCTGGCTAATAAAACCATCATAGGTGGGAGGTTTGGCATCCAAAACCCCAAAGGAGGTCGAGGAGTAGACTTTGTAACTCACAGGAAGAGCCTCCTGGACATAGACAGAGGTTCGTGGTACGACCGTACGATAGAGGTAACCCTTAGACATACGGCTGATATTCTTTGCTCCAGAAGTACTAGCGATTACCGATATTTTATGTGGGCGAGAGGTGAGAGGATCTCCTGAGCGACGCGCTAACTTGAAGCCAGAGATCGTAAATGACCCACGACTGACGGCTAGGAACGTGTACGTAAAGGCCACATAGCTAGAGGAGACGACGCGTCCATTGGTAATAGACACATTGGAGCTCTCGTTGCGCGTAGGACCATACAGAAGCTCTAGCCCCTCGTATTTGGGGGAGATTGGTGATACATCCTCTTGGAGGTCTCTAACCACGTAGGTAACAGAGAAGGGACGTCCCTGCTCAACTTCTTGTGGAGCCTCGATCTGAATGGTCTGCGCTTGTAGCGTCGTGCCAATAAAAGCCAGAGCGCAGATAAGCGTATAAATCGACGTTTTTATCGATGTTACCATTTTCGTTTAACCTTATGATTTCTTTTTTCTTCACCCTCGCGCTGCATCTGCTCTACGCGCTGGCGTGTCTTATCGTCATTCTGTTTGTAGGCGTCTAGAATCTGCTCGGCTTGCTGTCTACTCATCTTGCCTTCGCCAGCTTGAGGCTCGGCAGGATTCTTGGCCTCGGGATTTTGCTTATCGGGCTTCTGTTCTTGAGGCTTCTGCTGATTCTTCTGTTGGTCTTGCTTCTGCTTGTCCTTATTCTGCTCCTGATTTTGCTGCTGATCCTTGTTCTGATCTTGCTTGTTTTGCTGATCGTCCTGGCTCTGCTGCTGATCATTCTTATTTTGCTGCTGCTCCTGCTGCAGTAGCTTCTGTGCCAGCACTAGATTGTAGCGCGTCTCATCATCACTTGGGTTCAAGATAAGAGACTGCTCATAAGCTTCTATCGCCTTGGCATATTGCTTCTCTTGCATGGAGATATTACCTAGGTTGTGCCAGATCTGAGCCTCCTTGTCCTTTGGGAGATCGGCCTGCTTGGCAGCTTGCTCGTAGTAACTACGAGCCTCCTGCCCCTTACCCTGCTTATAGAGGGTATTCCCTATGGCGAAGTTGGCGTAGGTAGAGAGGCTATCTTGCTGCAACAAGCTTCGGTAGCTAGCCTCGGCTGCGCCAAAATCCGACTTCTCGTAGAGTTTATTCCCCTTGCGGAGCTGTTGCCTCTTACTGACTTGAGCATCCGTAGAGGCGATACCCACGAGCATAAGAGCTATGAATAAGATCTGTCTACTACTCATGAGAGAAAAGATTGTATTTCATTAGGATTCTATTTCTCCTCTCGGCAATGAAGCATTCGGCAATGAGGAGTATCAATGCTAGCCAAGCCCACACCTCGTAGAGCTCTAGGTAACCAGACTCCTCGAGTCGACCTGTATTGGCTTTAGGTAGCTTATCTAGCTCTTGGTGTAGTGCCCCAACTAATTCATTCTGATTGGTAGATGTGACGAAAGAGCCTTGGCCAGCCTCGGCGATAGAGCGGCACATCTCGGGGTTGAAGTGCGTAGTAACGACCTGTCCCTCTTCGTCCTTGAGGTACTGTCCATCGGCCACGGGTATGGGGCCACCATCTGCTGTACCGATACCCACAACCTGCACCTTGATGCCCTGCTGTGCGGCGGCAGTTGCGCCCTCGATAGCATCACCCTCGTGGTCTTCTCCGTCTGTCATCACGATGATTGTCTTGCCAATATCGTCGCGAGAGGAGAAGGACTGTACCGCTAGACCAATCGCCTCTCCAATAGCCGTGCCTTGTGCCGAGAGCATAGTGGGAGTGATGTTCGCCAAAAACTCCTGTGCGGTTTTGAGGTCCGTGGTAATAGGAAGCTGCATATAAGCCTTACCAGCAAACACGATAAGGCCGACTTTGTCGCTCTGCATACGTTCGAGCAAACGCTGTACCGAGCGCTTGGCAAAGTCCAGACGCGAAGGCGCGAGGTCTGGACAGAGCATGGAGTTGGAGACGTCGATACATATCATCGCCTCTATGCCTCGTCTGTCCTCTCCGTCTTGTTTATTGCCAGGCATCTGAGGGCGTGCAATGACTACGACTAGAGCGGCAAAAGATATCAGTACGAGTAGGTCTCTCATCAGCCTCTTGCGTCCTACTCGCTCGGGCATCAAGACAGCGCGCATCTCAGGATTGCCTGCATAGCGGTGTAGCCTGCGCCGTCTGGCATAGAAACTGAAGAAGCTCAGCCCGAGCATCGGGATGAGCAAAAGGAGTAGGTAGAGGTATTGGGGTGAATGAAATATAAACTTCATTACGGATTAGTTCTGAGGTAAGTATTACGCAAGATGAAGTCTAGAGCCAAAGCCAAAAGCGCAATGATGGCAAAGATTAAGTACTCCTCCCCAATCATCTGGTAATTGCGAGTCCGCAGTTTGGTTTTCTCCATCTGGTCAATTTGCTTGTATATGGTCTCCAAGCTACTCATATCCGTGGCACGGAAGTAGGTTCCGCCCGTACTCTCGGCGATCTGACGAAGAACGACCTCGTCTAGGTCAACAGGGATTGGACGTACGACTGTCCCTCCGAAGGCCGAAGGAATGGGATAAGGTGCTTGCCCCCGATCCGTCCCCATACCGATAGCATGTACAGTGATGCCTAGACTTGCAGCGAGCTCTGTAGCTAGCTGTGGGGAGATGTCACCAGCATTATTGACCCCATCGGTCAGCAGGATAATCACCTTACTCTCGGCTTGGCTATCTCGGAGACGATTGACTGCTGTCACGAGGCCAAGCCCGATAGCCGTCTGATCCTCAATCATTCCCGGAGCAATCTGCACCAATCGGTTAATCAAAGCACCATGGTCAGTAGTCAGAGGGCAGACGGTGAAGCTCTCCCCTGCGAAGGCAACCAAACCAATGTTGTCATTGGGACGATTAGCAACGAAATCCGCAGCGACACGTTTGGCTGCTTCAATACGATTCGGCTCGAAGTCCATCGCCAACATACTAGTGGAGATATCCATCGTGAGCATGACGTCAATGCCCTCTACATCGCTTTCGCTCCAGCTACGCGACGATTGGGGACGGGCGAGAGCGACAATAATCATTGCAAGCGCTAGCATACGTAGGGCGAAGGGCAAATGCCTCAGCCGTACCCTCCAGCCAGAAGGAACTCCTTTGATGAAGCTAAGCGAAGGCGTCAGGAGTGTCGCCTGTGCCCTGCGTCTATGTAAGATATACCATAGTACAAGTGCGGGTATCAGGAGCAACAGATATAGGAAATATGGATGTAAGAACGTCATGCCTCTTCCCTCCTTTCTGCTACGCTAGGCTCGACCGCTTCCTGCTGGGTGAGCCACAGTGACTGAGTGCGCGCTACGAAACTACGAGCCTCCGAGAGAGAAGCACGTGCATCGCTCTCCGTCGGAGCACCTTTGGCAAACTTCGAGAGGTCGGCATCACGCTGTAGCCCCTCGAGCAGAGTGCGTAGCTCTCGGTCTTCGCCTCGACGGTAGAGATAATCGTTGAGTTCGCTCGTCGTCATCTCTAGCACATGCCAGCCCTTGACGGAATAGATGTAGTGCTTGAGGCTCTCAATCACCTCACTGTAGAACTGCTTATAATGCCCCGAACGCCAGTAAGCTCTCGCCTCGATCTCTCCCAACTCGCGCTCAATGCGCTCTAGAGGTGTCTCCGTAACGATCGGGATAGCGGGCGCAACTGGTTGAGTCGTATCTCTAGGGAGCTGCCTGTAACGATAGTAGCCGTAGGCCAAGACTAACAAAAGTAGGATAATCCAGAAAGCAGGGTGGCTAACCACGAGTTCCAAGAAGTCTGCTATTCCCCAAGAAACCGCCCAAGGAGCTTTAATATCCTTGATCTCATCGGGATGCTCTAGGTCGACTTCGGGTTGAATGACGTTGAGAGCCAATGGCTCCGTCTGGGCGCGACCGCCAGGCGTCTCCACGACAATTGGGGGTATGACGATAAGCGTCGAATCGAAAGAGGTAATCAGCATCTTGGCCTGTATCTCTCGCAGTTTACCGTCTAGCTCAATCGTATCAGTAGCTCCGAAGTCAAGTATTCTGAATCGAGTAGGCTCTTGGTCGTTTTCGGCGACGAAAAAGCGTGTACGTGCCAAGTCGTCGGTGCGGATAACCACATCAATGATTGCCTGCTCACCCGTCTTCATTTCGGCTCTATCTAGCTGGGCTTGGATAGAAACATTCTGAGTATGAGCAGACCAGCTCAGAAGTAGCCCCAGCGTAAGTATGATTAGTTGTACGTACGTCCTCATTGGGATGCTAAGCGCAGACCTCATGACCTGCGTCTAAATAGTTTGATTAACTCGGGCGTGAAGTCCTCACCGGTAGACAAATGTACTAGATCCACACCTGAGCGCAGACATAACTCTCGGCAGATTTGCTCATGTCTCTGGTAGCTCTCGGCATAGCTTCTAGCCAGCTTACCCGAGGAGGTATCTACCCAGCGCTTCTCTCCAGTCTCGGCATCTACCAAATAGACTAGGCCTAGGTCGGGGAGCGTGGCTGCCGTAGGGTCATAGGCACGCAGAGCCACAAGGTCGTGCTTCCCACTAGCTAAGTTCAGAGAGGTCTGATAGCTATCGCCCGTCTGGATGAAGTCCGAAATCAAGAAGGCCGTACAGCGTTTCTTGATTGTACGCATCAGATAGCCAAGTGGTACGTTGAGGTCTGTGCCTCTGCTCTGTGGCTCGAAGCCGAGCAGTTCGCGGATGATATAGAGAATATGCTTACGACCAGAGCGTGGTGGGATGAATAGCTCGATCTGATCTGTGAAAAAGATAGCCCCAATCTTATCGTTATTTTGCATCGCAGAGAAAGCCAGCGTGGCGGCAACCTCCGTCATCAGCTCACGCTTGCTCTCGGCCTTAGCACCAAAAAGGCTACTGCCCGTCAGATCAATGAGCAACATCACCGTCAGCTCACGCTCCTCCTCAAACACCTTGACGTAAGGATTGGCATAGCGAGCCGTTACATTCCAATCAATGTCCCGCACATCGTCTCCGACTTGATACCCACGCACCTCACTGAAGGCCATACCACGCCCCCTAAAGGCTGAGTGATACTGCCCAGCAAAGACTTGCTCAGACAGCCCCTTGGCCTTGATCTCGATGCGCCGTACCCTGCCGAGCAGGTCGGTACTCTGTGCCGTTCTATCCTTTTTCATTGACTCTATTCAGTGGTTCTCGCTCTATGGCACTTCCACTTTGTTGAGGATTTCCTTGATCACATCATCGGCCACAATATCATTGGCTTCAGCCTCGTAGCTTAGACCAATGCGGTGGCGTAGCACGTCGTAGCAAACGGCGCGTATATCCTCTGGGATGACATAGCCTCTACGCTTCATGAAGGCATGCGCACGTGCAGCCACAGCCAGAGCGATAGATGCACGAGGTGATGCCCCGAAGCTGATGAAATTCTTGTACTCTCCAAGGCCTGCTGCCTCTGGGTCTCGAGTAGCGAAAACTATATCTACGATGTAGCGCTCGATCTTCTCGTCTAGGTACACCTGGCGAACGGTCTGACGAGCCTCGAGCAGATCCTCGATCTGCAGAATGGGCTTGGCGGTATAGCTAGCCGTACGGATATGGTCGCGAATAATCTGCGCCTCCTCCTCACGCTTGGGATAGTCGATCTTGACCTTGAGCATGAAACGGTCTACCTGTGCCTCGGGCAGAGGATAAGTTCCCTCCTGCTCGATGGGGTTCTGCGTCGCCATCACGAGAAAAGGGTTGGGGAGCTTAAACGTTTTCTCCCCGATGGTCACCTGTCGCTCCTGCATCGCCTCCAAGAGAGCGCTCTGCACCTTGGCGGGTGCTCGGTTGATTTCGTCCGCCAAGATGAAGTTGGAGAAGATAGGCCCTTGCTTGACTTGAAACTCCTCGTGCTTCTGCGAATACATCAGCGTACCGATTACGTCGGCTGGTAGCAGGTCTGGAGTAAACTGGATGCGCTTGTAGTCTGCGTGTACCAGCTGGGCAAGCGTCTTGATGGCTAGGGTTTTGGCTAGACCTGGTAGCCCCTCTAGCAGAATATGTCCGTCTGCGAGTAGCCCGATGAGCAGGGAGTCGATCAGATGTGTCTGACCAACGATCGCTTCCTGCATACCTCTACGCAGCTGATCGACAACGTAGCTTTTTTTCTCTATCAGCTCTGTGAGGCTTCTAATATCCATTGATTCCATGCTTTCGTTTGAGCATTTATTGTGATAACTATTCCGTTTACTTTTTCTTGTTCTTGAGCAAAGCTCGCTGTAGACTTAACGCACGGCTAACCGAATTAGTATTGGACGAGTCGATGCCATACTTGCGTGCAGCAGGCAGACTAAGCCGTGTACCGAGGGGAATATTGTCAGGATTTTTAATCCGCTCTCGGTTCTCCTCATATATATATACCCAAAATGCCTTATGGCCGTACTTGCGCAGAGCAATCTGCACAAGGCTATCTCCAGGCTTGATGACGATCTCCTCCGCTTCAATGACCTTGGGTGATGTAGCTGAAGTCTGGGGGGGGGGCTTTATGGGGTCTTCTACTACCGGTTTGGCTACCATGCCGTTCTCTTGTGCTACCAGGGGCGAGCGTACCGGGGTACTAACGAACCATAGCATAGTCGTATCTAGGTAAGGCGGAGAAGTCACGAGCTCGGTATGTGTAGGGAGCTTGAGCTGAGGCTGAGAAGTGGTCGCAGGCCTACGCTCTAGATAGCGCCACAGAGCCCAAATGCCAACCAGGATGACCAATAGAATGAATAGCCCTAGCCAGCGACCTCTAGAGCTCTTGCGTTGGTACACGGCAGATTGCTCTAGTGCTTCGTCTACTTGGGCGTCTCCTGCCACAGCTGTAGCTTGGTCGCCATGTGGCTCGGGTGCTTGAGATACGTCTACAGGAGGAGGACTCTCGATAGTTGATACCCCAGATGCTGCTGGCAAATCTTCGGCAGGAGCACTCGGCTCTGTAGCTTCGTCCTCGGGATGCTCCATGGGCTCAACCGACATAGTAGGTTCTACTACCACAGAATCAACCAAGGTGGGTTCCTGTACAAGTTCCTCTCTAGGCTGTATGAGCACCTCTATGGGCGAAGATGCGAGACACTGCTCTAGCGTCTCGACCTCCCGAACCGATAGCCCCTCTACAGCCTCGGAGGAGAGAACAGCGACAGGGCTAAACATCCCGAATGGTCTATTGAGCACCTCGCTGAGAGCATCCTCTGGGGCAAAGGAGAAGCCCCTAAGCCCCCCTGCCTCGACGATTGGCGTGAAGACACCTAACCCCGCCCAACCTATTTGGCGACCAGAGGACATGCTCCGCGCTAGACGTGGTTCAATAGCCTCTAGCCATCGGCCTACAGCCTCGGGGCGAACCTCCGTGGCCTGAACCAACGCTTCGCATAGCTGGGGTAGATCGACATATTCTCTACCCTGCTCTGGAGCGTGGGATATAGATAAGCGAATGGTAGGGGGAATGATGTAGCGCTCTTGATTGGGTAGCAGAGCCAAGTACTCTGCCTCGGTGCGTGCAGCCCAGTAACCCATCTCTCTAAGCTGTATGCCTGTGCCTAGGGATAGACGAGTCTCAATCTGTGAGCAAAGCGCCTGCCAGAGCCTCGCACTTGTTTCGGGCTCTATGTTGGCATCTTTGGCCAGTCGATCGATCCATAACTCATCCAATAGCATCTCGAGCTTTTTCTATCTAGATGTTAAATTAAAACAATTTAGCCCCAAAGTTCGTCAATTCTTTACAATTGCGCAAGGTTTGCTTGAGGGCTACTCCTTGCTCCATACAAGCATCTGCACGAACCATAACCAGCATCACTCCCAATGACCTATTCATCTGCAAACAAAAGAGGTCGGGTCGTAGCACTTGCCTACGACACCGCCCTCTCCTAGTTCATCTAGATCTATCTGTAGATTGCCCTACTTTGCAGAGTTTTTGGTACGCTTAGTTGGTGTGCGTGGCTTCTTCTCCTTGGGAGCTACCTTAGTAGAGGCCTGCGCCTTGAGGCTCTCGATTTCCTTCTTCAGCTGCTCGATGTACTCGTTCTGCTTGTCAATCATCTGCTCGTAGGTGCTGATCTCATCGGTACCGAACTCCTGCGGAGCAACCTTCTCTAGTCGGAGCTTGAAGTCGCTCAAGACATTCATATAGTTATTGAAGGCATCGTAGGCAGAGTTGTATGGGCTAAATCCACGGCCACGACTTCCCGTATTCATATAGTAGAGGTGGTCTGCACTCTGCAGATACATCCAGTCTTGTCTGAGGCGATTGTCTTTGGTCAGGCGCACTCGTGCACCCATATCGGCTAGCTTAGTGAGCACGCCCTTCTGCAGCACATTGCCCGTCCAGTCGTTGGTACTTTTGGCCTCTCCCGAGCTACTTATGGGACTGCTGACCTCAAGCGAACCAACAGCCTTATGTTCCTTGAGTAGCTCACTAGGCAAAGCAAACCCAACCTCATACTGACTAGAGAGCGCAGGCAGAGCTCTGAAGAAGTCGAAGATACCAGACTCGGCTCTATTGAGACCGCCAAGGACCTCATAGTTCATGTAGAGATTGACAAACTCTTCCTCCTGTGGCAACCACTTGATTCGGTCCAGCACCTTATCTGCCGTCACTGGGTACTCGGGCGAATCGCTGCGACTAAAGTCCTGTGTGATTAGCTCCGTCAACCCTGCATTACGGAGCAGGAGCTTGAGCCCTGGCTCGACCACGGAGCTATAGATGTAGTTGGGGCTCTTCCAGCCCAGTACATGCTTGGCTCCCTCGGTAATCACACCCTTGAAGCCGAAGCTCCGAGCCAGATGAGCTATTTCGTCGCTATAGATCAGCTCAGTATTGCAGAGCACCTTGGAGGCAGCTGCGCCGAAGCGATCTCGTAGCTTAGTCTGCTGCTCATTGATCTGCTCTTGAAACTCCTCGGGATCTATGAGCGAGCTAAGCGAATAGGCGTATGGTGTGGCAAGCATCTCTACACGCCCTGTGGCGACAAGCTCCTGGAAGCTATCCAAGAGGTCTGGCTTATGCACCTCCATCTGCTCAATAGCTAGACCAGAAATCGAGAAGCTCACCTTGAAGTCTGGGTAGGTGCGTAGAAGGTCTAGAAGCATCCTATTGGCAGGCAGATAGCAGGTATCTGCGATGCGCTGGAAGATCTCAATATTCTGAAACTCGTCGTAGTAATAATGCTCGCGAGCGATGTCGAAGAAGCGGTATCGTCTTAGCCTAAGAGGCTGATGAATCTGAAAGCACAAACAAATCTTTTTCATAATGCTGTGATGATCTATCTGATAAGTCTATTGTATATATCTCGCACCTTTCGTCCTGCGTCCTCCCATGTGAGGCTATTGACTTCTCGTAGTCCCTCCTCTTTGAGGAACTGGTGCATCTCGGGGTAGGTAATCAGGGCGTAGATGGCATCGGCCATAGCTTCTACATCCCAGTAGTCCACCTTGACTGCGTAGTTAAGGATCTCGGCACAACCGCTCTGGTAAGAGATAATGGATGGGACGCCACACTGCATCGCTTCGAGCGGTGAGATACCAAAAGGCTCCGATACCGAGGGCATCACGTAAACATCGCTCGACTTGAAGACCTCGTACACCTGCTGCCCCTTCATGAAGCCGGTGAAGTGGAAGCGGTCTGCGATATTGTACTTGGCCACTAGGCGTATCATCGCATCCATCATATCACCACTACCAGCCATGATGAAGCGTACGTTATTGGTATGCTCCAGAACGCGAGCGGCAGCCTCGACGAAATATTCACACCCCTTCTGCATCGTAATGCGCCCCAGAAAGGTAACGACCTTCTCTGTGACGCTAGACTTCTTGGGTAGTGCTAGGATCGAGGGCGATAGTGGCGTGACGGCATTATGTACCGTAGTCACCTTGGCTGGATCTTGGTGGTACTTCTCGATCACAGTACGGCGCGTCAGTTCGCTCACAGTGATGATGTGGTCGGCATGGTTCATACCGTCCATCTCTATGGCGAAAACACTTGGATTCACGTTGCCTCTACTGCGGTCAAAGTCGGTAGCATGCACATGTACCACTAGTGGCTTGCCTGTAATTTGCTTAGCGTGGATACCAGCAGGGTAGGTCAGCCAGTCGTGCGAGTGTATGACGTCGCAGTACTCGCTACGGGCAATAACACCCGCGACGATGGAGTAGTTGTTGATCTCCTCGAGCAGATTGTCTGGATAGCGCCCCGAGAACTCGATACAACCCAAGTCGTCGGTATGTCTGTGGCTGAAGTCTGCGTATATATGGTCGCGTAGACGATAGTAGGTATCGGTACTCATACGCTGCCCTAGCCGCTTGGCTAGATAGTCATGGTCGACATCTCGATATACCACAGGCGTATTGCCTGCACCAATGATAGAGAGGAAACTTGTGTCCTCCTCGCCCGAGGGCTTGGGGATCACGAAGGTAATATCCATATCGCCTTGGGCTGCCATCCCCTTGGTTAGTCCGTAGCTGGCAGTGCCGAGCCCCCCGAGAATGTGTGGTGGAAACTCCCACCCAAACATTAAGGCTTTCATATTTGCTTACTGATGGGATTCATATTGTCGTATTTCTGTTTGGCCTCCTCTAGCAGGCTGAGCGAGCGAATAATCTCACCGACACTCATCGCTAGAGAGATAGCTCCACGCCCTGTGTGTGGCGGATTGCCATCGAATAGCTCGCTGATGGTACCTACGCCGTGCTCGTGTACCTCCTCCTCCATACCGATGAGGGTGCGCTCGATGTAGGATAGAGCCCCACGCCCATAGATCTTGAGGTAGGCCTCGAAGTAAGCGCCCAGTAGCCACGACCAAACCGATCCGTTGTAGTAGGACAGCTCTCGCTCGTGCTGAGACCCGCAACATCTAGCTCGGTAACCCTCACTCTTGGGGCTAAGTGTACGTAAACCTTTGGGCGTACGTAGCTCTCGGGTAACAATCTCCACGACACTACGCTGCACAGCACGAGGTAGAGGCGTATATGGTAGCGACACGGCGAATATCATGTTGGGACGTACGCTCCAGTCCCTAGTACCCTGATGGGTAACATGATCAAAGAGGTAGCCATGTTCATTGACGAATATGGCATTGAAGTTGCGCTCGATGCGCTCACGTAGGATATCTAGCTCGGTATTCCACTCCTCTGGCCTTAGGTCTCTGTAGAAAAGCAGAGCATTGTACCACAGCGCATTGAGCTCAACGAGATATCCCTCGCGCTGAACGACTGCCAAACCATTGAGCTTGGCATCCACCCAGCTGATAGGGCGCCCCTTGGCTTCGACATAGAGCAACCCCGTGTTCTCTAGGTGCATTTGGCTATGCGTATTGCTCATGTAGTACTGGACGAGACGGCTGACGAACGCCCCATATAGCCTGCATGCTTCATCTTGCCCATAGACACGAGCGAACTGTTGTACGCACCATACGGCCCATAGCCCCACATCGGGATCGGAGAGATGAGTCAGCAGGGGAGACGGATGCCTACCACTCATAAAGTCATCTAAGTCTGGGATTACGGTATCCATGATGCGGTGGTATCGCTCTGGTGCACCAGCATATATCGAGCAGCCTGGTAGTGCCACGAATAGGTCTCTAGCACGTACGCCAAACCAAGGGTAACCAGCAAGCAAATAGCCGTCGTGGTCATTGGGTCGATAGTAGAACTGCTGTGCAGAACTAAGCAGGCAAGAACGGAAATCTAGACGAGGGATGCGCACCTCTAGCTCCCGATCGAACATCTCGGGCAGTAGTGCTGGGTCTACCTCCTCTATCCCTGCCGAGAAGTAGACGGGCTGATCTTTCTCTATGACGCACTCGAAGTAGCCCGGCACATATAGATCCTCGGTATGCTCATAGCCACGCTCACGCTCCTTGTGGTAGAGAATATTCTCATTCCAGCATGGTGCATGATGAAACTCGTGCTCCTTGGAGAGCTGCATGTACAGCGTAGGGTAACCTGGGTAGAGGCAGATGCCCTGCCCATTGTTGAGAGGCTGCAGGGCTCCATTGATCAGTTCGTTGCGGTGTGTGAGCATCTTCACATCTCTGAAGGCCAAGAGTGGCGAGAAGCGTAGTCGCGTCTCGCTGTGTGCCCCCAGCAGGGTAAACTTGAAGATGATGCGGTGCTCATAGTGGCAGAGGAAAAACTCACGCTTGAGAATTACGCCACCCACCCGATAGGTCGTAGAGGAGGCGACGTCTACATTGTACTCTCGGATATACTTATGCCCTAGAGGACTAAAAACATCGCCACAATATTCGTGCACCGCAATGTTGAAGGGCACACCATGCTGTACGATAGACAAGTCTAGGGAAGAGAGTAGGACATGATTGTTGGGGCTAAGCTCTGGTATCGGGATGACTAGTGCGCCATGATATTTGCGTGTATTACACCCCACGATACTCGAGCAGCAGTACGCACCCATACGGTTTGTGCGGATATACTCTCTTTGCAGAGATTCGTCCAGATTAGACATCAATCGTCTATCAAATTTTAGATAGCTCATAATCTGCGTTTTATCTAAATAAGACACGCCAGAGACTTCGGAAATATTTACGATATGATGTTTCTTAAGCCTCTTAGCTTTATTTTGGGGCTAAGTTACAATTATTACTTGACAATTCCTAGGATTCTTTTGAGGGAAAATTAAAATTTATTACAAGGTTTACAGGATTTCTCAATTATCCAAACAACATTTTGAGACCTCTCGACAAGGCTCCTGAGATTGCTTGACTCTTACTTGGCACTTCATCAATCCTACTCTTCATCTTTTCTGTTAATAATCGCAAATGAATCAGCTCACAAATTGGATGGATAAAGAGGGGATTTGAGGGCTTCGCTTCGGTTCTTCCTCCAAATCTCTAAGCGTTTTTTTCAGATTGTAGGACTAATCCGCCACGATGTGTACACACATCCCACAAGATTAGTGCAGAGAAAATCTAAAATGCTTGCTTCTCTTAGATAAAATTGGCGCAAAATCAATTCTATCTAATTAACTAAAAGGCATTTACAAAACAGACGTTTTAAGCGGTTATTTTTATTCGGCTGGGGGCCTAATGCCACAATGAGCCTAAACGCAACCTAGAGCCTCCTAGGTGCCAAATACGCGGTGTGCCATTTTTCGCCCCTCCTCAAAGCATTTCTCTCATCAACATTCTGAAATTTGGTCTAAAATATAAATCTCGGGGGCTACGACAACGAATTCCGCCCGTTGGGTAGCGACTCAGCACGCGGCGTCGCTACAAGCTCAAAGCAATCGCCATTTGACTAGCTAGTTCTATTCTGTTTCAACGCCACATGCCGCGTTGAAAATCAGTGTATTCGCTTCATGGTAGCACACTGTGATGCTACAGGATACTTGTATTCGTCGCGATTGATTCATTTTGATGCGGTTGCCCTGCCACAGTTCGGCGGGTTTCGTTCTTGATGAAGCCGAGCGCGTTGCGTAACTTTGCAGCCTCTAGCATATAGGTCAAGAAGCAGTCTATCCCAGTGGGCTATCTCTCTGCTTCTATGGCACGATGATATATAGTACATTGTAACATTATAAAAGAAAGCAAATGTCTCACTTGAGATTTAAGGCATTGGAACAGGCTACAGAGCGCAAGGCTCTACATGTAGAGCCCGTACAGGCCTCTGTCGCTGACTACTTTGCGTCAGCTGTATTCACTCGCCAAACCATGCGCCGCTACCTCAGCACCGAGGTGTACAAAAAGGTGTCTCGCCACATCGATGAGCGGCTACCCATAGACCTAGAGCTAGCCGACCAAGTAGCCGCAGCGATGAAGATGTGGGCGATGGATCACGGCGTAACGCACTACACCCACTGGTTCCAACCTCTGACCGACGGCACAGCCGAGAAGCACGACTCCTTCGCTAGCGTTACCAACGAGGGCGGCATGATCGAGGAGTTTAGCGGCAAGCTCCTCACCCAGCAAGAGCCCGATGCCAGTAGCTTCCCACACGGGGGGCTACGCAATACCTTCGAGGCACGAGGCTACTCGGCATGGGATCCGTCTTCGCCTGCCTTCATCGTAGACGACACACTGTGCATCCCGACGGTATTCGTCTCATACACGGGAGAGGCATTGGACTTCAAGACGCCTCTACTGCGCTCCCTAGATGCGCTCAATAGAGCTGCCACCCGTGTCGTCAATTTCTTCAACCCCGACGTAGAGAGCTGTACGACCTTCCTAGGTTGGGAGCAAGAATACTTCCTGGTAGATGAATCGCTCTTCTACGCACGCCCCGACCTATGCCTAGCGGGGCGAACCCTGATGGGACATGAGAGTGCCAAGAATCAGCAACTAGACGACCATTACTTCGGCACTATCCCAGAGCGTGTGCAGGAGTTTATGAAAGACCTAGAGTACGAGTGCTACAAGCTGAGTATCCCCATCAAGACGAGGCACAACGAGGTGGCCCCCAATCAGTTCGAGATCGCCCCTATCTACGAGGAGTGCAACCTAGCCAACGACCACAACATCCTACTGATGAGTACGATGAAGCGTGTGGCTAGCCGACACCGCTTCCGCGTACTGCTCCACGAAAAGCCCTACGAGGGCGTAAACGGGTCGGGTAAGCACTGCAACTGGTCAATCGGCACAGATACGGGCTCCAACCTCTTCTCTCCCGGAAAGAATACGCAGGAGAACCTGCGCTTCATCGCCTTCATGGCCATTACACTGATGGCGGTCTACCGCAACAATGCGCTCCTGAAGGCAAGCATCGCCTCAGCCACCAACCTACATCGCCTCGGCGGTCACGAGGCGCCCCCTGCGATTATCTCTTGCTTCCTCGGTAGCGAGGTAAGCGCCGTACTCGATCGCTTCCTCTCCAGCAGTAGCGAGGACGCCATCGTCATGGACGACAAGAAGGGCTACAGCCTAGGCGTGGGGCAGATCCCAGAGCTCCTACTCGACAATACCGACCGCAACCGCACGTCTCCCTTCGCCTTCACGGGGAATAGATTCGAGTTCCGTGCCGTCGGCTCATCTGCAAACCCTGCATGCGCCATGCTGAGCCTATGTTCGGCTCTAGCCTACGAGATGGGACTATTCGCCCAGCAGGTAGAGCAGCGGGCTAGCAAGGTCGGCACACAGACGGCTCTATTCGAGACCATACATCAGTACATCAAGGAGTCCGCCCCAATCCGTTTCGGTGGCAATGGTTACAGCGAAGAGTGGCACGCCGAGGCTATGCGCCGTGGACTAGATGTAGATGTACACGTCCCTCGTCTCTACGAGGCCTACACAGCAGAGCAATCCATTCATATTTTCGAGACAATGGGAGTGCTAACCCGTGCCGAGCTTGAGGCGCGCAACGAGGTCAAGTGGGAGATCTTCGTCAAGAAGATCCAGATCGAGAGCCGTGTGCTGGGCGACCTATCGCTCAACCACATCGTCCCTGTAGCGACCAAATACCAAACGATGCTACTAGACAATGTGACCAAGCTCAAGAATGTCTTCGAGGGTGAGCAGTACGAGGAGCTTGCCTCTGGCCCCAAGCACCTAATTGCCGAGATGAGCCGACACCTGAGCTCGGTTCATACGATGGTCGAGGAGCGCAAAAAAGCGAACCGCATCGAGAGCATGCATGAGCGTGCCTATGCCTACCACGACAATGTCTTGCCCTACCTAGGCAAGATCCGCTACCACATCGACCATCTAGAGCTTATCGTAGATGACGAGATGTGGCCACTGCCCAAGTATAGAGAGCTACTATTCATACAGTAATGGCGACGGTCAAGGATCTTACAACTGGCCATCTGCGTAGCCATCTGTACAAATTGGCCCTGCCCATCATGGGGACGTCTTTTGTACAGATGGCCTACAGCTTCACAGACATGGCTTGGCTGGGGCGGTTAAGCAGCGAGGCAGTGGCGGCAGTAGGCTCGATTTCGGTTTTTCTCTGGATTGCCCACTCGATCGCCTACTTCAATAAGACGGGTAGCGAGGTAACGATCGCACAGAGCATCGGGCGCAACGATATTGATCTGGCGCGTATATATGCCTCGCACAATACGACGCTTAGCCTCATTATCGGAGTGAGCGTTGCACTAATCTTTGGTCTCTTCGCCACAGAGATGGTCGATCTATACCTGCTAGAGCCTGAGGTAAGAGCCGATGCCTTGACCTATATGTACATCAGCCTAATCGGCTTCCCCGAGATTTTCCTCACGGCAGCCCTATTCGGCATCTACAATGCCTCGGGCAATAGTAGCATCCCCTTCCGTGTACTGGGCTTGGGCTTAGTGTGCAATATGGTGCTAGACCCCTTATTTATCCATGCGATGAGCCTAGGCGTAGCAGGAGCAGCTTGGGCGACGGTACTTAGCCAGCTCATCACGCTCATCTACTTCCTCTATAGGCTACGCATCAAGGATCATCTGTTTGAGCGCTTTCCTCTGCTTACCCGCCTCAAGTGGCCACTAGTGTGGCGCATCACACAGATTGGTCTACCCGCCGCCTCGCTCAACGTCCTATTCGCTCTAGTAAGCATCTATATGGGACGCTTGGCCTCGTCGGTAGGCGGACACATTGGCGTGGCAACTCTGACCACTGGGGGGCAACTAGAGGCACTCACATGGAATACCTCCCAGGGCATTACCACTGCGCTCTGCACCATCGTGGGGCAGAACCACGCAGCGGGTAAGCGCGACAGGGTGTACCGCACCTACCGTATAGCACTCGCCCATACGCTACTCATCGGCCTTGTCGGGACGCTCATCTTTGTCTTCTGGGGAGAGGGATTATTTGCCTTGATTGTCCCCGAACCTGCGACCTACCAGTCTGGGGCGATGTACCTGCGCATCAGTGGCTATTCACAGATCTTCATGATGGCCGAGATCACGACACAGGGACTATTCTATGGTATGGGTCGGAGCTACCTACCAGCTGGCATCAGCATCTTTGGCAACTATCTGCGCATCCCTATGGTGCTCTACTTCATCTCCCTGGGTTGGGGGTTGGAGGCAATTTGGTGGTCCATCAGCCTATCGTCCATGCTCAAGGGGGTGCTATCAGTCTTGGCACTACTCTGGATATACAAAAGAAGGCGTACATCCATCGCCTAGAGGATTAAGCGGGATATACTGTATCTTTGCAGTGATATGATAGAGATAGGAGACAAAATCGTCAGTATGGACGTCTTCGAGGTGCTCTTCGCCTGCGACTATGAGCAATGCAAAGGGATCTGCTGTGTCGAAGGGGATAGCGGAGCCCCACTAGAGCCAGGCGAGGCAGAGATGCTACGCAAGTATCTACCCGAGGTGGAGCATCTGCTCTCCCCTCGTGCTAGAGAGGTCATTGCTCAGCAGGGCGTGAGCTATATTGATGAGGAGGGCGACGAAGTAACCTCCATCGTCGGGGGTAAGGACTGCGTCTTCACGACCTATGACGAACGAGGCAACTGCCTGTGTGCCTACGAGAAGATGTACTACGAGGGCAAGATCGACTGGATCAAGCCTATTAGCTGCCAACTCTATCCGATTAGGCTGACCAAATACAAGGACTTCACAGCCGTCAACTACCACAAATGGAGCGTGTGCAAGTGTGCCCTCAAGCGAGGTCGCAGGGAGGGCATGCCTGTATATCAGTTCCTCAAAGGGCCTCTGGTACGCGCCTTCGGGCAGGAATGGTACGAGCAACTGGAAGAAGCAGCTCGCTTATTGAGAGAAGAAAAATCGGAACAAGACAACTAACCCAAGTATGAGTATCAACAAAAAGCCGAATATCGCCGTCGTGGCAGGAGGCTATTCGGGTGAATATAGCGTTTCGCTTCGCTCTGCCGCAGGTTTGCTCTCGTGGATTGACCGAGAGCTATTTACTCCATTCCTCGTGCGTATCGAGCGAGACGGCTGGTGGGTCGATATGGCCGAGGGTGTGAGCCACAAGCTCTGCCTAGATGACTTCGGATTCGACCTGCAAGGCGAGCGCATTACCCTAGACTATGCGCTCATCACCATCCACGGAGCGCCTGGCGAGGATGGTCTGCTACAGGGCTACCTCGATATGAAAGGTATCCCCTACAATACGGGAGGAGTGCTCACCGAGTCGCTTACCTTCAACAAATAATTCTGCAACCGCTACCACTCAACCAACGAGAGGGTAAGAGTGGCTCAATCGATACGCCTACAACGCGAACAAGCAAAACCCCACCTGGAGTACATCGTAGAGCAACTCGGTCTGCCCCTCTTCGTCAAGCCCAATACGGGTGGCTCGAGTGTAGCCACAAGCCGAGTGGAGCGGATAGAAGAGCTTGAGCAAGCCATACAGACGGCATTTGCCGAGAGCCGAGAGATCCTGCTCGAGCGCTTCATCTCGGGTACGGAGGTGACCTGTGGTTGCTACCAAGTAGGCGGAGCGCCCAAGGCTCTGCCCGTGACGGAGGTAGTTACGCACAATAAGTTCTTCGACTTCGACGCTAAGTACAACGGGCAAGTCGAGGAGATTACCCCCGCGCGCATCTCGGACGAACTGACCCGACGCATCCAAGCGCTCACGGAGGCGATCTACGGCTATGTCGATGCACGTGGCATCATCAGAGTAGACTACATCATCGAGCAGGACGGCTTACCCACCCTACTCGAGGTCAATACAACACCAGGGATGACCCCCACGAGCTTCATACCACAGCAAATAACGGCAGCAGGGCTCGAGATAGGTGCAGTCCTAACGGATATTATCCAAGAGGGTCTGCAAAACAAACGCTAACTTAAATTATGTTTTTCGTCTATGGACTATGATAAATATCGAGATATACGCCCCTTGACTCCGGAGGAAGTGCCAGGTGCGATTGAGATGTTGCTAGGCAACGCCACGCTACAGGCAACCTTCGAGGCACTCAAAACGGGCAAGAGCTGGGCCGATCTTGGCAAACTACTAGAAGGGACAGACTCAACGGACGAATTCAAGCGCCGTGCTGGCTATATGCTAGTCAAGCACGTGATGAATAGCACTTGCTCGGCTGTTAGTTTCTCGGGCGAAGAGCATCTAGCCCCCGAGACTGGCTATACCTATCTCTCCAACCATCGAGACATTATTCTAGACTCGGCCTTCCTCAACGTGCTACTCCTAGAGGTCGGACGTCGGATGCCACAGGTGGCTATCGGCGATAATCTGATGCTCTATCCGTGGGTAGAGACGCTCGCCAAGCTCAATAGTAGCTTCATCGTGCGTAGAGGGCTACAGGGGCGCGATGTCCTGATCGCTGCCAAGCAGCTCTCCGAGTATATGCACGATGCTGCAGCCGAGGGTATATCCATGTGGATCGCTCAGCGTGAGGGGCGCTCCAAGGACTCTACCGACCGCACACAGCCAGCTCTACTCAAGATGCTAGCCATGGGTTCGGGACGCAAGGGCATCGTCGAGTCACTCCTACCACTAAATATAGTCCCTACCTGCTGTAGCTATGAGTACGACCCATGTGATTATCTCAAGGCTCGTGAGATGCAACTTAAACGCGACCAACCAGAGTATCGTAAGACAAAAGAAGAAGATGGGCTTAATATGCACACTGGTGTCTTCGGGTACAAGGGTAGAGTACATATGCAGGCTGGGCGTCCGCTTGCGAACCTAGTTGGCTCTATCGCTTGGGACGAAATCAAAGAAGCTGACCGCGTAGAGGTGCTGGCTCAACTTATCGACAAGGAGATTCACCGCAACTATAGGCTTTACCCCGGCAACTACGTAGCATACGATTGGCTCAACGGCGTGACGAAGTATGCAGACCGCTATACGGATGCAGAGAAAAAAACCTTCGAGGCCTATGTTGATGAGCGTCTATCACTCATCAATATGCCAGAGGGCATCCAGCCTGACCGAGACTTCTTGCGTATCCGCATACTTGAGATGTATGCCAATCCTACAGTCAGCGCCGAACGTGTAGGATCATAAAAGTTTAATTTGCGTCAAAGTGTAGACCCCAATAATATACTACATATGATTATAGCAGTAGATTTCGACGGAACAATCGTTAAGCATCGTTATCCTGCCATTGGAGAGGAAATCCCATTTGCCATTGATACGCTCAAGATGCTCCAAGAGGAGAGACATCGCCTCATACTCTGGACGGTACGCGAAGGCGAGCTCCTTGACGAAGCTGTCGAGTGGTGCCGCCAGCGTGGGCTAGAGTTCTACGCGGTCAACAGAGACTTCCCAGAAGAAAATGCAACGGGAGAGGGCTTCTCGCGCAAGCTCAAGGCCGACTTATTCATTGACGACCGTAGCTTCGGGGGCTTACCCGACTGGGGAGTCATCTACCACCGCATCAAGGCAGGGAAGGCACACGATGCCGACTGGGGACGTCTATCGCTATGCTCCGACGACGTCTACCAAGCGCCTAAAAAAAGTTTCTGGGATCGCGTCTTCGGGCGATAACCCACTACTAGTTGTATCACGTGGTATGGCACAGGGGCTCTGGGCATCTCAGCCTACTATAGACGTTCTGTATCTCACAGCAGGGATAGGCTGGCTACTGGGGCTACTGCTCCTATTGCTAGTACCGGGGCTTATCGGCCTGACGATCAACTCCTATCTACATAGCCGCACAGAACGTGTATCGGCATATATAGCCCGCTACATCCCCTACCCAATATACTCAGGAGCTGTACACCTGCTCAACGCGCTACTAGGTGCCAATCTATTGCTGCGCTTGATGCAGAGGCTAGAGCTATTTAAGCTCAGTAGCAGCCCTAGCGAAGTGTGGGGCATCTATCTGACCATTTTCTTGGGGCTTCTAGCGTGGTTTGCCTTCTACCGGGTCAGCTTCTCCATGTGGAGCTATATCTACATGCCAGCCGAGGGTGCCCAACTTCTCAAGCAAGACTACTTCGTCATCTCGGCCATTCGGGGGATACTCATGCTGCCACTCGTCTTACTCTTGCTCTCTCCCATCCCGACCACATTATCTATCTGGCTATTAGGAGCAGTATTAGTACCCTGCCAGAGCCTTCGATGGCTACAGGTCATCCGACGTCTATGGCATGGGGAAGACTCCTATATTTATATTTTTTTGTACCTTTGCGCCCACGAATTGCTACCCTGGATCTATCTAGTCCTAGGAATTAGCTGTTTGAGAAGTAGCGAATACATAGAGTACATAATATAAATGGCAATAAAGAAAATTCTCATCTCACAGCCACAACCTGAGTCTGGCAAGTCGCCCTACTACGACATCGCCGCTAAGTTTGGTGCAGAGATTACCTTCCGCCCCTTCATTCAGGTAGAGTCCTTGTCGACTCGTGAGTTTCGTAATCAAAAGATCAACATTCTCGAGCGCTCAGCCGTGATCTTCACGACACGCAAGGCGATGGAGCACTTCTTCCAGCTATCCGAGGAGCTTCGCCTAACCATGCCCGAGACGATGAAGTACTTCTGTATCAGCGAGCAAGTTGCCAACTATCTACAGAAGTTTATTGTCTATCGCAAACGCAAGGTATTCTTTCCTCCTACCGGGACTATAGATGCGCTAGTAACGCTTATCCACAAGCATAATAAGGAGACATACTTCCTGCCTCTACCCGAGGAACATAAGAACGATCTTATTGATATGCTTACAGCGAAGAAAATCAACTTCTCCAAGGGAATTATGTTCCGCACGGTACCTTGCACCTTCACAGAGGAAGAGCGTGCAGAGCAATACGACATGATGATTTTCTTCAGCCCAGTAGGAGTTGCTTCTCTACAGCAGAACTACCCACAGATTAAGCAAACAGAGGTGCGCATCGGAGCCTTCGGGCCACAGACTGCCAAGGCTGTCGAGGAGGCTGGATTCCGCCTAGACCTCTCTGCCCCAACCTCCGCAGCACCCTCCATGGTGATGGCTCTGGAGCAGTATTTGGCCAAAGAAAACAAATAGGCACGAACCGAGATAATCGGATTTGGATAGACCTATCAATCCTATGCTGCCCCGTACGTATTGGTAACCCCTACCTATTACGTGCGGGGCTCGCGATTAAAAATCCACACTATGGCGAAAAAGAAAGCGGATAAACCTAAAAGTTTTGTTTCGGA
Organism: Porphyromonadaceae bacterium; assembly: GCA_030528445.1. Classification (GTDB taxonomy): domain Bacteria; phylum Bacteroidota; class Bacteroidia; order Bacteroidales; family Porphyromonadaceae; genus Porphyromonas. Next base: position 8,483 of record JAUMYV010000004.1, on the reverse strand, counting down.
ACAAGCAGGATTAATTACCCTCAAAGGTGTGCGGGTCAACAACCTCAAAAATATAGACCTAGAAATCCCGAGAGGAAAACTATTGGTCGTCACGGGCGTCAGTGGTTCGGGCAAAAGTTCGCTTGCCTTCGAGACTCTCTACGCAGAGGGACAGAGGCGCTATGTAGAGAGCCTCTCGGCATACGCACGCCAGTTCCTTGGGCGTATGCCTAAGCCAGAGTGCGACTGGATCAGAGGATTACCGCCTGCGATTGCTATCGAGCAGCGAGTTATCAGCCGCAATCCGCGCAGTACAGTGGCAACCTCCACAGAGATCTACGAATACCTGCGCCTGCTCTATGCCCGAGTTGGGCATATGATCTCTCCAACGAGTGGAGTCGAGGTTAAGAAGCATACAGTAGAGGATCTACTCAACTTCGCCTCGTCTCAGCCCGCTGGCTCTAGGATTTATCTAGTAACGCCACTCTACCCACCTGTTGGGCGCAAAATCAAAGAACACCTAGGCATACAGCTCCAGCAGGGCTATACGCGCCTCTGGCTAGACGGCGCAGTCATCAACATCGAGGACTATCTGATGGGCCAACCCAAGAAAGGGGATGAGCTCTATCTACTGATCGACCGTATGGTCGTGAGCGAAGACAAGGATAGCCTCAAGCGTCTAGGAGACAGTGGAGAGCTAGCTTTCTTCGAGGGCAAGGGTCGATGTCGACTAATCGTACAATCGCCCAAGGGTGTGCTATCGACGCATGACTTTAGCAATATCTACGAGGCTGATGGACGCGTCTTCCAAGAACCTTCGCCCGAGATGTTTAGCTTCAACAATCCTGTAGGAGCTTGCCCCGAATGCGAAGGCTTCGGTAAGGTTATGGGCATCGAGGAGGATCTAGTCATCCCCAACAAAGAGCTCTCGGTCTATGATGATGCCGTAGCCTGCTGGAAGGGCAATGTCTCTAGAGAATGGAAGCGATACTTCATCCAACATGCCCAACCTTTGGGCTTCCCAATCCATCGCCCCTATTGCGACCTTGACGCCGAGCACAAGGAAATGCTCTGGCGCGGTGTACCTGTCAAAGGAGACACTTATGTAAAAACTGTAGGAATAGACTCCTACTTCGCTGTACTACAACGTGACCTACACAAGATACAAAATAGGGTACGTCTCTCCCACTTCAAAGGCAAAACGACCTGCCCAAGCTGCCGAGGCGGACGCCTCAAATCGGATACTCTATGCGTACAGGTGGGCGGAAAGAATATCGCAGAGGTCGTATCCATGACACTGACCGAGGCTAAGACGTTCTTCGACGAACTAGTCCTCAGCCCTACAGAAGAAATAATAGCACGTCGACTGCTCCAAGAAATAAGCAGTAGAGTTGGCTTCCTAATTGAGGTTGGGCTAAGCTATCTAACCCTCGATCGCCTCTCCAATACACTCTCGGGAGGAGAGAGCCAGCGCGTTACACTTGCCTCCCAACTGGGGAGTAGCCTTGTGGGATCGCTCTATGTCCTAGACGAGCCAAGCATAGGCCTGCATCAGCGCGACACCTCGAGATTGATCGGTGTGGTGAAGCGTCTGAGGGATCTAGGCAATACGGTCGTGGTGGTGGAGCATGACGAGGAGATGATGCGCGCCTCAGACTATATCATCGATATAGGTCCCAATGCAGGGCGTCTGGGCGGCGAAGTCGTCTACTCTGGTCCTACAGATGCGATTAACAAGCAAACACCCGGACATACCGCAGCCTATCTATCTGGCCGAGATCAGATAGAACTCCCCAAGCATCGCCGACAGTGGAATAACTACATCGAGCTCAAAGGAGCACGCAAGCACAATCTGCATGGTTTGCACGTTCGCTTCCCACTCAATACAATGACTGTAGTCAGTGGTGTCAGTGGCTCGGGGAAGAGTACACTCATCCGAGATATTCTCTTTGAAGGAGTTCGCCGTAGGCTTGCTGGCGAGTCGTTGGACGGAGTTGCTTGCACCTCTCTAGAGGGAGATCTTGGCAGCATCAAGCAGATCGAATATGTGGATCAGAATAATATCGGGCGGAGCTCTCGCTCCAATCCAAGCATCTACATCGGAGCCTACGAGGAAATCCGAAAGCTCTACAGCGAACAACCTCTAGCCAAGCAGATGGGTTACAAGCCTTACTACTTTAGCTTCAACAAAGAAGGGGGACGATGCGAGGCTTGCAAGGGCGATGGCTTCACGACTGTAGAGATGCAGTTTATGGCCGACATCACCCTCAAGTGCGAGGAGTGTGGAGGCAAACGATTCCGTAAAGAACTACTAGAAGTAGAGTATCAAGGGAAGAATGTGCATCAGATCCTAGAGATGAGTGTAGATGAAGCGATTGACTTCTTCGACATACATAGTAAACACTCTAGCCTCTGCTACACGATTATTGAGAAGCTCAGACCTCTACAGGAGGTTGGCCTAGGATACATCAAGCTCGGCCAACCAAGCTCTACACTATCGGGCGGGGAGAACCAACGCGTCAAGCTAGCTTATTACCTAGGACAGGGTAAAAAAGACTCAACGCTCTTCATCTTCGACGAACCAACTACGGGCTTGCACTTCCACGACATCAAAATCCTACTCAAAGCCTTCAACTCTCTGATCGACAGCGGACACTCTCTGATTGTCGTAGAGCACAACCTGGAGGTCATCAAAAGTGCCGACTGGGTCATTGACCTAGGCCCCGAAGGAGGATCAGGAGGTGGAAAAATCGTCGTAGAGGGCACTCCCGAACAAGTCGCAGAATGCAAAGAGAGCTGGACAGGGCAATTCCTTCGCCCTTTACTCACCCAAGGCTAACTCATCAAATCTAAGGCGAGGCTGGAGAACGAACCTGCAATTGCAAAAATTTATTGGCATATCAATTATTTTTATCTACCTTTGTTTCCGATCTTTGGATTCGTATTTCTATAGTTCGTATAGACCTGTTCCCTAGAGGTTGGACTTCAGAGTCGGTTTGAAGATTAAAGACTTACACCAAGAAGGGCGAAGTCTCGCTATCATTTAGTTTAACGTAACATATTAGTATGACAAAGGAATCACTGATTGTGTTATGCGCGTCTTTGTGTTTGAGTTTTAGTCTGCCAGAGCAGGCAGAAGCCCAGAGGGGGCGTACTCAGACATCGCTCAAGGAGATACGCAAAGCAGATCAAGCGCACCCCGTAGCCGATACTACGATGTTGTCTGGCGATCGTATGCTGATGGCTGATCGGGTTGAAATCCACAAAAGGATTAGAGAGCAAAAGAAACTCCGAGATGGCGGTCTCAGAGAAGAAATTAAAGAAGGAATCAACTTAGTGGACCTAGAAGCTCCATCCGTTGATTTGTATGGCGAAGAATCTTGGGGTAGCCATGTAAACCCATTCGCGGGGCAGAACGCTAATATCCCAGCCAGCTACGATATCGATTTGAGAGAGTTCGTAATGCCAATTGAGAAGCGCCAAGTAACCTCTTGCTACGGCTATCGTCGCAGATTTGGTCGCATGCACTACGGCACAGATCTCAAGGTACATATTGGAGATACAGTGCGCGCAGCTTTCTCTGGCAAGGTACGCATTACCTCGTACGAACGAAGTGGTTATGGCAATTATGTAGTGATACGCCACACCAACGGCCTAGAGACCGTATACGGACATCTAAGCCGCTCTCTAGTCAAGGAAGGAGCAATCATCAAAGCTGGCGAGCCGATTGCTCTAGGAGGCAATACAGGTCGCTCTACTGGCCCCCACCTGCACTTCGAAGCGCGTTTTATGGGGATTCCTATCAATCCAGAGGAGCTATTTGACTTTGTCGAGGGTGTGCCACGCGTAGACACTTATTCATTCAAGAAGTCGCAAGCTAAATCTACAGGAGCGCATCACGCAGCTCGCAAAGCCAAAGGCGCTTCGTCGGGGAAGAACATACGCACGCACCGCATCTCCAAAGGCGACACCCTAGACAAAATAGCTAAGCGCTACGGCACTACTGTGAGCAAGCTACGACAAACAAATGGGCTAACGAGCAATGCTCTGCTCAAGCCAGGCAAAAGCCTGCGTATACCGAGCTAATGCCTTATCTGCATAAATTATAATTATAGAGCCACGTGGTACTCCTCATTGCAGGAGATGGCACGTGGTTCTATCTTTTTAGGACAACATTATAAGCGTATCTTTGTAGACGTAATTTCTTAACTCATATAACTCTCATTGATTCATGAAGATTCATTTCTTCCGTAGCCCTTCGGGCTCAATTCTTGCATTGGAGACCTCCCAGCCTCTATCTACAGAGACACTAGGGGCACTTAAGTGGCTATTCTCGGATGCAGAGTATCTTGATGTAGATCACATAGAAGGTTTCTACGTAGGACCTCGTCGGGAGATGATTACCCCATGGAGCACCAATGCAGTAGAGATTACTCAGAATATGAATATCTCTGGGATCACGCGCATTGAGGAGTACTACCCTGTATCGGGAGTCGATGCCGAGTATGACCCGATGCTTCAGGTGCTCTACTCTGGGCTTGATCAACAACTATTCCATATAGATAGATCTCCTGATCCAATTCGCTATATTGAAGACATCAGAGGATACAACGAGGCAGAGGGACTGGCTCTAAGCGATGATGAGATCGATTACCTATATAAGGTATCTCAGCGTATTGGTCGCCCTCTGACCGACAGCGAGCTATTCGGCTTCTCTCAGGTTAATTCGGAGCACTGCCGACACAAGATTTTCGGTGGGACATTCGTCATCGATGGAGAAGAGCGTGAGAGTTCGCTATTTGCCATGATTAAGGCCACGAGTGCAGCTAATCCCAACTTCCTCATTTCTGCCTATAAAGACAACGTCGCTTTCGTTTCGGGGCCACGCATTGAGCAGTTCGCACCAGCCTCGGCAGATAAACCTGACTACTTCCAGACAAAAGAAATAGACAGCGTCCTAAGCCTCAAGGCAGAGACGCACAACTTCCCCACGACAGTAGAGCCATTCAACGGTGCTGCTACAGGCACAGGAGGCGAAATCCGCGACCGTATGGCTGGGGGACGTGCAAGCATCCCTCTAGCAGGAACAGCTGTCTACATGACGTCCTACGCAAGAACTAATGGAGCTCGGGCTTGGGAGACACACACCAAGGAGCGCCCATGGATCTACCAAACACCTAGACAAATCCTGACCAAAGCCTCCAATGGAGCGAGCGACTTTGGTAATAAGTTCGGTCAACCACTGATCTGTGGTTCCGTACTCACTTACGAACATCGGGAGAGCCCCGAAGCACCAAGCTATGGCTTCGACAAGGTGATTATGCTCGCTGGTGGTATTGGCTTCGCACGTAAAGAGAACGCACTCAAGGGCGAACCCAAAGCTGGCGAGAAGGTCGTACTACTCGGGGGAGATAACTACCGCATCGGTATGGGCGGTGGCGCTGTGAGCTCGGTCAACACAGGACAGTTTGCAGGGGCTATTGAGCTAAATGCCATCCAGCGAGCCAACCCCGAGATGCAGAAACGTACGCAAAACGTCATCCGTGCGATGGCCGAGCGTGACGACAACCCCATCGTATCTATCCACGACCATGGCGCAGGCGGACACCTCAACTGCCTCTCTGAGCTAGTTGAGGCCACAGGCGGACGCATCGACATGGATCGCCTACCCGTAGGTGACCCAACTCTCTCTGCCCGAGAGATTATTGGCAACGAAAGTCAAGAGCGTATGGGACTTCTCGTTGGCGAAGAACATATCGACACACTACGTCGCGTGGCCGAGCGTGAGCGCGCACCACTTTATGTGGTGGGCGAGACGACTGACGATATGCGTCTAGTCTTCGCTAAGGATAACGGCGAGAAGCCTATTGACCTAGCGCTATCAGACATGTTCGGCAATTCGCCCAAGACGATTATGCAAGATAGCCGTGTAGAAACCCATTACGCAGCACCTCAGTACGAGGCTCGAGAGCTCGAGACCTATATCGACAATGTGTTACGCATGGAGGCTGTGGCTTGTAAGGACTGGCTAACAAATAAGGTAGACCGCTCCGTGACGGGGCGTGTCGCTCGTCAGCAGTGCCAAGGTGAGCTTCAGCTACCTCTAAGCGATTGTGGTGCTATGGCACTCGACTTCCGTGGCCGCTCGGGCATCGCTACTTCTATTGGGCATGCCCCAGCCGTAGCTCTGGCCGATCCTGCCGCTGGCTCTGTGATGGCAATCGCCGAGGCTCTAACCAATATCGTCTTTGCTCCACTCACGCATGGTCTCTCTGGCGTGTCGCTGAGTGCCAACTGGATGTGGCCCTGCCGCAACGCTGGCGAAGACGCTCGTCTATATGACGCTGTGGAAGCAGCGGCAGACTTCGCCATCAGTCTAGGTATCAATATCCCCACTGGTAAGGACTCGCTCTCGATGACGCAGAAGTACCCCGACGGGCAGCCTAGTGTAATCAGCCCGGGAACTGTAATCATCAGCGCTGCAGCAGAGGTTGATCAGGTTAAAAATATCGTTTCTCCTGTCCTCCGCCTAGAGCCAGACACTCATCTATATCATATCGACTTCAGCTTTGCCCCCCTTGCGCTCGGTGGCTCGGCCTTCGCCCAGAGTCTTGGCCGCGTCGGAGAGGAAGTGCCCACAGTCGAAGAACCAGAGTACTTCCGTGATGCGTTTGCTGTAGTTCAAGACCTGATCCGCCGAGGCCTAGTCCTCGCTGGACACGACATCTCGGCAGGCGGTCTAATCACAGCTCTACTAGAAATGTGCTTCGCCAACACTAAGGGCGGTCTAGAGGTCGATCTCAGCCAGATCGCAGAGCAAGACCTCGTTAAGATCCTATTCGCCGAGAATCCAGGCATTTTGATTCAGGTGCGTGATACAGAGGCTGTGGAGGAAGCGCTACGCGGCGCTAGCATTGGCTTCGCCCGCATCGCTCGTCCAACGGATAGCCGCGAGCTTGTCATCAAGCATACTAGCCAAACACTCAAGCTAGATATAGACTCTAAACGTGAACTGTGGTACGAGTCGTCTTACCTCATGGATCTGCATCAGACAGCCGAGCCTCAAGCCAAGGCTCGCTATGCCAACTACAAGCATCAGCCTGTGGCCTATACTTTCCCAGCAGGCTTCACGGGTAAGCTCAAGGATCTTGGCCTCGATCCAGACCGTAAGACACCAAGTGGCATCCGTGCTGCTATCATCCGAGACAAGGGTACGAATGGCGAACGTGAGATGGCCTACGCCCTATTCCTCGCAGGCTTCGACGTCAAGGACGTACACCTAACCGACCTGACAAGTGGTAGAGAAACTCTCGAAGATGTGCAGATGTTAGTCTTCTGTGGCGGCTTCTCCAATAGTGATGTCCTAGGCTCTGCCAAGGGCTGGGCTGCAGGGATTCTGTACAACGAGAGAGCTAAGGCAACGATAGACCGCTTCTATGCTCGCCCCGATACACTAAGCCTTGGGATCTGCAATGGCTGTCAGCTGATGGCTGAGCTTGAGCTACTCTACCCAGAGCACGAACTCAAGCATAAGATGCAGCACAACGACTCTGGTCGCTTTGAGTCTAGCTTCGTCAGCCTAGAGATCCCCGAGAATAAGTCCGTAATGCTTGCCAACCTATCAGGATGCAAGATGGGTATTTGGGTAGCTCATGGCGAAGGTAAGTTCATCCTCCCCTATAGCTCCAATCGCTACAACGTGATCGCTCGCTATGCCTACGACGCTTATCCAGCCAATCCCAACGGATCGCCCGAGGGTATCGCGGGGTTGTGTAGCCATGATGGCAGACATCTAGCTATGATGCCACACCCAGAGCGTGCAATCTTCCCATGGCAATGCGGTTATTATCCAGCGGATGCTCGTGAGCTCCACGAAGTAAGCCCCTGGATGCAAGCCTTCCGCAATGCCTACCTCTGGCTAGCAGAGCGCAAATAAGTCTAAAATCCCTATAGAGAAGGGGCTGTGCCGATTGATCCTCGGTACAGCCCCTTTTTATTGAATAAGCGCTCGGCTACTTCTTAAGCCACTTGTCTAGCCAGCCGAAGTAGGTGCGCTGCCAGAGCAGAGCATTCTGTGGACGAAGAATCCAGTGATTCTCATCTGGGTAAACTAGGAGTTGGCTAGGAATACCACGTAGCTGCGCAGCATTGAAAGCAGCCATGCCCTGATCTGCTAGAATGCGGAAGTCTTTCTCTCCATGAATAACTAGAATAGGTGTATCCCACTTGTCAATAAACTTATGTGGTGAGTGAGCGAATGTACGCTGAGCGACCTTATTGTCTCGCTCCCATGGTGCACCACCCATATCCCAGTTGGCAAACCACATCTCCTCTGTAGTAAGGTACTGCATCTCCATGTTGAAAATCCCTGCATGGGCGATAAAAGCAGCAAAACGCTTCTCGTGATTACCAGCTAGGTAAAAAGTAGAGAACCCGCCATAGCTAGCCCCAACGCAACCAATGTGATCGGCATCCACATATGGTTCTCGCTTCATTTCGTCTAC
>JAUMYV010000097.1 GCA_030528445.1 Porphyromonadaceae bacterium | reverse complement strand
ATAGAGGTCAAGGCAATAGAGGCAATCAGAGAAGAGTAAAGGAAACAATTATAAAAACACTCAATTATGAAGAAGTTTATCAAATGGCTACTCGGGGCTATCTTCGCCCTAGCAGTGATTATTACGTTCGTCTACCTATGGCGCAGGGGGCAGGGTGAACCGATCAGCTATCAGATCGAGACAGCGCGAGAGGGCGATACCATTCGTCGACATCTTGTCCTCACTGGTAGTATCGTACCTAGAGATGAAGTTGCCATCAAGCCACAGATAGCAGGTATCATCTCCGAGATCCTCGTCAATCCAGGAGATGAAGTCGCTACAGGAGATATCATCGCACGTATAGCGGTCGTCCCCGAGATGATCCAGAGTAGCAATGCCGAGTCTCAACTCTCGCAGGTTCGAGTGAGCCATGAGCGCATCAAGACCGCCCACGAGCGTAACCAAAGGCTCTACGACCGAGGGCTAATCTCTGCCGAGGAATACGAAAAAAGCAAAGCTGAATACGAAACCAGCAAGCTACAGCTCGCCTCTGCCGAGGATGCTCTGCTCATCATCCGCAAGGGGGTGAGTGCACGTAGTAGCAAGGAGAGTACAACGCTGGTGCGGGCGACGCGTTCGGGTAAGGTACTGAGCGTTCCCGTCAAGGTAGGTAGCTCCGTGATACAGGCCAATAACTTCAACGAAGGCACGACAATCGCCACGATCGCCAATATGAGCGACCTCATCTTCCTAGGCAATGCAGACGAGACAGAAGTAGGTAAGCTAGCTCTAGGGCAGAGCATGGAGATCAGCATAGGCGCCCTACCGAACCAAAAGTTCGAGGCAGAGGTGGAGTATATCTCGCCTCAAGGCAAGGCAAACCAAGCAGCGACACTATTCGAGGTCAAGGGAGCCATGAAAAATCTGAACTCAGAGCTTATCGCCCTATTCCGCTCTGGCTACAGCGCCAATGCCAAGATCACGACCTCTAGGGCAGACAACGTCATCACCATACCAGAGTCCTGCCTCAGCTACCGAGGAGACTCAACCTTCGTGCAGATGGTCACTCAAGAGAATCCGCTCCTGACCGAGGAGCGATACGTCGAGATAGGTCTATCCGATGGGCAGAAAGCCGAGGTCAAGCAGGGCGTCAAGGCTGGGGAACGTGTTCGTGGCAATCAGATTATTCAATAAAACATCTACTTATGAATAGATCAATCATCATCTATGTGTTTGCCTTAGCGGTGTTAGGGACAGATCTGGGTCTTGCCCAAGAGACGAGCGAGCGACCCAAGCCCCTAGGGGCAAAGGCTGCTCAGACACTTACTCTAGAGGATTGCATCCGTCTGGCCAAAATGCGTAACCTCGAGCTCAAGGGGCGAGAGCTATCCATCGACCGAGCTCGAGTGCAACTACAGTCGAGGCGAAGCGAATTTCTCCCAAGTGTAGGAGCTAACGCAGGTCAAGGCTTCAGTTTCGGACGCTCTCAAGACAAAACTGGGGTATATGTAGATCGGTCATCAGCCTCGACTTCGGTCTCTGTGTCGGCTAGCCTCTCACTCTTCTCAGGCTTCCAAAGGCTACATGACCTCAAGGCGGCACAGCTAGATATGGCAGGAGCTACCGCCGAACTGCAGAAAGCACGGGAGGATTTGGCGCTACAAGTCACCCAGCTCTACTACTCTTGGCTATTCGCTAGAGAAGTGTCGCGCTCCACGGCAGAGCAGTGCAAGCGCACGAGGCAAGTGCGCGACTACACCAAGGAACTAGTAACCTCTGGTCGCTGGTCTAGAGATAAACTCTCGGAGGCCGAGGCACAACTCGCCACCGAGGAGCTGCGACATCTAGAGGCGCTCAATGCCCTAGAGCTCACCAAACTAGACCTGATGCAAGCCATCGAGAGCCCAAACAATGTGGAGATACAAGAGATAGATATAGACCAAGAGAGCAAGGGGCTAGAACAGGCGATCGCTTCGGCAGAGCAAATCTATGAAACGGCTCTAGAGATACGCCCCGAGCTACAAATGGCTAAGTATGCTATTGGCTCGGCTCAGCACGGCATCCAGTCCGCTCGTAGTGGCTACTACCCTGCCCTATCTCTCAGCGCAGGCTACAGCAATAGCTATTACTATCAATATGGAGCATTCGCTAGGTTTAATCCAACGTTTGCCGATCAATGGGAACAGAATGGGAGAAGCTATGTGAGCCTAAACCTCAATATCCCAATCTTCGATGCCTTTAGGACGCGTAGCCGTATCAGAATGGCCAAAATCAACTACACGGAGCGTACGCTACAGCTGGAGCAAACCAAGAAAAAGCTACACAAAGAGATCGCCCAAGCTAGAGCAAACGTACTGGCTAGTCAGCGCAAAATCTCTGCTAGCCAAGCCTCTGTCGTTGCCTCGTCCGAGGCTCTAGAACTTATTGAGGCTAAGCTAATGGCCGGTAAGGCTACAATGAACGAATTCTCCGAGGCTAAAACTAGACATCTACTCGCCGAGATCGAGGCCCTCAAGGCTCGATACGACTTTGCTCTGCGCAGACGAGTCTTGGAGCTATACATCTCTCCTAATGAATAGGATCAAGCGATTAGATCTAAAAACTATTGGGGAGCGATGCTTAGTTGCATCGCTCCCCAAATTGTTTCTTGACTCTTTTACCAGAAATAGCCTCAATACGCATAAAACCTATCGAGGCTAATGTTCATCACTAGTAGATGTTTCTCAATAGGATTAGAGCTCTAGAGCTGAACCTGGCTTGAACTTGACAGCCTTGCGAGCTGGGATGTTGATTTTTTCCTTGGTCTTGGGGTTAATACCTGTGCGTGCTGGCTTGTCATTTACAGAGAAAGTACCAAAACCTAGTAGGGCCACCTTGTCGCCTCCCTTAAGCTGTTCTGCTACGACGTCTGCGAAAGCATTCACAGCCTTCTGAGCATCAACCTTAGTTAGCCCAGCCTTCTCTGCTACACGAGCGATAAACTCTGTCTTATTCATAACGAATTTTGAAATTTATTGTTAGATACTAAAAGTGTTCACAACACACCGCAAAAAAATCTGCGATATCTTTGCTTCAAAATTACAATAAATATTTCAAATATATACAACTAGCTACTTTTTCGCATATCATTTTTAGACTATAAGCGAACCAATCCACTGAAGCCCATGAAGGCCATCGCCAAAATACCAGCAGAGATCAGTGCGATAGGAATGCCACGCATAGCACGTGGTAGAATCGTGCGATCTAGTTGCTCGCGAATACCAGCAAAAACAACCATGGCAAGTGTAAAGCCTATAGCCGTAGAGATGGCATAGACAACGCTCTCTAGCAGGTTGAAATCCTTCTGAATCACAAGGATTGCCACCCCAAGTACGCAGCAGTTGGTGGTAATCAGCGGGAGGAATACCCCGAGTGCTTGATAGAGGGCTGGAGAGGTTTTCTTCAGAATAATCTCCACCATCTGCACAAGGGCTGCAATTACTAGGATGAACGAGATTGTCTGCATAAAGGCAATCCCGAAGGGCTCTAGGACAAACTTCTGCAGCAAGAAAGTCACGATCGTGGCAATGGCCAAAACAAACGTCACGGCTGCACCCATACCAATGGAAGTGTCTACTTTTTTTGAGACCCCTAGGAAAGGGCAAATACCTAGAAACTGTGAGAGTACTACGTTGTTGACGAAGACAGCCGCAATGAAAATGATAATATAATGTGCCATAATTTTAGTGTCTATTGGAGCAATGAATCATTAGGATGCTTTCTTCTCTTTGAGCGTGTTCATCAGCGCAATCAAGTAGCCGAGTACGATGAAAGCTCCGGGAGCTAGAATGAATAGAAGAGCACCAAAACTCTCGGGGAAAACTTCCATACCAAAGAACTTACCTGTACCCAAAAACTCACGTACAGTACCTAGCAATGTCAGAGACAACGTAAAGCCCAGACCAATACCAACCCCATCGAGAGCAGAATGCCCTAGAGAATTTTTGGAAGCCACCGCTTCGGCTCGTCCCAAGACAATACAGTTTACGACAATCAAAGGGATAAACAAGCCAAGACTTGCATACAAATCGGGCAGATAGGCCTGCATGACCATCTGCACGACTGTCACAAAGCCTGCAATCACTACAATATAGCCAGGGATGCGCACCATATCTGGGATGAGATGCTTAATGAGAGAAATTACGCTGTTGGAGCAAATCAATACGAAGGTTGTCGCAAGCCCCATCGCCAATCCATTGGCCGCTGAGCTAGTCGTGGCCAGGGTCGGACACATCCCAAGCAACAAGACAAAGACGGGATTCTCCTTGATAATACCGTTCTTAATGATATCTAATGGTTTCATAAGCTATTCTGTTACTTGTTCGTTTGTTGTCTGATCTGTATCATCGGCTTGTGCTGTCGCACCGCTTACGCCGTCTGTAGCCTGCCCTTTGATTTGCAGATAAGCATTATATCCACGATTGACGGCGTCAAGGAAGGCACGGCTGCTGATCGTCGCCGCTGTGATTGCATCAACTTCTCCTCCGTCTTTAGTTACCTTTAGAGGAGCTTTCTCAGGCATATTCAATCCGCGCATGTCTTGGATATGCCCTTTATTGCTAGCAGTATGGAACCACTCTGGAATTTTCGTTCCTAGCCCAGGCGTTTCGCTTAGCTCCAACACAGAGAAGTCTACCAGGACGCCTGCTGTGTCTAGCCCCATCATCAGAGAGATACGACCATTGAACCCGTTGTTGGTATAAGTCTCGATAGCATAGCCTACGCAGATTTCTCCCATGCTCGCTGGATAAATCATAAGCGAATCCTTGTCGCCCTCTAGGAGTACAGAAAAGCGTTCCTGATATGGATTGTTGTCAAACTCTGGGGTTACTTGCTTGATTGCATCAACCTTGGCACGAACCTTAGCCTCTGCAATAGGAGCCTGTGTGATGTCATTGAGTAGAGCCAATACACCAGATACTACAAGGCAAATTCCCACAAGCGATAGCACCATATTGGGCAATGTAGATGGTAGCTTCTTCATAGCTTACTTACCTCCGAAATGTTTAGGTTTTACATACATATTGATCAGTGGCGTAAAGGCATTCATAATAAGAATGGCAAAACTCATGCCCTCTGGGTAAGCACCGAAGAGGCGAATCGCCACTGTCAGAAGCCCAATCAGACAGCCATAGATGAGCTGACCTCGTTTGCTCATTGGGCTAGTGACGTAGTCCGTAGCCATGAAGACTGCCCCGAGAAGCATACCGCCCGTAAGTAAGTGAAACCAAGGTGCTGGGTAAATCTCTGGATTGATGAGATACATCAGTCCGCCAAGAGCAAAAGCCGAAACTAGTATAGATATTGGGATATGCCAAGTAATAACGCGCTTGTAGAGCAGGTACGCCAAGCCTAATAGTAGAGCTAAGGCACTAACCTCCCCAAGGGATCCGCCGTGTACTCCTAGGAGCATATCTATAGATGAAGGAAGCTGATCCAAAGAGGCTCCCGGAGCTGAATTGATTACACCTTTCATGATACCAAGAGGAGTAGCACCCGTGGTAGCATCCATATAGCTCGTCAGCTGCCCCGCCTCTGGCCAAATGGTCATCTGTGCAGGATAAGCAATGAGCAGGAATACACGACCAACCAAAGCAGGATTGAAGATATTCCCCCCCAAGCCTCCGAAACTCATCTTGCCTACACCAATCGCCACAAGAGCACCAATGGCGATGATCCACACAGAGAGATTGCTTGGGAGATTCATTCCCAGCAGAACACCCGTGAGTGCCGCAGAGCCGTCCATAATGGTCAGCTCGGACTTCATGATATACTTGACGATTAGCCACTCGGCCAAGACGCATACGCCTACGGCTACTGATAGAACTACCAGAGCCCCTAGACCAAACTGAGCGATCGACACCAAGCACGCTGGGATAAGTGCCAGCAGTACGGCGTACATATTACGCTCTACTGTGTCCCCACTGTGGATGTGAGGTGAAGGAGATATAATTAACTTTTGCATAAACATTAGGCTTTACGTGAGCGAATAATCCCCATGACTTGCTGCTTGCCGATACGGATATAGTCGAGCAATGGGCGGCTAGATGGGCAAGTGAAGCTACAAGAACCGCACTCTATGCAGTCTACGATGTAGCCATTCTCGGCATCGTCCCAAGCCTTGTACTGCACATCGCGCATAAGGAACGCTGGGTTGAGTCCCATAGGGCATACATTAACGCACTTGGCACAGCGAATGCAATTGCGCATAGGCTTACGTACGCTCTCTTCTCTTGGCAGGATGAGTACTCCAGACGTTCCCTTCGTCACTGGTACATCAGCCCCTAAAAGAGCCTTACCCATCATGGGGCCACCACCAATGATTTTGCCAGTATCTTCTGGCAAACCTCCTGCAGCTTCTATCAGTACGGAGAGAGGTGTACCGATACGAGCTAGGAAGTTGGAGGGATTGCTGAGTTTTTTGCCCGTTACCGTGACGACGCGCTCGACCAGAGGCTTATTCTTCTGCACGGCTTCGTAGACAGCAAAGACTGTACCTACATTCTGCACCACAGCCCCTGCTGAGATAGGCAAAGCACCACTCTTAATTTGCTTGCCAAGGACTGCATCAATGAGCTGCTTCTCCCCCCCTTGCGGATATTGCACCTTCAGAGGCATCACTTCTACGCCCGAGTAGGCAGAGGCAATCTTGCTCATGTGTGCGATGGCTTTGGGCTTATTATTCTCGATGCCAATGACACATCGCCCAACGCCTAGGGCTTTCATCAAGATAGACACACCGACGAGAATTTCCTCTCCGTGCTCCATCATCAAGATATCATCACTCGTTAGGTATGGCTCACACTCTACAGCGTTGATGATAAGCACCTCGGCAGTCTGCCCTGGGGGTGGAGAGAGCTTAACGTGCGTGGGGAATGTAGCCCCACCAAGCCCAACGACCCCAGAAGCGAGTATTTTGTCGATGATAGCACGTGGCTCGAGGTCACAGCCCCGAATGATACTCGAAGATCGGTCAATCCCCTCCTCCCAAGTATCTTCGCCATCTACTGCAATAAATATAGCAGGGCGCTTATAGCCACTAGCGTCGAAGACAGAATCTATTTTGGTCACTTTCCCCGACACTGAGGAGTGGATATTGGCAGAGATAAAGCCTCCACTCTTGGCAATCACTGTGCCGACCTTAACCATATCACCTTTCTGAACTGTAGCTACAGCAGGAGCTCCGATATGTTGCCCTAACGGAATAATCACCTCCTTGGGTAACACTACGGGCTGAATAGGTTTACCTGCTGATAGTTTGTTTTCGGGGGGATGAATACCTCCTAGACTAAATGTCCTTAGCATATTGGTCTATTATTCTGGTGTTTTGATTTAGACTAGTTGGATTGAGGCGCCGAAGCTTGCAAGGGAACGCTCTGCTCCGACTCTACCTTGGGCTTAGGCTCTACCTTAGGCATATGATCTGTGGTAGCCGTTGGCTGAGCCTCGGTGGTAGACTTACTTGTAGCTTCCGCTTTGGGCTCTGCTGGAGCCTCCTTCTTTTGGGGGAAGCCTAGTTCGTGGATAGCATTCGTAGGGCAAACGCTGACGCATTTGCGACACAAACGGCACTTCGTGTGGTCGATATAGCTGAGATTATCTGCCATAGTGATAGCCTCGAACTTACATTCTTTGAAGCACTTCGAGCAGCCAATACAAGCACTCTTGCAGGCTTTCATTGCAGCGCCACCTTTGTCTTTATTGACGCAGCTCACGAAGATACGTCTGCCCTTGGGTCCTTTCTTTCGTAGTTCTATGATACTCTTGGGGCAAGCGGTAACACAAGCTCCACAGGCGACACAAGCGTCCTCCACGACTTCTGGCAGCAAGGTATCTGCATTCATATGTATAGCATCGAAAGCACAAGCTGCTACGCAGTCTCCATGGCCAAGACAGCCGAAGCTGCAGTCCGTGTCGCCCTTATATAGAGCCGAGGCGATGCGACAATTGGTCGCACCGTCGTATAGGTTGGTACGTGGGCGAGCCTCACAGTTGCCATTGCATC
>JAUMYV010000096.1 GCA_030528445.1 Porphyromonadaceae bacterium | reverse complement strand
AAAACGGATGTCATTCCGATTTTCTTTCCTAATAAACCTGGCATTTCAGTTTCTATTTATTAAACTCACACTTTGATTTCAACCTCTACACCGCTAGGAAGCTCGAGCTTCATTAGCGCATCTACAGTCTCGGCTGTAGAGTTGTGAATGTCGATTAGTCTCTTATAAGAGCTTAGCTCAAACTGCTCACGAGACTTCTTGTTTACGAATGTTGAACGGTTCACCGTGAAGATGCGCTTGTGCGTTGGGAGCGGAATTGGACCGCTCACCAGTGCACCAGTAGCCTTCACAGTCTTTACGATCTTCTCGGCAGACTTATCCACGAGCATATGATCGTAAGACTTCAACTTGATTCTAATCTTTTGGCTCATATATCTTATACTGGGGTATTTACTACTTAATCAAATCTACGCGACCACCTACTTCCTCAAGTACTGCGCGGGCGATACCACTAGCCACCTCTGCATAGTGAGAGAAGGTCATAGAGTTGGTAGCACGACCAGAAGTAATCGTACGAAGCTGCGTTACATAGCCGAACATCTCCGATAGGGGCACCTTAGCCTTAACCAGCGTAGCACCACCTGGCGTAGAGTCCTGCCCCTCGGGCAGACCACGACGCTTGTTGAGGTCACCGATCACAGCTCCGATGTAGTCGTCTGGAGTCTCAACCTCGAGGTGCATGATAGGCTCGAGTAGTACAGGACCAGCCTGAGCGCATGCACTCTTGAAGGCCTCACGAGCTACGATCTCGAACGAAAGCTGGTCAGAGTCTACTGGGTGGAAGCTACCATCAAGCAGCGTTACCTTCAGCTTATCTACTGCATAGCCAGCGAGCACACCATTCTTCATAGCGTTCTGGAAGCCCTTCTGTACAGATGGGATGAACTCCTTAGGCACGTTACCACCCTTCACTTCATCGATGAACTGTAGATCACCCTCGAAGCCTTCGTCTGCAGGCTCAACGCGTACGATGATATCAGCAAACTTACCACGACCACCAGTCTGCTTCTTATAAACCTCACGCAGCTCCACTGGACGCGTGATAGCTTCCTTGTAAGAAACCTGAGGCTTACCCTGATTAGCCTCAACCTTGAACTCGCGCTTGAGACGGTCGATGATGATCTCAAGGTGGAGCTCACCCATACCGCTGATCACAGTCTGGCCAGTCTCTTCGTTGGTCTGTACGCGGAATGTTGGGTCTTCTTCGGCTAGCTTAGCAAGCCCTACACCTAGCTTGTCAAGATCCTTCTGAGTCTTAGGCTCGATAGCGATACCGATCACAGGATCTGGGAAGGTCATAGACTCCAGAGTGATTGGGTTGTTTTCGTCGCAGAGCGTATCCCCCGTACGGATATCCTTGAAACCTACACCAGCACCGATGTCACCACAGCCGATTACCTCCATTGGGTTCTGCTTGTTTGAGTGCATCTGGAAGAGGCGAGAGATACGCTCCTTCTTGCCACTGCGAGAGTTGAACACATATGAACCAGCGTGTAGCTCACCTGCATATACACGGAAGAAGCACAGACGACCTACGTATGGGTCTGTAGCAATCTTAAATGCAAGAGCCGTAAGAGGAGCCTCTGGGCTAACCTCACGCTCAATTACTTCGTTCTCATCATCTGGGTTAGTACCCTTGACTACTGGATAGTCCATGGGGCTTGGCAGATAAGAGCAAACAGCATCTAGCAGAGGCTGAACGCCCTTGTTCTTGAATGAAGAACCACAGAGTACTGGGTTAATCTTCATATCAATAGTTCCCTTGCGAAGAGCTACACGGATTTCATCTTCTGTAATCGTAGAAGAATCCTCGAAGAACTTCTCCATCAGCACGTCATCGCACTCAGCAAGAGCCTCGAGCATCTTCTCGCGCCACTCATCAGCCTCGGCCTGTAGCTCGGCTGGAATGTCTACGATGTCGTAGTGCTGACCCTGCTCGTCTCCTTCCCATACGAGACCCTTCATCGTTACAAGGTCGATGACGCCCTGGAACTTCTCTTCTTGACCAATAGGAATTTGGATGGGCACTGGGTTAGCGCCAAGTACCACACGAATCTGACGTACTACCTCTAGGAAGTTGGCACCAGAGCGGTCCATCTTATTCACGTAGCAGATACGGGGTACACCGTACTTAGTAGCCTGACGCCATACAGTCTCGGACTGTGGCTGTACACCACCCACCGAGCAGTATGTAGCGATCACACCATCGAGCACACGAAGCGAACGCTCCACCTCCACGGTGAAGTCCACGTGCCCTGGGGTGTCGATCAGGTTGATCTTGTACTTGGTATCGTTGTAGTTCCAGAATGTAGTCGTAGCAGCAGAGGTGATCGTGATACCACGCTCCTGCTCCTGCTCCATCCAGTCCATCGTAGCGCCACCATCGTGCACCTCACCAATCTTGTGCGTAAGACCTGTATAGAAGAGGATACGCTCGGATGTAGTCGTCTTACCTGCGTCGATGTGCGCAGAGATACCGATATTACGGGTTAGTTCTAGATGTTTATCGTTTGCCATATCCGTGCTGTATTAGAATCTGAAGTGAGCGAATGCACGGTTAGCCTCTGCCATACGGTGCATATCTTCCTTACGCTTGAAGGCGGCACCTTGGCTATTGTAGGCATCCATAATTTCTGCAGCTAGCTTGTCGGCCATAGTCTTACCGCCACGCTTGCGTGCGAATAGGATAAGGTTTTTCATAGAGATAGACTCCTTGCGCTCTGGACGAATCTCAGTAGGCACCTGATAGGTAGCACCACCGATACGACGGCTCTTCACCTCTACCTGTGGTGTAATGTTGTCCAATGCTGCTTTCCAAACCTCAAGAGCAGTTTTTTCTTCCTGCTGTGACTTGCCCTCTACAATCTTGAGAGCTGTATAGAAAATATCGAAGGCAATACTCTTCTTGCCATCGTACATCAGGTGATTAACGAACTTAGTCACCTTAACATCACCAAATACGGGATCAGGAAGCACCTGTCTCTTTTTGGGCTTTGCTTTTCTCATTGTCGTTTAAAATTTCGTTTTGTCGATTGGTTGCTGTCTTCTTCTGTCTTCAACGCCCTCGCTAGGGCATTTACTCAACCTGTTTTTAGCCTATCCAACGAACTCAAAACTGGTTCTTAAAATATTTGTTTACCGCACCGTCTGCGACTCGGGGCGCTTACACCCTATTCTTTTGGTTAGCCGAGCGCGAATTACTTCTTCTTACCCTTAGCTGGAGCTGCGGCAGCCTGCCCTGGCTTTGGACGCTTAGCACCATACTTAGAGCGACGCTGCGTACGACCATTAACACCAGCTGTATCGAGCGTACCGCGTACGATGTGATAGCGCACACCTGGCAGGTCCTTAACACGACCACCGCGTACTAGCACGATGCTGTGCTCCTGTAGGTTGTGACCTTCCCCTGGGATGTAAGCATTCACTTCCTTAGAGTTTGTCAAACGAACACGAGCTACCTTACGCATAGCTGAGTTTGGCTTCTTAGGCGTAGTCGTGTACACACGCACACACACGCCACGACGCTGAGGGCAAGCATCTAGAGCAGGGCTCTTACCCTTCTCTACGATAGTCTCGCGACCCTTTCTAACCAATTGTTGAATTGTAGGCATCTTTTCTTTTAAACTATTATAATACTGTTACTTATCCTTATTCAGTATCGGCGAAGCGACCCATCGGCACACTCCACACGGCTTGCAAAGGTACACATATTTTTCAATTTAGCAAAACCTAACAGCAAGATAACCACACGGGTAGAGGTAAGTCAGGGGAACCGACAACACTAATCCTCCTTAGGTTTGGGCAAGGCCAAACGCTCAAGCATCGCCTCAATCTGGTAGAAGTCCGAATCCCAATATCCTCGCTCCTGCAGAATCTTTTTCAGTCGCCTGTAAGCCTCTGACTCGTATAATATATAGGTAGCAATAACCGCCGAGTAGGCACTACGCTCATCACACGAGGACAGCTTGGCCTTAGCTTCACACACCCAATGCTGATCATCATGTCCTCCAGCCATCGCCCTACTCCAGTTAAGAAAGGCACGCTCCAAGTACTGACACTCCTCTCCACGACGATTAGCAAACTCCTTTCGATCGTTTAGGGCAACATGCTCAATAGTATTCCGCCCAACTTCTGTCTTTGGGTAAAACCTATATGCCTCGACATATAAATGATCTCTCGGCTCATCAATCAGCGGATTGACTATAGGGGCGACAGCAACATCAAGCTCGCCTTTTTTAGCATTGCAGACTTTGGACGAAGGCAATAGGTTACCCCAGCGCACGACGAGGTCAGGGTACTTGGACTTACATCGAAAATGCTCAATCTCGGTGTACTTTCCCTCCTCCTCTAGTCTCACCTCCGAATAAGCACATTTGCCATATGACATCTGCAAAAGCGATTCTTTGATGTAGGTCTGGCGCCAAACAGGTGCTCCAGAGGACTTAAAGCGGTCAATCAGCTCCTGCTCCCTTTGCGGAGTCAGTTCGGCAGGGCATGCAGACAGACTCAGTTTAATCATAGCACTACACCTTAGGCAACTGAAACTCCAGCATCCTTCTCACTGGGTTATTAGGATGCAATATCTTCATGAGCTCATCATAAGCAGCCTTTGCTTTCGCTAGATTCTCCTCATCGAGTCCCTCGTCAAAGAGAGCCATTTGCCTCTGATAGGTATCCGAATGAACATCTTCCTCTAGATGCATCACTTCCCCAAGAATCTCTTCAACAGTCCAGCCAACAAACGAATTCCGCGGATGCCTCTCGACAGACACTTTTTGCTCCCTTCTCGTGAGCGTGTAGAGATTTACATCACTCATAGACTGCAGCACCAAGGGACTGTGAGTTGTGACTATAAACTGCGTATTCGGAAAAACGTCCGACAACCTCTGTATCACCTCTCTCTGCCACTGAGGATGGAGATGCAGGTCAATCTCATCCACAAGGACTATTGCATCCCCTGCCAATGGATTGTCAAGATTCTCATAGCGATCAAACAACCTTTTACAGAGGTCTATAACCCAAGACAGCATTGATTGATAGCCATATCCCAGCTGATTATACCTAAACCAGCCATCTTTAGTCTCGAATTCAATATAGTTGCTGAGGCTTTCGCTCGTTCCTGCCCTAAAGTCCATAACCTCAGGTAAAACTTTTCCAAAAACCTGCTCCTTAATCTTGGCCAAAATCTTGCCCGCACGCTCAGACTTATCGCCATCCTTTTGCTTTGCGTAATCCAACTGCATCAACCACTCCTCTATATTCAAGAGTCGTTGGTCTTGAGAAAATAACGTCGCACAATCTTCACACTTAGACTCCGCAAGACTTGTCTTGGCTGGATAACGAGAAACACCGTAGCCGTAGATAGAAAAACACGGGAATTCGTCTAGACTAAAAACATCTGAGAATAGGATAGGCGAATCTACTTCTTGTTCTTGGTCATCTGGCATAGTCATAGAAGTGGCATACCTCCATTCTTTCTCAATAGATCCACTGACCAACACTGAAGAAACACGAAACAACCCGACCTCCCGGTCCGTTGAACTCTCCAAGAAACTAGGAACCCAACAATTCTTAGGAATGGTACCGATCCCCTTATAATTTACAACAACATCCACGGGTGCAAGGCCAGAGGCTTTTACTGGACGTAAGTCAGCGACCGCCTTCAGTAGGTTAGTTTTACCTGTATTGTTATTTCCAAGTAAAACAGTCCACTGGTAGATTGAGCCATCCGTTCTTGTAAAATCAATAGAGAAGTCCTCAAAGCATTTGAATGATTTGAGTTCAAGAGACTTTATCTTAACGCTCATAGAGTTGCCATAAATTTAGTTATAGAGCAAAGATACATAACTTTATCTATGCGACGAAGATGCACAAACCCCCAAGCCAGTGCGTACCTACTACAAAGGCCAAGGGAGATTACTTCTTGACGTCTTTAGCTCGGTACATCTGCTGCGGATGATTAGGGAGCCGAGGGTACTTCATTTCGAGCAAATCAGACATCTTAGGCAAAACCTGACCACGCACATATTGCTTAGTTCTACTAATGTATCGGGCAACCTCTTCCACGGAACGCCACTGCTGACAGAAGTCAAGGACAATCGCCCGTAACTGAACACTACTCATCCTTCGAGGAAAAGCATCTGTCTGTATAGTCTCCCCCTCGGGCTTGTAGGGGTGCCCGCCTTGAGCTTGTAAGATTTCTCCTTTTAGCTTATAAGGTTTCTCGCCTTGAGCTTGTAATATATAGACTTTTCCTTTGTCATATCCCTGGGGCGACAAAAAACCATTTCGCACGAGCTTTTGAGGCAGATGCGCAACTTATATCTCTTTTAAGGCGAATATTGCCAAGTATATCCTCCCATTTACCTCCAAGTCCAACAGATCTATCTATCAATTGACCTAGATAATCATCTTGATGTATTAGTGCTATACTATAACCGCAGACTTTCATAACGAAGCGCGAAAGTTAGGAGGAGCAAGACAGATAATCTTTTCTTAACTAGCTATTCAAAGAAAGACTAGTTAGGATTGGAGGCACCCAAGATTGGCCGAGATGAAATGTCCTCTAAATGCACATAAGTATCCCTCATTGTATAGAAGCGTTTGATACTGTCTATCGCATCTGTCTTAAAAAAAGAGTAAGTACTCTTGAGACGAGGTTCTTTAACCCCAATCCAGTCGGCAAATCCATGGATGAAGTTGCCCCCGTGTTTGAGACCGTGATATACCTCACGAGAGTCTTGATCACTAGAAATTTGGATGAATGGAACGTGATACCCCTTCTTTCCTTCTGCATGTACCAAAGTTTTACGCTCAGAGTCCGCCTCTAGACCATGATCAGAGAAATAAGTGATAGAAAAAGATCTATTGGTTAGCTTCGCAAGTTCATAAATCATTTTAATCAAGCTATCCGTTTGCTCAAGTGTTTGTAAATAAGCAGATATAGAGGGATTGTAGTGATTGTATTTGAGAGGCTCTTCTAGTCTTTCTTCAAACACAAAATGAGAGCCCATGAGATGTACGACAAATAGACGAGGCTGGCTACTGGGGAGTAATAGACACTCTTCTAACTTGGGTAATAATTGTGAATCCTTACAGATATTCCCCCAAAAAGGTTCGTCACATATGAACTCTGAATGAGTCGCAGTTTCTGCGATGTATCCAATAGGGGATCTATTGCCTTCAATTTTTCTTTGAGTAGAGATCCAATAAGTTTCAAAGCCTGCAGCTTTGGATAAGGAGATGATGTTGTCTGATAGAATATATTCGCTTGTGGCTGGATCTTTAGGATTGTTGCTCCAAGATAAGTATCTCACTAATGAATTAGCAGTATTGGGTGCAGGAGAGTAGTAATCGGAAGCTATCTTTATATTAGGACATGTCTCAAGAAATGAGGAATTGGAAATGGGATATCCGTATAGTGACATGTAGTCTGCCGCGGCACTTTCTCCGATGATAAGTATGTAGTCTTGATATCGCGGTTTTACTTCTTCTATTTTCCAAGAAGGAGGCGCGGAGAATGCTTCCTGCATAGATACTACTTCTTGAATTGCTAGATAAGTTTGAAATGCGACTATACCAAGGGCATTATTGCTAACCCTTGCCCCATATTCTTGAACGTGTATGCTTTTGAAGTCCCGACTAAGGCTTGTGTCAAAGCACCAAATTTTTAGTGGGTTTTTTAACAGACCAACAAGACCAATAGAAAATAGGATAGCGGTAACTACGTAATTTATGGGTTTATCTATTGACTTTGAGTGCTTTTTCTGGGCAACATATTTCCAGCCAAAGAAGAAAACCAAGGATGCAACTAAGAAGAGCCCAAGGCCAGCTGCATACGAATCCCAAGGAAGCATTTGGAAGTACTCTTTAGCCTCATCTCCATTGCTGTAAAAGCTGACAAGGAGCATTTGGCGCAAGGTTACACCATCTCCCCAAAGGACTCTACTCGGTGCTATTGCTACAATAGCTAGAGCCAAAGGTATAAAAGACAGAGCAAACAACCATTTCGATATTCGGAATAGCGCCCAATAGAAGATAAAAGTAAAAGACCAATAAATCAATAAGAGCTTAGCCCCTGTGTAGCCTGTAGCTAGTAAGGCACAAGAGAGATATATGAACACAGCAAGCAAGACGTA
>JAUMYV010000095.1 GCA_030528445.1 Porphyromonadaceae bacterium | reverse complement strand
AGACCAACCCAAAAGAAGAGGGGCTATGCCAAAAGACAATTTTGACACAGCCCCCTAAAATCCTAATGACAATTCTGGGTTTATTTTATCTGATGATTGTAGCAAATAGCGGACGGCGAGGTATCACAAATGCTGCGAGAGGTATCACAAACTTGGTGAAATATACGAAATATGTGATACCTAAGCTAGTCCAAAGGAGGAGTACATCTATCGTAAAGGTATAAAAAATAGGGAGTTATGGAAACCATACTCCCTACGCTAGTGATTGGGCTGGGATTCGAACCCAGGACCGATAGCTTAGAAGGCTATTGCTCTATCCAGCTGAGCTACCCAACCAGATCTTCATTTATGAAAGCACTGCAAAGATAATCAATAATCTCATTATTGCCAAGGTTACGACTAGACTTTGCACGAAAAAATCCCCCTCAACATGACGAGGAATCGACATATTGAGGGGATGATTAGCCCATAGGGGCAGGAGGGGTTTACTTGTTGCGCTCAATCAGAGTCTCAACAGTCTCAATCTCCAAGCAGTGTGCAGCACCAGTGATACCGATTGTACCGCTCATATAAGCAGCCTGATAATCCTTGGTGATAACACCTGTGTTGATGAAGTGCTTGATACCAGCTACTAGGCGAGCCTTATCGCTAGCGTTTTCGCCTTCGTAGTGTGCGTTGACACCATAGCTGAGTGCTAGCTGACGAGATAGAGTTTCGTTGTAGCAAATAGCGCACACAGGGACAGTAGCACGGAACGAAGATAAGTAACGAGCCGTGCGACCAGTATAGCTGTCTGTGATGATTGTCTGCGTCTCGATCTTCTCTACGCTCTTCACGGCCTGCTTAGCTAGATAAGCCGTAGTCGTACTTACTTCCTTGGAGTGAGGTACCTCGTCGTCGTAGGTAGAGTGCAGAGTAGCTTCGGCTTCCTCAATGATACGAGCCATCGTCTGTACAGCCTCTAGTGGGTACTTACCATTGGCAGTCTCACCAGAAAGCATCACAGCGTCCGTGCGGTAGTAAACAGCGTTGGCGATGTCACTCACTTCGGCACGTGTAGGCAGAGGGTTCTCCATCATCGTGTGGAGCATCTGCGTAGCTACAATCACAGGCTTCTTGGCAGCGATACACTTCTTGATGATCATGCGCTGGATGCTAGGCACCTTCTCTGCTGGCACCTCAATAGCAAGGTCACCACGAGCGATCATGATACCGCCTGCAGCCTCGATGATCTCATCAATATTGTCTACACCTTCTTGGTTCTCAATCTTAGCAATAATCTTGATATCGCTATTGTGAGCATCTAGAATCTCCTGAATGTCGAGAATGTCCTGCTTATTGCGCACGAATGAGTGAGCGATGAACTCGATGTTCTGTGGGATAGAGTGTAGGATATTGCCACGATCCTTCTCTGTGAGCGAAGGCAGGTCAATGCGTACGCCTGGTACGTTGACGCTTTTGCGGCTACCGAGCTTACCAGTGTTCTGGCAAGTCGTGAAGAGCTTATCATCTTCCTTAGCCTCTACGAGGAATACAAGTGTACCGTCGTCGAGAAGGATACGAGCACCTACGGGAACGTCGCGTACGAAGTTGACGTAGTTTACGTTGATGATTTCGTTGTTAGTCTTAGCCTCTGGGTTAGCCATGAATACGACCTTGTCACCGGTAGAGAATAGACGCTTCTCTTCTGGATCTCCTTCTAGAGTGGTCGTACGTACTTCTGGGCCTTTGGTGTCGAGTAGTACAGCTACATCCTTGCTCACGGCACGTGTATTGTTGATCACTTCTGTGATACCTTCCTTGGTCATGTGAGCCGTGTTCATACGAACTACATTCACACCAGCTTCTATCAGAGGGCGAAGGAACTCCACGCTGCAACGCAAGTCGGAGATGGTAGCGACAATTTTAGTCTTCTTCATCTTTTCGTGAGTAATTAATTGGATTAATTTTTAGAATTTACGCATTTAGTTTCGCTAGCAAAGCCTCCAAAGCCAATCTGTAGCTATCAAGACCAAAGCCTGTAATCACACCTAGACATCCTGAGGCTATTCGAGACTCATGTCGATAAGGCTCTCGTGCATGAATATTACTTAGATGAACCTCGACCACTGGGATTTCGACAGCTCTGATGGCATCAAGCAGAGCTATAGAGGTGTGCGTATAAGCACCAGCATTCAATATGACACCAGAATAGCCCTCATCCTGGGCTTGGTAGAGGTAGTCTATCAGAGCTCCCTCGTAGTTACTTTGCCAATAACTCAAATCCACATGCGAATAACGTTGCCTGAGGTCACAGAGGAGGCTATCGAAAGGGGTGCACCCATAAATCTCTGGCTCTCTTAAACCTATACGAGACAGATTAGGTCCGTTCACTATGGCGATACGCATCCTCCTCATTGATTGGCTATTCGCTAGTTTCATTAACTTTGCAAAGATAACTGATTATTTTTAATTTATTTCATTGATTCCTGAGAATATTACAGAGAAATATCTCTACTATCTGAGGCTCGAGCAGGGGCTAACGCCCAACAGCTGCTCAGCTTATCTAGAGGACGTAAGCAAACTGCTATCTTGGAGTACGGCCGAGGGGCTAGATCTGGTAAATGTTTCCTACCAAGATCTCCAGCACTTCGTCGCCAGTCTGTACGATTTAGGGATACAGACGAGGTCTATTGCACGGATTATTTCGGGGATAAAAAGCTTCTTTCGCTTCCTTGTCATAGAGGATTATATCTCGGCAGACCCAAGTGAGCTGCTTGAGAGCCCTAGGCTCAATCAGCATCTACCCTCAGTCCTATCTACAACGGAGGTCGATAGCATCATCGAGGCTGCAGCGAGCAAGGGTGGCATCGAGGGGCAAAGGAACAAGGCAATCTTGGAGGTGCTTTTCAGTTGTGGGCTACGTGTGAGCGAGCTGTGTCATCTCAAACACAGCGATCTATTCCTCGACGAAGCCTACCTAAGGGTGTATGGCAAAGGGCGTAAGCACCGCTTAGTCCCTATGAGTCCCTCAGCGCTCGACGAACTCAGAGCTTACCTATCGGCAGATCGCCCTACCCCTAAACGAGGGCACGAGGACTATGTTTTTTTGAGTCGTCGCGGTCAAGCGATTTCTCGCAATATGGTCTTCGTCTTCATCAAAGAAGCTGCAACACTCGCTGGAATCAACAAAAATATCAGCCCACATACCTTTCGCCATAGCTTTGCCACAGCTCTACTCGAGGGGGGAGCCAATCTGCAGGCCATACAGCTCATGCTCGGACACGAAGATATCGGCACGACCGAGATCTACACCCACATAGACCGCTCGAAGCTCCGTGAGCAAATCCAACGCTACCACCCCAGAAATAGAAAGAGAGGAAGCAAGCCAGACTAATAGCCTCCCCGACTAGAGCAATAGTACCAAAAAGAAAAATTCCGACACTGCAGGCCAAGCCTTCAATGTCGGAATTTTCTTTTGAGCAGGCAGAGGATCTATAAGCCGGGTTCTGTACCACAGCCGAGGCGGTGGCGTCTGTCATTTATCTCGACTGTGCATCGCTGCACAGCTCTAGCAATCTACCCTCCGACATGGGGCGAGCAACCCTCGTAGCGTCGGTTTACATGATCTTGCAACCCATAAGGTGTACGGCACACTGTGTCGCCACAATGCCCGGTGGGCTCTTACCCCACCTTTTCACCATCACCTCCATAGACGGAGGCTGTTATTTTCTGTTACACTACTCTACCCTCGCGGATAGCTTCTTGTTAAGAAGTATGGTGCTCTGCGTTGCCCGGACGTTCCTCACTGCTAGTCCATACGAACTAGAGCGCGACAGACCGATCCTCTGTCTGATTTACTATTTACTTCGTCATCTGCACCTTGGTCGTGGGGGCAAGGTTGGCGTTGCGCTGCTCCACTTGCTCAACCACATTCTGCGCCAGTGTACGGAAGAAAATCGCCGTCATACTATCTTCCTGCACAGCCGAGGGCGCACCTTGGTCTCCACACTCACGGATGCTCTGCACGAGAGGAATCTGACCGAGCAGTGGAATGCCTAGTTCTTCGGCTAGCTTGCGACCTCCGTCACGACCGAAGATGTAGTACCTACTCTGTGGCAACTCGGCTGGAGTAAACCAAGCCATGTTCTCAATCAGACCAAGCACGGGCACACCTACCTTATCATCGAGGAACATGCCGATACCCTTGATTGCATCGGCCAATGCCACTTGCTGTGGAGTCGTTACGACGACTGCCCCCGTGATCCCTAGGGTCTGCACCAAAGTTAGGTGAATATCGCTAGTACCGGGAGGCATATCTAGCAGTAGATAATCTAGTTCACCCCAGTTACCCTCGCTAAGTAACTGTTTGAGCGCATTGCCTGCCATACTACCTCGCCAGAGTACGGGACTCTCCTTATTGACAAAGAAGCCAATAGAGAGCAGTTTGACGCCGTATCGCTCGATTGGCTGAATCAGATCTCTGCCGTTCACTTCCTCAAGAAGCGGACGAGCGTCCTCACAGCCGAACATCAGAGGCACAGAAGGGCCAAAGATATCAGCATCGAGTAGCCCAACCTTGTAGCCAGCTTGAGCTAAGGCTACGGCTAGATTGGCAGAGACAGTACTCTTACCTACTCCACCCTTGCCAGAGAAAACAGCGATGATATTCTTGACCTCGTGGAGCATTTTGGGGGGCTCCTTGGTCTCTACCTCCGGCACCTTGACCGAGATATTGCCACGAATATCAACGTCCTGCCCAACATAAGTAAGGATAGCCGTCTCCGCGGCCTTGACCACAGACTTGATGAATGGAGAATTGGGCTTATCGAAAATGAGCGAAAAGTTCACCTTGAGCCCATCTATGCGGATATCATCCTCTACCATACCAGACTCAACGAGGTTCTTGCCCGTACCGGGATAGCGAACCTTGCTGAGGGCTTCGAGGATGAGATTGGGGTATATTGTTGTTGCCATAATCATTGAACGCGTCTACTTCGGCTAAAACTGCGGTAGCTATCAGGTTCGATCTCGATATCGGGTTCTTGCCATCCAGCATCAGGAACTTGTGGCACGAACTGAATATACTTGATGGTTAGACCACGGCTCAGCCACTGACGCTCGTAATAAGTCTTAATTTCTAGTATATCACTAACAACCTCTCCAGC
This sequence comes from Porphyromonadaceae bacterium, assembly GCA_030528445.1. Taxonomy (GTDB): domain Bacteria; phylum Bacteroidota; class Bacteroidia; order Bacteroidales; family Porphyromonadaceae; genus Porphyromonas. The sequence goes on along the minus strand of JAUMYV010000095.1, from coordinate 3,617 downwards.
GTAGAGGTCATCCGTTATGGTCAGCACCTGCTGGCCGTTGAGCTCAACCATCGCCTTGGTGTAAGTGTATAGGAAAGGACTATCGGTCTTGAGGTGAATGACACCTCCCGGTCTAAGCAAACGCACATAGCGATTGATGAAACCTGTCGACGTTAGCCGCTTGGTAACCTTCTTCATCTGAGGATCTGGGAATGTAATCCAAATCTCATCCACTTCTCCCTCGGCGAAGAAATGCACTAGAAGCTCTATCTCCGTGCGTAAGAAGGCAACGTTCGTCATGCCCACCTCGTGGCTCTGAGTAGCTCCAGTCCACATACGCGCTCCCTTGATGTCGATGCCAATGAAGTTCTTATCGGGGAAACGCTCGCCCAAGCCGACGGTATATTCGCCTTTGCCACAACCGAGCTCGAGCACTATCGGATGATCGTTGCGGAAGAAATCCTCTCGCCAACGACCTTTTAGCGGGAAGGACTCCTGACTGATTCGCGCCCACGGATACTGGAAGACATGCGGATAGGTCTCCATCTGGGCGAACTTAGCCAGCTTATTCTTACCCATTAGTCCTCAAACAGATTGATGGATTCGCTATAGGCCATCTCGCCCTGCACAACGAAACGGATTTGGTCACGATTGAACTTGCCGACGCCATCCTTCATCGCGTTCTTAACGACGTAGTCGAGTAGCTCCTCTTCGTCGAACTCGACGATAGCATCCTCATCGGCATCTTCATCACCCAGCAGACCACGGCTCTCATAGAAGTCGTAGATCAAATCAACGAAGTAAATGATATCGTCGTCGCTGAGTAGCTCCTTGAGCTCCTGTGGGATATAGTTGCGTATGAAGGCTACAGAGGCCATATCATCGTAGCCGAGCAATTCTTCTGCCATAATATCAAATTGTTTTGAGTAATCGTATCTATTATTTCGTATAGGTAGCCGAGCACTTGCGCGTCTCGTCTATCCGAACAGAGACTAGTCTGACACCTGTCCCGGCCAGGAGCTGTATCCCGATTACCTCTACGAGGTACTTGGCCATCTGCTCGGCCGTGGGGTTGAATGGTACGACGACCAGATCTTCGCCTGCTAGCTCTCTAAGGCTAGGGAGCAATGGATCTTGATCCCAGAGCATCATCTTATGATCCCAGTTCTCCTCTAGCCACCGGCAGAGTGTAGCCTTAATCACACCGAAGTCAATCACACGCCCGAGAGCATCTAATTCCTCAGACGAGCAAGTAAAATGAATGCGATAGTTATGTCCGTGCAGGTGGCGACACTTATTCTCGTGCCCAACTACACGGTGCCCCATACTGATGTCGTGATAGCGTTCTACTGTAATCATCTTCGTGTCCTATTGAGCCCACAAAGATACGGCTTTTTGCCGTAGCCCGTGCCAAACAAAAAGTTCTGTGTAAATATGCGTAGCTATAAATACCACCATAATTTACACAGAACCATTATTTATTGCTCTCATCACTATCGCCTAACGAGGTTGCATCAAGGACAAGTAGCATATAGCCAGTCTGATAATTATCCTCTAACGACCTATGAAAGTGCATCATCAAGCGAAGACTAGAGCGCCACTCTAGCTAGTTGAGCCTCTCCAGGAGCACTACGTTCTCAATATGGTGCGTGTGGGGGAACATATCCACAGCACGGCTCTTACGCACGGCATAGGCTCCACCCTCAACCAGCATCGCCAAGTCTCTGGCTTGTGTGGCTGGGTTGCAGCTCACATAGACAATGCGCCCGGGGGCTGCTCGCAGAATGGTACGTACCACATCCTCGTGCATACCAGCTCGTGGCGGGTCGGTGATGATAACATCGGGGCGACCATGCTGCAGAATGAAGTCGTCTGTGAGAATATCCTTCATATCCCCTGCGTAGAAGAGGGTATTATCAATGCCATTGATCTGACTATTGAGCTTGGCATCCTCTATCGCCTCGGGAACATACTCGATGCCTACCACCGATTTGGCCGATCGAGCCACGAAGTTGGCTATCGTACCGGTACCCGTGTAGAGGTCGTAGACCGCCTCCTGACCCGTGAGGGCAGCGAACTCACGAGCCACTTTGTAGAGCTCGTAGGCCTGCAGGCTGTTGGTCTGATAGAAGGATTTAGGACTAATACGGAAGCGCAAGCCCTCCATCTCCTCCTCGATATACTCCTGGCCACGGAAGCAATGAATCTCTTGGTCGGATATGGTATCGTTGCACTTGGTATTGATGACGTAGAGCAGAGATGTAATCTCGGGGAATGCCTCGGCAATAGCCGTCATCAGAGCTTCGATCTCTCGGGTATCATCTCGATAGAATACCACCACTACCATCGTTTGCCCCGTCGAGGTCGTGCGAATCATCAGCGTACGCATCAGTCCCTGCTGCACCTTGAGGTCGAAGAAAGGATATTGCTCTGGACGCTCTAGGCAGTAGGCTCGGATGAAGAGGCGAATGCGATCGGCCAATTCGCTGCCCAGATAGCACTGGTCGATATCCAGCACCTTATCAAACATGCCCGGTATATGGAAGCCAACCCCTGGCTCTGCCACAGGCATGGGCTTACTGTCGGCATCGAGCTTCGTCTGCGCCATCTCCCCGGGGAGTAGCCACCGCTTATGGCTAAACGTAAACTCAAGTTTATTGCGGTAGCGCGCGGTCTCGCCCGATCCGAGGATAGGTAGATACTCATCTATCTGCACCTTGCCGAGGCGCTCCATCGCATCTACTACGACCTGATGCTTGGCCTCTAGCTGTGCCTCGTAGGGCAAGTGCTGCCACTTGCACCCGCCACAGATAGTAAAGTGCGTGCAGATAGGCGTCTGCCTCATAGGCGAAGGGGTAACTATACGTAGGATCTTCCCCTCCATAAAGCTACGCTTCTTCTTGACGACTTGGATGTCGCAGATATCTCCTGGGGCAGCATAGGGGACAAATAGCACTACCCCATCTACATGAGCCAGAGCCTTACCCTCGGCTGCCAATCCTTCTATGCGAATGCCTTCGAGTATAGGAAGGTCTTTTTTCTTTCTTGCCAATGCAAATATCCGTTTAAGTGATTGGGTGTAGACCTAAAAAGGGGGTACGCCAAAACATTCGCTTGGACGCACACCCTCCTTTGAAGTATCTCACCGTATATTAAATGTACGAAGTCAGGATCTGCTTGAAGCGATCTGCCAGCTCCGTAGCCTCCGTCTGTGTGGGAGCCTCTGTATAGATGCGGATAATCGGTTCGGTATTGCTTCGGCGTACGTGTACCCACATCGTTTCGAAGTCGATCTTGACGCCGTCGATGAGGTTCATCTCACCAGCCGAGGCCTGCTCTCGAGCCAGACGCTCGAGCAGTGCAGCCGAGTCGATATGAGCAGGTAGATCTACACGCTGCTTGCTCATAAAATATGCAGGGTAGCTCTTGCGTATCTCGCTCACAGTCTTGCCACTCTTGGCCAGTAGACTCAAGAATAGAGCGATACCAACTAGCGCATCACGACCATAGTGTAGCTCTGGGTAGATGACGCCACCATTGCCCTCACCACCAATGAGCGCCTTAGTCTCCTTCATCTTGGTTACCACATTGACCTCACCTACGGCAGCAGCAGTGTACTGCCCGCCATGCTTGAGGGT
>JAUMYV010000094.1 GCA_030528445.1 Porphyromonadaceae bacterium | reverse complement strand
TATGCTCGTTACCGAGCTCGGGATGTTGATGTTCGTGAGGCTACTACAGTCCCAGAAAGCCGACTCCCCAATGCTCGTTACCGAGCTCGGGATGTTGATGCTCGTGAGGTAAATGCAGCGCGAGAAAGTCTCTTTCTCAATGCTCGTTACCGAGCTTGGAATATTGATGCTCGTGAGGCTAAGACAAAGCGAGAAAGCCTCTGCTCCAATGCTCGTTACTGAGCTCGGAATGTTGATGCTCTTGAGTCTACTACGTGAGAAAGCCCCTGCACCAATGCTCGTTACCGAGCTTGGGATATTGATGCTCGTGAGGCTATTACAATCCGAGAAAGCCCCTGCACCAATGCTCGTTACTGAGCTCGGAATGTTGATGCTCTTGAGATAATTGCAGCCCGAGAAAACCCTTTTCTCAATGCTCGTTACCGAGCTCGGGATATTGATGCTCTTGAGGCTACTACGTGAGAAAGCCGCCTCCCCAATGCTCGTTACTGAGTTTGGTATATTGATGCTCATGAGGCTACTATACGAGAAAGCCGCCTCCCCAATGCTCGTTACCGAGCTCGGAATATTGATACTCATGAGGTTACTACAGCTCCAGAAAGCCCTTGCTCCAATGCTCGTTACCGAGCTTGGTATATTGATGCTCGTGAGGTTACTACAGCTCCAGAAAGCCGACTCCCCAATGCTCGTTACTGAGTTTGGTATATTGATGCTCATGAGGCTACGGAAGAGCCGGAAAGCCTCCTTCCCTATGCTCGTTACCTTCTTTAGTCGAGGATCTCGATTCATGTCCAGATGCTTGGTCTTATCATTCTTCCATCTGATGAGGGCCAAGCCATCGGAGCTGAGTTCGTAATCGTCGGAGGAAATCTCCTCCCAAGGGATATTGGGGTCGGCTGGATTCTCCTCGGGTTCTTTCTGCTTATGCACGGTAACCTGTAGGGGGATATAGTGGGTTGCATTGAGGACTTTGATATTTGCCGTCCCTTCGCTCTTGCCCTCGAGGCGGAGCTTCTTCCCTCCGTCTAGGAGTGTAGCTGAGGCAATGTCTTCGCGGTCGTTCTCTAGGCGCAGAGCCTTACCTTCCGTTACATTCAGCTCGCGCGCTCCCCCCACAGCGAGCTCTACGGCTGTAAGCTCTAGAGCTAGAGGCTCAAGCTCGCCGAGTACGAGCTGCTCCCCATCCCAAAGGGCCATAACGTGATACCCCTTACCAAGAACCAGTGTATTCATTTTGGTACTCTTGCGAGCGTTTGAAACCCGCTCTTTGGCATCGATATGCGCCCACAGATGTAGGCTAGGAAGCAGGCTCTCAGTGGAGTGATACCAAGAGACGAATGTCTTGGTTATCTCTGGAGCAATAGCTGTCGCTTGGTGAGGTTTGCGTTGGGAGATGAGCGTACCATTGTGGATCTTTCGGGTTTCTGGATTGTAGTAGACGGAGGCGTTACTCGCCGCATCGTAGTACCAGAGTAGATCCTGATCTGTAGCCGTAGACAAGTGCGGAGCTACTACCTCAATAGTATGTGCCGCTACATTCTTTAAGTGTACAAACTCATAGCTACCCAGATGCTGGAGCTCAATCCTGTCATATTTATGATTGGGAGTTATCTCAAGGCGAAAGTGCAGTGGAGCGATAAATTGCTCAAGAGGAATACCCACGATAGGGCTAATGTCGAAATATATTCCCTGCTCCACCGAGTAGCCAGCTGGCACGCCGTGTACTCCATAGAGGGCGAAGGGTTTATCCCTATCGATCTCTTTGCTGGGTCTGATGGAGAATTCGCCTCCGCGTCCGTCTTCAGATATATTGACTACAGACACCTCTCCAAGGTCGTATGCCTTACCTTTTTGTTCACAAAACAGACGTATCTTATCTCCTTGCTTCCATACGATATTGAAGTTTTTACTTCCAGAGATATTTACCGCCGCTGTCCTAAGCTCTAGGTCGTTTGTAGGCATCGAGACAATAAACTTTAGGCTCTCGTGGGGTGCTAACTTCCCCCTAGGATCTTGCTCTTGGCAGCCAAGAAGTAGCGTCCAGCTCACTAAAAGGCTGAGTATGATATTTAGTCGTGTATTCATAATGTGTACTTTTGGGAAGTACTAAAAAAGATCATCTCCAATAATAATAGGAGTTTTACCTCCGCCCTTGGTCTTTATCGTAAACTTCGTACTCTTATGAGGAAGCCTCAAGCCAAAGAACTCACTATAAGGGTAGACATAGTAAGTAGCTCCTATTTCAAGTTGGTCAATAGGAATGAGACCCTCTATCGATAAAGCCAAGTCCATAGTGGCAGGTCTCAAACCAAGCTTGATATTGCTATACTTGGGGAATTTGCTCGATAGACTGATTGATTTAATAGCCTCTTTGTTGATTTGTTCGTGATATGGGTTGTCCTTGCAGTACATAAAGCCAAAGTCTCCGAGGTTTATGATGAAAGCAGGTAGCTCCATCGTGGCAAAGATGTTTACGCCATTACTTTCCTCCGAGGTGCGCAGGAGGTCGAATTTAGGAGTTAAACGAATGGGGGCGAGTATCGGGGCTTCATATGCTGTAGCTTTTAGCTCACCTTCGGTACCGTCCGAGCCAGGGAGTTTCATATATGAGTTAACCGAGGCTTCTATCCCTGTATCGGCATAAGCCTCATCCGTGAAGTAAACTCCATTTGGGTCGGAGGGGGTAATCTTCATTTTTAGTCCCGCCTTGACGTACGCCTCTGCAGCAAAGCCGACTCCCATATTTTTATTCAAATTGTATAGGCTAAAGTTCGGCTGTATAACCAAGGACGCTTCTGCTCCTGCTTCAACTCCTGCACTATCCTTGGTCCAACCAGAGGTCATAGCCTCAAAGAGGTCTTCAGCACTCAGCAATCTACCCTTACTATCTGTCTCGGTATATAGATTATGCTTGCGGCCAGTCTGAGGATCTGGGTTTCGGGTGTACCGATAATCCATCGTGAACTCTCTTTGGATCTCCAGAATTTTGGCTGAAACCGCTAGCTGACCATCCAAGCTAAACTTAGCGAGCACAGCGATTCTAGGACTAAACACAATGGGGACGGGTCCCGCCATAACTGTTACTGGGGCTAGCAGAATGGAGTAAACTTCTACTTCTTTTTTGAGTTCGCCCTTGAGTTCCGCTTTAATACTTACTTCTGTCTCTGCTGATGCCTTTACCTCAAGCTCAAATAGGTTCATCTGACATCTCTCAATATCAAGTGTCAAATCTGCATCCAGAGAGAAGACCAGCTTGATGTCTGAGCTGAAGTGCTTATCTCCGATAGTTTTGACGACTTCAAACGCCAAACCTCTACTCGCTGTACTCGCTTTGAGCCGATCGTATTTGACGGCTCTACCCTCAGCATCCGTGATCGAAAGGATACTTGAGTTTTTTAGATTGAGAGGCATACGCCCTTTGTACTCTTGGATGGCCTCGTTGATGTGAGCTGGAGATGTCTTAACCTCGATCTTTCCATTTTTGTGCTCTACGCGCTCTACCTTATATAGGAACCCATTGGGGGCTGCTTTGGTAATGCCGGAACATATGATTTCTCCTGTCTTGGGGAGTTTGTCCTCGGGCGTATCTTCACTATATATGACTATACCACTATCTAGTACCTCCTCTACCAGAGAGGATTTTTCATCTTGATAGATATGCACTTTGGGTGGAATGTGCTCTCGTGAGGGGTCGGGAAGGGGGGCATCGGATGTGCGCTTACCGCAGCTGGTAAGTGTGGCTGCTATAGCTAGCCATAGAAGTAATAGTTTTCTCATGAGCGTTTGCTTTCAGGAAGTTCTAGAGCGATACTTAGTAGAAATAACTTCAACAAAGTTATACAAATTACTCCTTAGTATGTAAAGTCCGTTATACTTACTACTAAAGTTTCCCATTTGATACTAGGTATCTTAAAGGCAGGAAGCGTACTAATACGAGTTACTACGAATCAAATTTGCCTAGCTAGCCGACTTGCTCCGGCTTTTTGCTGCGGATAGCATTTGTTTTATGGATTTTATTACCTTTATAGCCTAAAATTACTTAAGATAGATTATTGTAAATAGATGACTAAACAGAGAGGTATAGCGTCCCTAGTTTTCTACATCGTACTCCTAATACTTTTCGTTGGAGCCACTTGGCTGACTCTGACGTACGGAGCAAGTCTCAGCCCAACTCAAGAGATGAATACCGCTCCTAGTACATTACCCGAGGCCTTTACCGTCTTTAGTCAGAGCGTACAGCACCACATGGGGTCGACCATCGGTCTACTCCTCATGCAGATCTTAGTTATCCTTGTCGCTGCCAGAGGTATGGGCTGGCTCTTTCGCAAGATTCATCAGCCTGCGGTCATCGGGGAGATTGTCGCGGGGATTCTACTTGGCCCGTCGCTCCTAGGCAAAATTTCTCCAGACCTATTTAACTACATCTTTCCCTCTAGTAGTATCTCCAATATACAGCTGTTGAGCAACTTTGGGCTAATCCTCTTTATGTTTGCCGTCGGCATGGAGCTACGCCTCTCGGACATCAAGGAGCGCCTCCGCTCGAGCCTCATCATCAGCCACGCTGGCATATTCTTGCCTTTCGCCTTATCATTCCCTTTAAGTCTATATATCTATCCCAAATACGCAGCCGAGTACACCTCATTTATCCCATTTGCCTTATTCGTTGGTATCGCGATGAGCATAACGGCTTTCCCCGTGCTCGCGCGTATCATACAGGAGAATAACCTCCTACGCAAGCCCCTGGGCAAGCTCTCACTCTCCACTGCTGCCGCTAGCGACATCACAGCTTGGCTGATGCTGGCGGCGATCATCGCCATTAGCCAGAGTGGAAGTATGCTGAGCACAGTCTACAATCTAGCATTCCTCATTGTCTATGTGCTGATTATGTTTGGGGTTATCCGTCCGCTCTTCCGCATTGCTGGTAAGGTGTACGACAATACCGAGGTCATCGGGCATACGCTCGTTGGGGTAATCTTTATCCTTCTGCTCCTCTCGTCCTATGTGACGGAGCTCTTGAGTATGCATGCTCTATTTGGTGCATTTATTCTTGGGCTTGTGATGCCAGAGGATTTATCGTTTCGTAAGATCATTACGGACAAGGTGGAGGATGTCTCCCTATTGCTATTCCTCCCGCTGTTTTTCGTCTCAAGCGGTTTGCAGACGGAGCTTGGACTGATTGATAGCTCCGAGATGTGGGTTATGCTCGCTGTCTTCACAGCGGTTGCAGTGGTAGGTAAAGTCTTCGGCACGTATGTCTCGGCACGCGCCTGTGGTGAGAGACCCAAAGAGAGCTTGTATCTAGGTGCTTTTATGAATACCCGTGGTCTCATGGAGCTAGTCGTGCTCGCCATTGGCTACGAGATGGGCATTTTGCCGCCGTCCATATATGTGGTGCTGGTGCTAATGACGGTCATTACTACTGTGATGACCATGCCCATGGTGCATCTGATCAATAAAATATACGAGTGGCGCAGGCATGGAGGCAAGAAACCCCATGTGGAGCATCCTGCCCAGTATAGCGCTTTGCTCTCCTTTGGTCGTCCACAGTCGGGTGCTACGCTTCTGCGCCTGACCGATCAGCTCCTTCGTCGTGGCGAACAGCATCCCCACGTTACGGCTCTACACATCACGACTAATAAAAGTATCAATACCATCGATGCAGACAAATACTTTCACGATAACTTCTTGCCCCTAAGCCAAGAGGCAGAGAAGCTCAATCAAATGGTTGCCCTAGACTATCAGGTAGCCGATAGCGTGGAGGAGGCAGTGATTGATAAGTTGAGGCAAGAGCGCTTCAATCTACTTGTCGTAGGGGCTGGTATCCGCCTCTCCGACGATGCCAACGATCGTGCAGCGGTGTCTATGCGCGATAAGCTAAGCCACCGCCTTGGTTCGCTCTCTGTGGCTACTACCGAGAGTCTGCTCTCTATCCGTGACCTCGTGCGCGACAAGATGCAGTACTTCGTAGACCACGCACCCTGCTCGGTAGCCATCCTCCTAGGGCGTGAGTACTCCACGCCTAAGCGCATTCTCCTATCCGTGCAGAGCGAGGCCGATATGCGTCTCTTGGCCTACGCACGTACACTGGCTCAGAATAACGGTGCTACTCTAGACCTGCATACCTCGGATAAGGCGATTAGTTGGGGCAATCTGCACCAGAACGAACGTATCCTCCCTATCAGTATATCTACAAGCGATGCTCTAGAAGAGGGCTACGACCTGCTAGTGGTGAGCTATGAGGAGTGGATGCGCAACTATGACCAAGCCCCCGAGACATTTACCTGTTTGCCCTCTACGCTCATTATGAGCCTAAAGAATGGCTACTCTCTAGATAAGTAATATAAATCTAACGATATATCTCGATTTAGTTATGATGAGATTAACAGAAAAAGATCCTTGGCTCAAGCCATACGAAGAACGGATTCAGAAGCGAAATGAGTTTACTCTGGCTCGAGAGCGCTCGCTTACTCAAGGTGGCCACATCAGCCTCGTAGACTTTGCCAGTGGTCATCTACACTATGGACTACACCGCGATGATAGGGGTAGTTGGGTACTTAGAGAATTTCTCCCTGGAGCTACCGAGGTGTATCTCATAGGTTCTTTCAACGACTGGCAGTGTATGCCTGTCTATCGGCTTAATCGCCTAGATGACTACGGAGATTGGGAACTAAAACTATCGGCAGGTGCCCTCAAGCATGGAGACTACTATCGCCTCTTCGTCATTTGGGGCTATGGTAGTGGTGAACGCATACCAGCCTGGGCTAGGCGTGTGGTACAGGATCAGCAGACAGGGATATTTAGCGCACAGGTTTGGACTCCAGAGACGGAGTACACCTTTGTACATGAACGCCCCAAAGTGGACGATACACCTCTGACGATCTACGAATGCCATGTCGGGATGTCTAGTGAGGAAGGCAAGGTCGCTACCTACAACGAATTTAGAGAGCACGTTCTACCACGCATCGCAGCTCTAGGCTACAATGCCATACAGCTTATGGCTGTACAGGAACACCCCTATTATGGTTCGTTTGGCTATCATGTATCCAACTTCTTTGCTCCCAGTAGTCGCTTCGGTACTCCAGAGGAACTCAAGGCTCTGATTGACGCAGCCCATGGCCTAGGTCTACGCGTAATTATGGACTTGGTACATAGCCATGCAGTCAAGAACGAAGTAGAGGGGCTAGCGCGCTACGACGGCTCGAGAACACTCTTCTTCCACGAAGGGCCACGCGGAGAGCACCCTGCATGGGACTCGCTTTGCTTCGACTACGGGCGTAATAGTGTTATGCACTTCCTGCTCTCGAACTGTAAGTACTGGCTGGAGGAGTTCAACTTCGACGGCTTCCGCTTCGATGGTGTGTCTAGCATGCTGTACTACAATCATGGGTTGGGCGAGACCTTCACTTCATACGCAGACTACTTCAACGGTCATCAAGACGCCGATGCCATGGCCTATCTAGCTATTGCCAATAGGCTCATTCATCAGATTCGCCCCGATGCTATTACAATCGCAGAGGAAGTGAGCGGTATGCCTGGTCTGGCTGCACCTTTTGAGGACGGAGGCTTTGGCTTTGATTATCGCTTGGCGATGAATATTCCAGACTTCTGGACGCGTATCGCTCGCGACTATACAGACGAGCAGTGGAGCCCTGGTGAGATCTGGTACCAGCTGACCAACCGCAGAGAAGATGAGCGTACGATTAGCTATGCCGAGAGCCATGACCAAGCTCTCGTTGGGGACAAGACACTTATATTCCGTCTAGCTGATGCCGAGATGTACTGGCATATGGGACGTATGCAGCGCACCATGGGCGTAGACCGTGCTGTAGCCCTACATAAGATGATACGTCTAGCCACAGCGGCGACGCTCAATGGAGGCTACCTCAACTTTATGGGTAATGAGTTTGGGCATCCAGAGTGGATTGATTTTCCAAGGGAGGGTAACAACTGGTCCTATCACTATGCACGCAGACAGTGGAGCTTGGCCGACAATAAGGATTTGCTCTATCATGACCTAGAGAGCTTCGACAGGGCAATGATTGCATTGATCAGTAAGCAGCCTAACCTCGCCAATGAACCGCTACAGCAGCATTGGATAGAGGAGACGGATCAGGTACTCTGCTTCAGTCGTGGAGACCTATTCTTCATCTTCAACTTCTCGCCCACGCAGTCTCATGTAGACTATGAGTTCCGTCTGCCTCACGGCACTTACGAGATCGTTCTAGACACCGATGCGGTAGAGTTTGGTGGCTTTGGCAACAATGATTCGACGGTGAAGCATCAGACCATCTGCGATGGTTGTGCCGACGGCGAAGACTGTCAGATTCGTCTTTACCTACCAGCTCGCTCGGCTATTGTCCTACGACGTAAGTAAGGCTATCATTTAGGGAAAATCTCCCGAGTATATCGATCCCCAGTAATAGAGTTAGTCAACTGACGCTCTGTTGCTGGGGCTTTTGTTTGTTCAGATTCTTTCGATATCTAGGCAATAAACCCAGAATTGTCATTAGGATAAAAATGGGTTTAGTGCGTTTCTATCCAAGTAAAGCAGACTTTTCAGCATTTCTCTGCAGTAATCTTTTGGGATTTGTGTACACATCGCAGCAGATTAGTCCTCTAATCCGAAAAAATCAGCCTATTAATTTCGCAAAAGTCAAACTAATCTTGCTAGCTTGCTCGTTTGGTCAGTCCGATTTTGAGGCTAATCCTTTATAGTATTTAATACGTGAGTTCGGCGTAAGCCTAAGCTCTTTTTAGATTATTGACCACGTGCTCC
>JAUMYV010000093.1 GCA_030528445.1 Porphyromonadaceae bacterium | reverse complement strand
AATCAAGAAAAAAACACCAAATTCTTACTCCATCTCTTATACCGAACTCACGTTAATGCAATTAGCCTTGCAGATAATGCAGATTGTAAATAAAGTGCGGTAGAACAAAAGGTGCAGAAAGAATATAAGGTGTATTTGAAGAGGTGTTTATCGTTGTTTAGGACTCTCAGTGCACGGTGCAAGACTCTTCTTATATAAAGATCTTGCACCGTGCACTGAGGAATGTAGCAGAGTGTGCTTTAAGGTATTTGTGTGTAGATACTTATAAAGAGATTCATTTTTTATATACCTTTGTTACCAGAAAGAGAAGCAAGCGAGCTTTCATTAGGCTGTCATCTTTAAGGATGACAATCCGTCAAAAGGCAGTCAAAACACTGCTACAAAACTGCTACACAAGGCATATTGTGTGTGATAGAAAACTTTGTAGTACAGGGATATATCTATGGATGGTTCATGCCCTGTCCATACCGCAAGGGAGTTTGGCTGAGTCAAACTCCCTTTTTTTATCCAAGCCCAATCCCGAAGAGAAGACAAACAATTACTATATAGCGAATGAATTATGGGAACAAACTACAGCATCACCGATAAGTTTGGAGGAGAGCTTGCACTACTACTCGCTCAGAAGATTACGCAGGTATATCCAGAGTTTGATAGCCAAAGCTTCGTGCAGGATACCGAGCGTAGAGTCCTCGGCCAGTCATACACCCAGCGCATCGGTACTATCGCAGAGCTACTGAGACGCTATCTCCCAAGTGATTATGGTAAGGCTTTATCAATTCTAGTCTCCATTTTGGGCGAAGAGAATCCCAATCAGACAGGGATGTTTACTCATTACTATTGGATTTTGCCTATCGGGAGGTTTGTGCAAGAGTATGGTTTGGAGCATTTTGATATTTCCATTCAAGCTATTGAGGAGATTACCAAGAGGAATACAGGGGAGTACGCCATCCGTCCGTATATTCGGAGGTATCCCGATGAAACGCTGAGGGTTATGACCAACTGGGCAAAATCTCCCAATTTTCATCTGCGACGATTGGCGAGCGAAGGGCTACGTCCCAAATTGCCATGGGCGAGCAAACTGGATACTTTTGTGCAAGACCCAGCCCCAGTTTTCCAAATTCTAGAGCTACTCAAGGAGGATCAAATCATGTTTGTCAAGAAATCCGTCGCCAATCATCTGACCGACTGGATCAAGGTCAATAGAAGCGCCGTAATACCCTTAATCGAACTCTGGCGCGCTTCGGGCAATCAGCATACCCAGTGGATCGTCAAGCGAGCCATGCGCAGAGAGAAACAATCCGATGAATAATTCATAGGCTCCTCCCAACACCTCCAAGTGCCTACTTATGTATGGGTATGCCAACTAGTCTATCCGTCAATAAGATGTCGACGGGCTAAGAACTCAACCAGAAACTCAACGAGCTAGAGATTTATGTTTGAGGCGTTTTTACTACCTTTGTAGCTTAAAATCAACTTAAAAACTCTATGTCGATTATCGCTAAACTCAATACATCGATTGCTCAAGCCGTAGAGGCTCTTTATGGACAACGCCCTGCCGAGGCACAGATTCAGCTACAGAAGTGTAAGAAGGAGTTTGAGGGACACCTCACGCTCGTAGCTTTCCCTTTGCTCAAAATAAGCCGGAAGTCTCCCGAAGCTACAGCCCAGGAGATTGGTGAGTATCTACTAGCACACGAGCCAATGGTCTCTGCTAGACAGGTGATTAAGGGATTTCTTAATCTGACGATTGCCTCGTCCGCTTGGCTTGAACTCTTCGATGAAATTGCCTCCACACTCCACTATGGGCATCGTGTGGCAAGTGGTGAGGACCCACTAGTGATGATCGAGTATTCATCCCCCAATACCAATAAGCCTCTACACCTAGGGCACGTGCGCAACAATCTGCTGGGCTATAGCCTTGCAGAGATTCTCAAGGCCAACGGGCAGAGAGTGGTCAAGACCAATATCGTCAATGACCGAGGCATCCACATCTGCAAGTCTATGCTTGCATGGATGAAGTGGGGGGAGGGTGCTACGCCTGAGAGCCGTGGAGTCAAGGGAGATCACCTTATCGGAGACTTCTACGTGCTTTTCGACAAGCATTACAAAGCTGAGGTGAGCGAACTGATGGCCGCAGGTAAGACGAAGGAGGAGGCTGAGGAAGCCTCGTCTCTGATGGCTGAAGCTCGTGGTCTACTACGCAAGTGGGAAGAGGGCGACGAGGAGACTGTGGCTCTATGGAAGCGCATGAACGAATGGGTCTATGCTGGCTTCGACGAAACCTATAGGCGCATGGGCGTAGACTTCGATAAGATCTATTATGAGTCCGACACTTACCTTGTAGGGCGCGATGAAGTACTTCGTGGCTTAGAGGCTGGCATCTTCACCCGTGACGAAGATGGCTCTGTCTGGGTAGACCTTACAGCCGAGGGGCTTGACCGCAAGATTCTATTGCGTTCGGACGGAACGTCTGTCTATATGACGCAGGATATCGGTACGGCTAAGCTACGCTTCGTAGACTATCCAATCAATAAGATGGTCTATGTGGTGGGCAATGAACAGAACTACCACTTTCAAGTCCTATCAATTGTCCTTGATAAACTAGGCTTTGAGTTTGGCAAGGGGCTGGTACACTTCAGCTACGGCATGGTAGAGCTACCCGAGGGTAAGATGAAGAGCCGTGAGGGAACGGTGGTTGATGCCGATGACTTGATGGACGAGATGATCAGCACCGCACACGAGATTGCCCAAGAGCAAGGTAAGGCCAAGGATATGGACGAGGCGGAGGCTCTAGAGGTGGCTCGCCGTGTAGGATTGGGTTCGCTCAAGTACTTTATCCTCAAGGTAGACCCACGCAAAAACATGACCTTCAACCCCAAGGAGTCGATCGACTTCAATGGTAATACTGGTTCGTTCATTCAGTACACCTATGCACGTATTCAGTCTCTACTGCGCCGTGCTGCGGAGGCAGGCATGAGCATACCCGATCGATTTGCTGCTTTTGGTCTAGCTATTGCGCCTAAGGAAGAGGAGCTTATCGCTCGTCTGGCCGAATATGCCGAGGTAGTAGCCGAGGCTGGTCGTAGCTATAGCCCTGCTGTCGTGGCGAACTACACCTACGAATTGGTTAAGGAGTACAATCAGTTCTACCACGAGTTCTCTGTGCTCAGGGAGGAGGACGAATTGGTACGTGGCTTCCGCTTGGCTCTGAGCCGTGAAGTCGCCTCTACAATCAAGCGTGCCATGAGCCTACTCGGCATCGAGATGCCCGAGAGGATGTAAAGGTTTTAGAATCATTGGGTTAGATAAGAATGCTGTTCACCAATCGGATGAAAAAAATGTTTTCCTCGTGGCTGAAGAAGTATAGTTCAGGATTGAGTGAAGGTCTTTGGATACTGGCAGTGCTTTTCTTACTGCAAATGAGTATCAATATTGCCTTTATCTACAAGAGTTATGGTCTCCTGCCCGAGGGAGAAACTCTTATTGTGGGCATTAGCCTCTGGGGAACTATAATACGATCAACTCTGCGTTCTATATTTTGGGCTGCTATAGCTTGGTGGGGATATGCTCTATTGGCTAAATATCGTACAGCTAAAATCATTTGGGGCAGTACTATTATGGTCTTATCCCTCCTAATGTTCGCCATAGAGGGTTTCATCCTTCACAGATATGGGATGGTCTATACTCAGAGTGTGATTCAGATACTAGCAGGAACTAATCCGAGAGAAGCGAGCGAATACTTCGAAGCATCGTTTGATGTGTCTATATTTATAGCAGTTCTATTTATATGCTTCGTGATTGCTTGGGCTGTAGTTAAGTACGTCTCTTGGGCAAAGGATAAACACTTTCGATTTGTTCCTATTCTCTTCCTACTTAGTATTCCGCCCGTATCGATTGTTTTGGGGTATTCTATCCCTCGCACTTATCAGAAGGTTATGGATAGCGGTCAGGCTTATGACCTTACTATCGCTCCTTATGATCGTCTACTTTGGAATACGATGGGATTTATAAGAGAGTCTCAGGCTATTTCAGATGCAACTAATCGTATTGCTAGGATTGATATAGGGAATCTTGAGGAGATGAGTTATGTAACTGCCCCCCCCCAGAGTCAGTTACATATTATTTTAGTGGTAGGCGAGACGCTCAGACGAGATTATATGCATTGTTATGGTTTTCCTCTCTCCAACACTCCTGGCCTAGATTCATTATTGGCTACAGGAGATCTAACTGCCTATACAGATGCAGTCAGCCCTGCTCCCAACACAATAGAGTCCTTAACTAAAGTTTTTACATATCAAACAAATGAAATGCAAGGGAAGTGGTACGATTACCCTGCCTTGCCTAGTATATTTTCGAAGGCTGGCTATTGGGTAGAGTGGACGAGCAATCAAGAGAGTACAGGAACTTTTATTCAGCCTCTCAATACATTTGCCCAACTTTCCGATGGCCATAAGTATGTCAATGCACGCAGTATTGATGAGGAACACGATATAACTAAGAACTTCTATGACGAAGACCTGTTGCCCTATTTAAAGGACACAAGTAAGGCAAAGGAAGGAGGCAAAAGTGGGCTAGTACAAATCGTTCACCTTATGGGGTCTCATCCTGTCTACGCCAAGCGATTTCCCGAGACTTTTGCCAAGTTTTCGCCAGACAGCTTGCCTGTAAAAAGAGGAGCAGACAAGGATGCCGTAGTCTCCGACTATATCAATAGCGTTTACTACAATGACTATGTAGTGACCCAAATTGTCAATTTCTACTCCAATAAGCCTGCCTTAGTCGTTTACTTCTCTGATCATGGGGAAGTGATTTACGATGATCCCAAGAACCCGAACTATAGTGATCATGGTATGCTTCCACAAGGAGTGGCTGTTCCTCTATTTGTTTATCTAAGCCCAGAGGTACGCAGAGGATATCCAGATTTATATAATAGAATTAGGCAGTGTAAGGATCGCCGAATTATGCTTGATCTTTTTACCCACTCGATCACGGGACTTTTGGGAATAAAAAATAAGTATAGCGATCCTAAGCTAGATTTTTTCTCTGATGAGTACAATGAACAAAGGCCTAGAATCATCAGAAGTTTTTCACAAGAGCTAGTTCTCTAAGTGAGACAGAAAGCGAATTGTTGATGAAGTAAAGTAATGTCGTAAATCGTAGTCTCCTTTCCCTTTTCTTAGGAGGCTATTATTTTTATATACAGCTGTTATGATGGATATAGACAAGCTAGTGGCTCCGCTGAGGGAGCGGATTGAGCGTTCGGGTGTGGCAGAGCCACGCGTGGCGGCACTCGTATCTGGGGGTGTGGATAGTAGTGTGGTGGTACATCTGCTATGCAAGGCTGGTATTCGTCCGACGCTTTTCTATATTCAGATTGGCATGGATCGAGATGGGTTCGAGGATTGTACTTGGGAGGATGATATTGCTATGGTGCAGATGCTCGCTCGTCAATATGGTTTACCTCTAGAGATTGTTCCTCTGCACGACGAATACTGGGCTAATGTGGTGCAATACACGATTGATACGGTGCAGCGCGGCCTCACACCCAACCCTGATATGATGTGCAATAAGCTCATCAAATTCGGATGCTTCGAGGAGAAATGGGGTAAGGACTTCGACTTCATCGCGACAGGACACTATGCCACGACGACCTATGTTGGCGCTCGTCTCTATCTATCAACTGCTCCAGACCCAGTCAAAGACCAAACGGACTTCCTCGCCCAAATTAACTTTGCCCAGATTAGCAAGCTGCTCTTTCCTACGGGGCATCTGACGAAAGCGGAGGTTCGAGCAATCGCCGAAGAGGCGAAGCTCCCCAACGCGCATCGAAAGGATAGCCAAGGCATCTGTTTCCTTGGCAAGGTGAACTATAATGAGTTTATCGAGCGTGCACTCGGCACCAAACGAGGACGTATCATTGAGCGCGAGACGGGTAAGATGCTCGGCTGGCACAATGGCTATTGGTTTCACACGATTGGCCAGCGCAAAGGCCTTGGGCTAAGCGGAGGGCCTTGGTTTGTGGTCAAGAAAGACATCAAGCGCAACATCATCCTCGTGAGCCGTGGGTACGATCCTGCCGATCAGTACGGTCAGTACATCCAAACGCAGGAGATGAATTTCATTAGCTTAGATCCATGGAGCTACGAGGCTTCGCTTGTTGCAGGTCGAGCGGTTATCGTGCCCGAAGATAAGCGAGAGCCACTAGAGGTCTGCTTCAAGATCCGTCATACTCCAGAGTTTGCTCACGGCACCTTGCATTATGATGCCTCTACGGGACGGTATCGCCTTGATAGCCATGAGCGCATCCAAGGTATTGCCCCGGGGCAATATGCTGTGATTTACGATCGAGAGCATCGTATTTGCTTTGGTAGCGGGATGATTGATAAGGGCTGGTAAACTTAGACCTCTCCTCAAAATACAGCAAGGCGGTGTGTCATAATGCACAAACTGCTACATTGCTTACGACATTTGCTCCGCACGGACCTCGTCGTCGGCTTCGGTGACATACTTTAGTATGCTCCCGTCAGCCTCAGCCTTAGAGTCTTGCATTTTGCGCATTCTGAGACACCTAAAAGGGGCTGCGAGCAAAAACGAATTTTGCCACAGCCCCTTGCTGAGTTATATCCTCTACTCGTGCAGAAACCTCATTTCGTACCTGGGAATGAAGCGCTCGATAAACTTGGGGATAGTCATCTTGGGGTATTCTGAGCTCCCAGATGTGAATGAAATCACTCCATTGGCTAGGCAGTAGTCGCCAGTATTCTCTGGGAGGATATCGTCCACTAGAGAGAATCTTAGTTCTTCCTCTAGATGAAGTTTTTGGTATTCGGCTAGGAAAACATCAAATCGGAGTGGGCGAATCATCGCTCTGGGTTTTGCTTCGACTTGGTCTGAGGCTGTTTGCTCTATGGTGATGCTTAGCTTACAGTCGTGATACTCCGCTTGGATTTGCCCCAGTAATTTATGACGATACATCGTTTCGCCAAAAACGCCATCAACAAATAGTACATCCTCCGCATGGCGTATCAGGGCACAAGACAAGATGCTCTGCGTCGATGACTCACGATAGACTTTGATATCTGCTTGAGGGCTCATCTTGTATTCGAAGCAGATGTTAGCCCAGTCCGTCTGGGCTCGCTTGATGCCTGGAGAGAGGCGCTCGTGCTCTGTCTGATAGAGGAAGTCGATAGCAGAATTAGCCTTGCTTGCCCTCATATCAGTCGGCTCACTAGTCGTGCAGGCTAGCTCGATTGAGTGGGTTGTATAGAGATAGTTATTGGTCTCAAAGCCAAAATGCTTCCTGTAATAAATGCGTAGATCTTCGTCAGCTGGGATGAGAAATGCCAGCACACGTCCTTGGGCAGCCTCTCTGCGCATCGTCTCAATCATCAAGTCATGCATAACGCCCTGCCCCCTATGCTCGGGATGCGTGCAAGCCCCCGAAACGTAAAACCCCTCAAGTAAATCCTGTGAGGAATATCCTAGAGAGAATGGATAGCGCTTCGCGTGCATATGGGCAATCGCTTCTCCCTCTGCAGTGCGAGCGATATATGCTTCCTCAGGCTTGAAGACCTTGCGGAAATAGAACGTGACAAACTCGGGGCTATCTCCAAAGCATAGCTCCCAAAGTCCCTGTGCCTCCTCTCGAATATGCTCAGAGCTAAGCTGCATCATCGAGCCTTGGCTAAGAATCATAGCGAAGCAGGGCGACATCCTTGGGGAAGATAATCTCGGGCTTGTAGGATAGCTTGCTCTTGCGCAGGCCCTCTAGCCCCAGATCTTCCTCACGGTTGATATAGGTGTATTGCTCTGGGATATGGCGAGCGAACTCTCTGTTGATCATGGTGAAGGCGCCCTCGTACTCGACAAGGGCTTTCTCTACGTGTACCCCAAAGGTATCTTGATTGATTGGCGACCCGATAGAGAAGGCGATAATGCGTCCGTCTACGCGAAGCGCACCTCCCAATAGCCCTAGGGGTTCGAAAGCCTGTGTGATGCGGCGGATCATACGCTTCTCCTCTTGCTCACCACCATGGTCGTCGCTCTGCTCTAGCCAAGCCTCGGCGATGGCAAGACACTCGGCCATGTTCTCTTGAGTGATTGGCTCGTAGGTGTAGTCGGGATACAGACGCTCAAACTTGTTGATGTGGTTGCGCTTGCTCTGTAGGCTTTTGCCTGAGAGCGTACTCATCTTCTCCCTTAGGTAGATGTAGTCTCGGCTTCCCTCGTCGCTAATGTAGTGAAAGGCATTAGGGGCAAGCTCGTCTAACTTCTGTCGACACATAGGCCCCACGCCCATCAAGACAAGTGGATAGCCTCCTTCGCTAGCAAGGGCTTTGAGAGATTCAAGGCATTGAGTAAAGCTCAGCGGACTATCACAGATAGGCATCAAGAACGCAGGGTGAGAGCGCCCCAGAGGCTGGAAGCTGATGACAAGCGTGTCGTGCAGGATTGCCCACGAAGTGCCATACCGCTCGCTCCAGCCGTATAGGTTGGCAAAAGCCAGGTCACAGATCTGCGAACTACCTTTGAGCGTAAAGCTCTGTATTACTGATTTATCTTCGAGTGAAACAGGTTTGAATACAATAGATTCCATATTTACTTCAACGCGTCGAGTGAGTGAATTGTTTTGTCTTATAAGCAGAGAGCATCCATCCACTGGGGACAGATGCTCTCTTTAGTTGCTTTGATTACCAGTGAGAGCCCTCACCGGTGTAAGCTCTTAACCGCAGTATTCGTCAGATACAGTTAGTTTAGCACGCCCTTTTGCGCGACGGGCTGCCAGCACACGACGACCATTGGCAGTAGCCATACGGCTACGGAAACCGTGCTTGTTCTTTC
>JAUMYV010000003.1:23361-56083 GCA_030528445.1 Porphyromonadaceae bacterium | reverse complement strand
GCAAGGTTATCTCTACATAGAGCAAGACGTCCTCTATATAGAGCTAAGCTTGCTCTAAAGAAAAGATATGAGCAAAATTAAATTTCGGGTCATGCATTTGAAGATTAAGATTATTCCCCTAACTTTGTCCGCGTAGATATTCTTGGGGGTGCCCCACTGTGGAGGCTGAGATGATACCCGTAACCTGATCCAGATAATGCTGGCGTAGGGAAAGAAGCTAGAGTTGCTCCGATAACTTCTCCTTTTGGTTAATCGTACCATAGCCCACTTTGGGCAGCCTTCCGAGAGACTACCTGATTTTTTCAATTAGTTATCACTCGAAACGAAGGTTATATGCAAATAACACTCAATCATCAGAGCATAGAGGTGAGCGATCATCTAACCCTAGAGGCCTTACTCCGAGAGCAGGGTCTCGGTGGGACGCATATCGCTGTAGCCATCAATCAGCATATTGTCAAGCGTGAAGTATGGACAGAGACCATGCTGCAAGCAAATGACTCCGTACTCATCATCGGGGCAATCAAAGGCGGATAACATCGCTGTGGTAAAACACTCGCTGCGAGCCTTCCCTAGCCCCTTCCAAGCCAAAAGCCACAATCTAGATCATACACATAGATTCTTTTTGCTCGGAGGCGGTCTGGGTGAAGGCTCCTAAAATACACAGACCCTATAAATTAAGATTACTCATACACAAACAATTAAATTTATGAGAGCCAAAGACGAAACGAAGGAGCTCAAGATCTCCACTGGGCCTCTGGCTGGTAGCACCAAAATATATGTACCAGGAAAGATCCATAATATCCAAGTCGCGATGCGTCGAATAGACCTCTCCCCGACGGCCCTAGACGATGGCACAATGGAGGAGAATGAATCTGTGGTTGTCTACGACACCTCTGGTCCCTACACCGACCCCAACTATCAGGCAGACCCTCAAAAAGGCCTCCCTAAGCTAAGAGAGCAGTGGATCGAGGAGCGAGGAGACACCAAACGCCTAGACGCACTTAGCTCCGAATATGGACGTATGCGCCGAGCAGATAGCCGCCTAGACTATCTGCGCTTCGAGCACATCGAGGATCACCCACGTGTGGCAGCCTCCGAGCACCCAGTCAGCCAGCTATGGTATGCTCGCCAGGGCATTATCACCCCTGAGATGGAGTATGCCGCTATTCGAGAAAATCAGCTCTGCGATGAGATCAAATCCAAATACAAGAAGGAACGCGGAGAGAGCTGGGGGGCTCACCTACCCGACTTCATTACCCCAGAGTTCGTACGTGACGAGATCGCTGCGGGGCGTGCTATCCTCCCCGCCAACATCAATCACCCCGAGAGCGAACCTATGGTTATCGGGCGCAACTTCCTTGTTAAGATCAACGCCAACCTAGGGAACTCTCCTCTGACAAGTTCGATCCAAGAAGAAGTAGAGAAGGCCGTTTGGGCCATCCGCTGGGGAGCAGATACCATCATGGATCTCTCTACAGGGCGCAATATCCACGAAACGAGGGAGTGGATTGTACGCAACTCTCCAGTCCCCGTAGGTACAGTCCCCCTATATCAAGCACTCGAGAAGGTAAAAGGCAACGTCGCCGACCTAACTTGGGAGATCTATCGAGACACCCTCATCGAACAGGCAGAGCAAGGTGTGGACTACTTCACCATCCACGCAGGCCTACGCTGGGAGCATGTTCCTCTGACGATGAACCGCCTCACAGGTATTGTGTCGCGCGGAGGAGCCATCATGGCCAACTGGTGCACTACCCACAAGCAGGAGAGCTTCCTCTACGAGCACTTCGAGGAGATCTGCCAGATTCTAGCGCGCTACGACGTGGCTGTATCGATAGGGGACGGATTGCGCCCAGGATGTATCGCCGATGCCAATGACGAAGCGCAATTCGCAGAGCTACGCACCCTAGGCGAATTGGCCAAGATCGCCGACCGATATCATATACAGGTAATCATCGAGGGGCCTGGACACGTGCCCATGCAGAAGATTAAGGAGAATATGGATCTGCAACTTGAGCTCTGCAACGAAGCTCCGTTCTATACCCTAGGGCCATTGGTAACAGATATTGCACCCGGCTACGATCACATTACATCTGCCATCGGTGCTACAATGATTGGTTGGTTCGGTACCTCGATGCTCTGCTATGTAACGCGCAAGGAGCATCTAGGTCTCCCCAATCGCGATGATGTGAAGGAGGGGGTAATCACCTACAAGCTCGCAGCCCATGCTGCCGACCTAGCCAAGGGGCACCCTGCCGCATACTTCCGCGACTGGGCAATGAGCAAGGCTAGATACGAATTCCGCTGGATTGACCAGTTCCACTTGGCGCTAGACAGCGAGACAGCTCTCAAATTTCACGACGAGACGCTCCCTAGCGAGGGACACAAGAAGGCACACTTCTGCTCTATGTGCGGCGAGCACTTCTGCTCTATGCGTGCCTCCAAGCAGCTACACGACCGCATCCGTACAGGAGAGAGTTGCGGTAGTCAGCAATAGAGGCCAGCTTGCTAGGGCTATAAACTAGCAATTCGTTCTTTGACGTACTTGATAGGACAGATATCCTACTATCGAGATAGGGTGTATGGTAGCGTGGCTGTGTAGATGATGGGTATTCGTTACCTAAGCATTAAGGCTACGATGCCACACTGCCATACCCCTAGATCGATGGTACCCCCTTCTGTTTCGTTTCCATTTCCATTCATCTTCATCATACCTCTGCCTATGTTCATTGCTATTACACCTCCCACTGCTACTGCAGAAACCCTACGGGTCTACAATCAGCTTTTCTCTCTTGGTCTACAAGCCCTACATCTACGTCTCCCGAGTGCCGACAGAGCAGCATACGAAGCTGCAATATGCGCCATTGAGCCCAAGTATCGCCATCGACTCGTCCTGTGCGACCACTTCGACCTCCTCCCCATCACAGGAGCTGGGGGTATCCATCTGCGCACGAGTCTAATCGGCCGATGGCATGAGCTATCTCACTACGGTGGACGCATCAGCGTCTCGGCACATAATATAGACGAATTGGAGCATCTACCCTTTAGCCCTACCTACGCACTACTAAGTCCAGCCTTCGACAGCATATCCAAGGTTGGCTACCAAGCAGGTCTAGACCTAGAGGATTGCCGAGAGAGACTGCCTCGTCTTCCATTCCCAGTGGTAGCTCTAGGGGGGATCACTCCCGAGAGGGCTAGAGAAGTCCTCCAATATGGCTTCTCGGGTACCGCTGCACTAGGTTATCTATCGGCTGGTCCAATAGAGCGATTCGTTGAGTTCGATTTGCCTTGTGTGCTATCCCTTGCGGGTCATGACCCCACCAGCGGCGCAGGTCTAGTGGCCGATGCTCGTGCTATAACGGCGGAGAGTGGCTATCCGCTAACCATCTGCACAGCTCTCACCGAGCAGCATGAGAGCCACTTTGTCTCTGTTCTTCCTCTATCTTGGGCGCAAATAGAGCGTCCACTGCTATGCCTACTCGAGAAGCATCGCCCACTATCCGCCAAGATAGGTCTAGTGGCAAATCTCGAAGAGGCTCTTCGGCTGGTCAAGACCCTACAGCTCCATGGCGTCCGACACATCATTTGGGATCCTATTCTCTCGGCTACGGCTTCGTCCGAGAGCATACATCCAACCTATTCGAACCAAACCCTAAGACAACTGCTGAGTGCTGTAAGCCTCATCACACCTAATAGGCCAGAGGCTATTCGGTTATTTGGCTCCGATCAGCCCGATCCCCTCAAGAAGCTAAGCCAAAAGCATCAAATCGCGATTCTGCTCAAGGGGGGACATAGTGAAGATGAGCACCTCTCATGCGATCAGCTCTACCTCCCCACTGGCAATACCTATGTATATAGTGTACCACGCACACCGCACGACAAGCACGGCACAGGCTGTACACTGTCGGCAGTGATTGCCACCAAGCTAGCACAGGGGTATGATCTTCCTACGGCCTGCAGACTAGGCCAATGGGCAGTAGATAGGCTTCGTCGCTCTAGTACACAGCTATTAGGTAACCTAGAGACCAATGCGGCAAGGCTTAGCAAAGAGACTAGGCTGGAGACCTGCCACCTCCAATATATCACGGACAGCCAAGACCTAGACGAACTGCTAAATAGAGCTAGGGCGGCTCTGCAAGGAGGCATCCGCTGGATTCAACTACGTATGAAGCACAGCAACTCATCCGATCGTCTCAGAGCAGCCCTTGCACTCAAAGAGGAAATGAAGAGCTATACGGGCGCAACCCTCATCATCGACGACGATGTAGAAGTTGCGCTAGAGTGCGATGCTCACGGCGTGCACCTCGGGCTAAACGATATGCCCATCGGCGAGGCACGCAAACTGCTTGGTAGCGACAAGATCATTGGTGGGACCTGCAACCGAGCCGAAGATATTGAGCTTCGAGCTCTAGAGGGTGCAGACTATGTGGGAGTAGGTCCATGGCGTATGACCTATACCAAGGAGCGTCTAGCGCCTATACTAGGCAAGGAGGGAATGAGCAATCTCGTCGCGCGCCACAGGCAACTCCCCCACCCGATACCTATAATTGGTATCGGCGGGATCGAGCTAGCGGACTTGGCCACACTAGCGAGTCTAGGCCTGAGCGGTATTGCCTTGTCGGGTCTAGTCAACCATGCCGAAGACGTTGCCACGCAAGCGCACCTAGTCATCGCAGAGATAGACAAACACTGGGGTAAGTAGTACAAGAGGGCTGGCAGAAGCAAATGGGGTAAGCACTAGATTTTCTATATCTTTGTCTCGTATCATAAATAACGAGGAGCTTCGTTATGATATGGTAAACCTATACTATATGACAAGTAACAAGACATATCAGATACTTTGGGCAGACGACGAAATCGACCTGCTCAAACCTCATATCCTCTTCCTAGAGACCAAAGGCTATGCCGTAACGCCCGTACTTAGCGGTACGGACGCCATCGGAGCTGTAGAGAACAATCACTACGACCTCATCTTCCTCGATGAGCACATGCCTGGACTCACAGGGCTAGACACGCTCCAAAAGATTAAGGAGATTAAGCCCTTTATTCCCGTAGTGATGGTGACCAAGAGCGAAGAGGAGCAGTTGATGAATCAAGCTATCGGAGGTAAGATAGCCGATTACCTCATCAAACCTGTCAATCCCAATCAGCTACTGCTATCGCTGAAAAAGAACCTGCATCAGTCGAGCATCATCAGTGAGACGACGACGATGAACTACCGCCAAGAGTTCTCACAGATTGGTGCTAGCATGAGCGATCGGCTAAGTCTAGACGAATGGAAAGAGCTCTACCGCAGGCTCGTCTACTGGGAAATGGAGCTACAAGACGGAGATAGGCAAATGGGGGAACTACTTGAGATGCAGAAGAGTGAGGCTGGTCGTCTATTCAGTCGCTTCATCTCACGCAACTACGAGGGCTGGATCGCCAATCCAGAGAGCAAGCCCGTGATGAGCCCCGATCTATTCAAGACTAAGGTATTCCCGCTACTGGATAAGGGAGAGAAAGTGTTTTTCATCTTGATTGATAACTTCCGACTAGACCAGTGGGAGAGCGTCAAGGGGCTACTTAGCGAATTCTATACCTTCGACGAAGATCTCTACCTCTCTATCCTACCTACGGCAACTCAGTACGCGCGCAATGCCATCTTCTCTGGGCTTATGCCTCTAGACATTGCTCGTATGTTCCCCGATCTATGGGTGGACGAAGAGAGCGAAGAGGGGAAGAACCTCAACGAAGAGCCAATGATTCGCACTCTGCTAGAGCGTTACCGCAAGCGCTACAGCTTCTCCTACAATAAGGTCTACGAAGCACGTTACGGCGAGCGGCTGCTCAATAACATCCACGACCTCAAGGAGTATGACCTCAACGTCATCGTCCTCAACTTCGTTGATATGCTCTCGCACGCCCGCACAGAGAGCAAGATGATACGCGAGCTAGCCAATACGGAGGCTGCCTATCGCTCACTCACGACTAGTTGGTTCCGTCACTCGACGACCTACAACCTGTTTAAGCAAATCGCACAGATGGGTTACAAGGTTATCCTGACCACAGACCATGGGACTATACGAGTGAAGAACCCAGTGAAGATCATCGGTGACAAGAACACGAATACCAACCTACGCTACAAGGTAGGCAAATCCCTAAGCTACGATGCCAAGTCTCTCTTCGAGATTACGAAACCAGAACGTATCGGTCTGCCTAGGACACACCTATCGGATCGCTACGTATTTAGTCTGGGCAACGACTTCTTTGCCTACCCCAACAACTACAACTACTACGTACAGTACTACCGAGATACCTTCCAGCACGGAGGTGTTTCGCTGGAGGAGATGCTCGTACCCATCATCACAATGCAACCCAAATGAAAGAACAAACTAGCTACCGAATAGAGTCTGTCGAGGCACTGCCACGGGTGGTCGAGCGCTTCATTGATGAAGTGCTACCATACGGAGATATATTCGCCTTCACTGCTCCTATGGGAACGGGCAAGACGACGTTCATCAAGGCACTAGCCGAAGCTCTCGGAGTAGAGGACGTCATCAATAGCCCAACATTCTCTATCATCAACGAGTACCGAGCAGAGCCCTCGGGCGAACTGATCTACCACTTCGATTGCTACCGCCTAGAGAAGCTAAGCGATGCACTCAATCTAGGTGTGGAGGACTACCTAGAGAGTGGAGCACTCTGCCTAATTGAGTGGCCAGAGATCCTTGAGGAGATATTGCCTACCGACACAGTGCGTGTAACGATCGAGGAGGAAGCCGACACTGGAGCCCGCCTACTGACTGCGACCTATTACAAAAACTAGTCTAGCATCATACAGTACTATGAACTATTTGCATATCGAGAACGAAGGCATGACTGGACGTGGCTCGATCGAGGTCATCTGTGGCTCGATGTTTAGCGGCAAGACGGAGGAGCTGATGCGTCGGCTTCGTCGTGCCAAGATTGCCAATCAGAGTGTGGAGATATTCAAGCCAGCCATTGACATGCGCTACGACGAGACGCAAGTGGTCTCGCACGATCGCAATAAGATCGAGTCCACACCAGTAGACAGCTCTGCTAGCGTACTGCTGATGTCCTCGGACGTAGACGTTATCGGCATTGACGAGGCACAGTTTTTCGACGATGGCATCATCGCAGTCGTTCAGGAACTAGCAGATCGTGGCGTCAGGGTAATCATCGCGGGGCTGGATATGGACTTTCGTCGCCAGCCCTTTGGTCCAATGGCAGGTCTATGCGCTATTGCGGACTCTGTAGACAAGATTCACGCCATCTGCATGGAGTGTGGTCGCCTGGCCAACTATTCTTTTCGCCGTGTCTCTGGCTCGGCACAGGTCATGCTCGGCGAGATGAAAGAGTACAATCCCCTATGCCGCACATGCTACCTCAAGCACCAGCAAAGTACTAATCCACAATCATAAATCAATGATGAAATCAATCTGTACTACCCTACTTATACTAGCTACGGCTAGCGGACTAGGTAGCTGCGTTATTGGCAACAGAAGCTATCCAGCCCAAATCAAAACAACCGCCAACCCTCAAGCTGACAGAGTATCTATGAGCCCGACCCTAGGAGGCAAGCTCTACACATCGGCTTGGATACAGCGCTCGGCAGAATACAAGGCTCTTTGCCTACAGGCATACAACATCGCTACGCTCCGCCTAGATGCAGCTACGGCCAAACCTCTGCAACCAGGGCAGAAACCTTGGGCCATCGTCACAGACATTGACGAGACCATTCTCGACAATACGCCCAATGCCGTGCATCAAGCCCTCAAAGGCGAGGACTACACAGATGCCTCTTGGGACGAATGGTGCGAGAGGGCTGAGGCAGATACCCTAGCAGGGGCGAGAGACTTCTTCCTACGTGCCGACAAAGCAGGTGTGAAGATTTTCTACATCTCCAACCGCAACGAGAAGAATAGAGCTGGTACGCTACGCAACCTAAAGGCCTTTGGCTTCCCACAGGTCGTAGATAGCCAACTGATTCTACGCTCGACGACTTCGGACAAAACAGCTCGACGCAACCACGTACTAGAGCAATACAACATCTTGATGCTCATCGGCGACAACCTCGGAGACTTTGACCATGTCTTTGACAGCTCCAACGAGCTTGAGCGCAAGGCAGGTCTCAATCGCTTCGCCAAAGAGTTTGGCAATCGATTCATCGTACTGCCCAATCCGAACTATGGCACTTGGGAGAAAGCGATGAATCAGGGCTACCCACCTCTGCCCGAAAAGGACAAAAAGCTCACGAGATCTCTGCTACGCAGCTACTAGCGAAGAGAGTTCTGCTCTACAATCAAGCTGTCCAAAGCTCCTAGAAACGGAGCTTTGGGCAGCTTTTCTATAGATATGGTCAATCACATTGATAAGTTTCTACTATTGATAAATTATTTTATTTGCAAATTTATGTAACTTTGTAGCCGATTTGAAAGGAAACACCTTGAGAAGGATCATAAGACGAAATTAAGATTATATGAAAAAGATTGTATGGGGTCTGGCTCTAGCCATTGCTCTAGCGGCATGTGGCAAACAGAACGAGCCAGTACTAGAACCCAAGAAGCCAGAAATAGAAGAGCCAAACAAAAAGGACGAGCCTAAGAAGGAAGACCCTAAGCAAGAAGAGCCAAAAGGAGAAGACCCTAAAGAGGATACGCCCAAGAATGACGAGCCTAAGCCTGAGCAACCCAAGCCCGAAGAACCTAAACCTGACGAGCCTAAGCCCGAGCAACCAAAGCCCGAAGAGCCTAAACCCGACGAGCCCAACACGAAGCCTACGGACTACTATATAGGCACTCGAATGCAGGTTAACTGGGGTGTAAAGCCAGAGGTATACCTAAAGGCTGTCGAGTTCGAAAGTCTATTCGTACACAACAATCCACAGGGCTTCACAATGGAGAAACTCAAGCCATATCTCAAGATCTACTCTACAGATCTATCAGGCAAACCATATACGCTTACAGACGAAGACCTAAAGCTTGTGCAGATTGTAGACGTACGATACGAGAATAGTCACTATGGCAAGGGTAGCATCACCTTCAAAACGAAGTACAAGACCTACCAAAGCGACTCTCGCCATAGCCTACCATTCGACCGCAACGGATTCTATGCAAATAAGGTCAAGCTCAACCCAAGCTTCGCTGGCAAATGGTACATGCGTGGCGTTGCCAAGCATTTGGCTCTATTCTACGGCGATGCAGTAATGTACGACCGAGCCCTCTATGCAGCCGAGCTCGACGAGCAGAGCATCGACTACAGAGATAGCGACAACACGATCAGATTTAACCTCGTGCTCAAGTATTTGGCTACAGACAAGGAGCTAGCACGCGTACCTATCATCCTCTCGAGCTTTAAGCCCCTCACGGCTCTCCAGCAGGATATGTTCGTAGCTCAAACTTATCAGCTCAAAGAGGCGATGAAGAAGAAGATGCAGAGCTACAGAGAAGGGCGTGACCTAACCCAGCACATAGAGCTAGGAATATCTAACTGGATCAAGAACGTCAGCGTAGGTATCCGCCAGGGAGAGCGTGCTGCCAATATGCTCCAGTGGGAGGAGGTTAGTGTCCATGGTGGTAGCGTCAATGCCCTTACGCCCGAGACAGGCAATAGGAATGACCTTGATGTCTACCTAGAAGATCCTAGATTCTCTGTCGTAGAGGCGAAGCTTATCGGTCGGAACCTCGAGCTGAAGCTCAAACTCAACTATGCAAATGCAGTGTCTCTAGACAATGTGATTATGCCTCTGACAGTACACGGCGTCAAGGACTAAAGCTAAGACTTCCCATTACAATCCCGTAGGTGCAGGTAGCATCTACGGGATTGTTGTATCTGTCCTATCGAGTACGTCAAGCAAGATTATTCATCAATATACAGATAGGACTATGCAACCACTAACGATTAAGCAGTATCAGTTTACGTCTCGTCTATTCCTCGGGACGGGCAAATTTGCTTCTAATGCCATCATGGCAGAGGCCATCGAGGCATCTGGCAGCGAGCTAGTAACCGTTGCCCTCAAGCGCATCGACAGCAGCAGCGCTCACGACGAATTGGTAGAGGCCATCAAGGCTCCCGGCGTACAGCTCATGCCCAATACCTCTGGCACACACAACGCCGATGAAGCGATCTTTGCAGCTCGTCTGGCTCGTGAGGCATTCGGCACGGACTTCATCAAAGTAGAGATTCACCCCGACCCCAAGTACCTCCTGCCCGACCCCTTCGAGACGCTCAAGGCCACAGAGGTGCTCGCCAAAGAAGGCTTCGTCGTGATGCCATACATCCAAGCTGACCCTATCCTCTGCAAATATCTAGAGGATGCTGGCGCAGCAGCCGTGATGCCACTCGGGGCACCTATTGGGAGCAATCAGGGACTCAAGACCAAGGACCTCATCAGGATTATCATCGAGCAGAGCCGCGTGCCCGTAGTAGTGGACGCAGGTCTAGGTGCACCATCGCACGCGGCAGAGGCTATGGAGCTGGGAGCCGATGCCGTACTCGTCAATACGGCTATTGCCTCCGCTGGCGATCCTGTAGCCATGGCACGCGCCTTCGCCCTAGCTACCGCGGCCGGACGTATGGCCTATGAGAGCGGATTACCCATACAGCGCACGGGCGCATCTGCTAGCTCGCCTATCGATCACTTTTTCGGTTTCTGACCACAACCTATTAGATAGATAGCAATGAGTTTCTACGACGAACTACAAAAGCTAGACTGGGAAGAAGTAACGCACTCTATCTCCGACAAGACTGAGGCTGATGTGCGTCGTGCCCTCTCTGCAGATCGACTGGGGCTAGAAGACTTCAAAGCCCTCATATCACCCGCAGCCGAACCCTTCTTACGTGAGATGGCCACCAAGGCAGAGCAGCTGACGCTGAAGCGATACGGACGCACCATACAGATGTACGTCCCTCTGTACCTCTCCAATCACTGCGCCAATTTCTGCGTCTACTGTGGCTTCAACTGCCTCAATCAGATCAACCGAGTGAAGCTAGACGTACCACAAATCATGGACGAGATAGCAGTGCTCAAGGATTGGGGGTACAAGCATATCCTGCTAGTATCTGGCGAATCCCCTCGCCTAACCCCTGCGGCCTACTACGAAGAGGTCGTGCGTGCCGTCCGTCCGCACTTCTCGCAGGTCTCGCTAGAGGTGCAGCCACTGCAGACAGAGGAATACGCTAGGCTCGTGGAGGCAGGTGTGAGCTTCGTCTGTGTGTATCAGGAGACCTACCACGAGCAGGCATATCCCAAGTACCACCCCAAGGGGCTTAAGGCCAACTTCCGCTATCGGCTCGAGACGCCAGAGCGATGCGCCCAGGCAGGCATACGCAAGGTCGGCATCGGCGCCCTGCTAGGTCTAGAGGACTGGCGGACTGACGCCTTCTTCACCGCCCTACACCTCAACTACCTAGAGCGCTACCACTGGCGCACCAAATACTCTATCTCTCTGCCTAGACTACGCCCCCATGTGGGTGAGTTCGAGCCCAAAGATCCGATCAATGATCGTCAGATGGCTCAGCTCATCTGTGCCTACCGTCTCTTCGACCCCGAGGTAGATATCTCGCTATCGACCAGAGAGGGTTCGGCCTTTAGGGATATGGCTATGCACATCGGTGTGACCTCGATGAGTGCTGGCTCGAGCACAGAGCCGGGCGGATACGCCAAACCTCGCAAGGAGCTAGAGCAATTTGAAATCAACGATGCACGCAGCGTCTCGGAGATGGCAGAGGCGATACGCGCTCAGGGATATGAACCTGTTTGGAAGGATTGGGACTTTTGGTTATGATGCACGACAATACCTCCGAGCGCTACATACGCCAGACGATGCTGCCGCAGGTGGGCGAAGCTGGGCAGGCCAAGCTACTGGGTCGCTCGGCACTGGTAGTAGGGGCTGGGGGCTTAGGCTCTCCCATTCTCTACTACCTCACCGCAGCAGGTGTGGGGCGAATAGGCATTGTAGACGATGATCAGGTTCATATAAGCAACCTCCAACGTCAGATTCTCTTTGCCGAAGAAGATTTAGGCAGAAACAAGGCAGAGCAGGCAGAGCAGAGGCTCAAGCTCCTCAATTCGAGTACACAGATAGATGTCTATCCGTATAGACTGACGTCGGAGTGTGCAGAGAACATCGCTCGTGGCTATGACCTAATCATAGATGCGACCGACAATTTATCTACAAGATACCTCCTAGACGATACAGCTCGCACGCTGGGCAAGCCCTATCTGTACGGAGCCGTGGAGGGCTTTGTGGGGCAATGCAGTCTTTTTCATGTCGAGGGGAGCAAGGGGTATCGCGACCTATTTGCAGAGTTCGACGTCGAGGCAGATGCACGTCCCGTCGGTGTAGTTGGTTCGGTAGCTGGCAGTCTAGGTGCTATTATGGCGACAGAGGCGATTAAGGTACTACTCGGTATGCCTACCTCTCTGGCAGGCTACCTGCTACGCCTAGACCTAGAGCAGATGTCCTGCGAGCGAATTAAGCTCTAGCTGGCATGCAAACCACTCCTTAGGGCGCTCGGCATAGCGATTGCCCCAATGACCAAGAACTACTAAATGTGCCTTAAACCAAGCAGTTGGTTTAGGGTACATTTTTCATTTTATATTATTCGACAAATAATACCTTACTTTCTATTTGATAATTCATTTCAATGCTCTATCTTTGAGGTCGCACAAAGCAGATGTGCAGACGACACAAGTCTACCGTATACGTATGCTGAGCAAAACGTATACCTTTTGGAGTGAAAACGTATACGTTTCGAGCCTAAAACGTATACGTTTCGAGCGCAAAACGTATACGTTTCTGACCCACCCCATATAGCCCTCATCAATCAAGGGTATTTGACTACGAGAAAAACAGATAAGTTCATCTCTGTATAACGTCTCCGACAGAGCTGAAAAATAACATCTGGAGACACTATATAACTATATGAGTAAGAAAAACAAACCGCTTGGTTACACCCTCGGCGAACGCAAGGTAGGGATTGGACCAAACAAAGGGAACATCGTGATTCAAGCTACCCCATCAGGCAGACATCGCGTCAGTTTCGAGCGTTTCTGTGAGCTTGTAGCCAAAGACACAACGCTCAACTACATGGAGGTACAGAGTGTGCTCAACCTAGCAGCCGATATGGCTCGCGACATTGTCGCCAATGGTGACATCGTGGACTTCGGACGTTTGGGAACGCTATCGCCATCGTTCAAGAGCAAGGTCGTACCTCAGGGTACCGAGTTTAATGCCAACATTCACATCACAGAGCCACGAGTCAATCTGCGGCCAAACCCTACCTACTTCCGTCTACGCCCCGAGGAGGTCAGCTACGAACGCATGGCACCTAGGGTCAAGAAGGAGAAGAAAGATCAGCCACAGGATAGCAATCCGCCCTCGGGAGGTAGCAGTGGTACGCTCCCAGATGCAGGGTTGTAGCCAATCTTAATCTCTAGAGCAAGCAAGTATTGGTGCTCGATAGAAATCCTCAGAGCTAAGGGAGTAGCGCGCCTACATAATACGGTAGGCTTAATTACCCTATTGGTTGGGTGCATATCCAACGGCAAGAAACGAGCAAGAGATGAGGAGCTTCTATCGGGCACCAATACAATCTATGGAATACACACCGACTCCCGAATCAGCCCTAGACGGAGCGATAGAAAATATATATCTTTGTGTCCAGATAACATAAGACTTACAAAGTATCATTCATGCAAAAGAAGATCCTGATCCTAGACTTTGGTTCGCAAACGACACAGCTCATCGGGCGACGCCTAAGAGAACTGAATACCTACTGCGAGATTGTCCCCTACAACAAACTACCAGAGAGTTTGGACGGCATCGCAGGAATTATCCTATCAGGTAGTCCATACTCCGTATACGACCCAGAGGCTTTCCGTACAGAGCTCTCGGGGTTGCGCGGTCGTCTACCTCTGCTGGGCATCTGCTATGGAGCACAGAGCTTGGTGCATCAGGCAGGAGGCAAGGTTGAGCCCTGCAATAGCCGTGAGTACGGACGTGCACACCTAGACGTCAAGCATGCGCACGACGCTCTGATGGAGGGTGTAGAGCAAGGGGGCATCGTGTGGATGTCTCACGGAGATACGATCACTACCCTACCCGATAACTTCCGCATCATCGCTAGTACAGAGGATGTAGCTGCGGCAGCCTTCCGCATAGACGGAGAGCAGACCTGGGGCGTACAGTTCCATCCAGAGGCTTTTCATAGTGAGCAAGGTATGCGCATCCTAGAGAACTTCCTCGACGTAACGGGCATCAAGGGCAATTGGTCGCCAGCCTCTTTCATCGAGAGCACAGTAGCCGAGCTCAAGCAAACCCTAGGCGACGACAAGGTAATCCTTGCCCTATCTGGCGGTGTAGACTCTTCGGTAACGGCCGTACTGCTACACAGAGCCATCGGCAAGAACCTAACGTGCATATTCGTCGATCATGGTCTGCTGCGCAAGAATGAGTTCGAGAACGTGCTCAGAGACTATGAGCATCTGGGACTAAACGTCATCGGCGTCAATGCCAAGGAGCAGTTCCTCTCTGCGCTCAAGGGCGTTACAGACCCCGAGCAGAAGCGCAAAATCATCGGCAAAGGCTTCATTGATGTCTTCGATACCGAAGCCAAGAAGCTCAAGGACATCAAGTGGCTCGGTCAGGGAACCATCTATCCTGATGTGATTGAGTCGCTCAGCATCACCGGGACAGTTATCAAGAGCCACCACAATGTAGGGGGGTTGCCCGAGCGCATGAACCTCAAACTCGTCGAACCGCTGCGCTTGCTCTTCAAGGACGAAGTGCGCCGTGTAGGCCTAGAGCTAGGGATGCAGCCCCATCTGATCAAGCGTCAGCCGTTCCCTGGGCCTGGCTTGGGCATCCGCATCATCGGAGAGCTAACCGAGGATAAGATAGAGATCCTGCAGAATGCAGACGATATCTATATGTCTATGCTCCGCGAATGGGGGCTATACGACGACGTTTGGCAGGCTGGAGCTATTTTGCTCCCCATCAAGAGTGTGGGCGTGATGGGAGACGAACGTACCTACGAGTACACGGTAGCTCTGCGAGCCGTAACCTCTACCGATGCGATGAGCGCAGACTGGGCTCACCTACCGTACGACTTCCTCGCCAAGGTTTCCAACGAAATCATCAACAAGGTGCGTGGCATCAACCGAGTGGTCTACGATATCTCCTCTAAGCCACCCAGCACAATCGAATGGGAATAATCAGCTTAGGGCATAAGAAGTAATTAAATCATCTCCATAGTCCTAGGTCGGAGTATCCCGCCCTAGGGCTATTCTATATTAGGTATATCAGCAAAATGTCTAAACATCAAGCAGACGGCAAGAAGGTCACGACACGCCGCCTGATCGCAATGAAACAGGCTGGAGAGCGCATCGCTATGCTCACAGCCTATGACTATACTATGGCCAAGCTAGTCGATGCCGCGGGTATCGATATGATTTTGGTGGGCGACTCTGCAGCCAACGTTATGGCAGGGCACAGCACAACGCTCCCGATCACTCTAGAGCAGATGATCTATCATGGAGCGTCTGTAGTGCGCGGGGTAAAGCGTGCGATGGTCGTCGTAGATATGCCCTTCGGCAGCTATCAGGCCAGTCCAATAGAGGCCGTACAGTCTGCCGTGCGCATTATGAAAGAGACCGGAGCCGATGCTGTGAAGCTAGAGGGCGGATCTGCCGTGTACGAAGCCATTAGACTTATTGTGCAGGCTGGCATCCCCGTAGTTGGTCACCTAGGGCTCACGCCTCAGTCGGTGCATCAATTCGGGGGGTACAACCTACAAGCCAAAGAGGATTCGGCGGCTCATAAGCTACTCGAGGAGGCCGAGACTCTAGAGCGTCTGGGGTGCTGTGCTTTGGTGCTGGAGAAGATTCCGGCTGCATTGGGCAAACAGGTATCGGAGCGTCTGAGCATTCCCGTCATAGGTATTGGGGCAGGTGTCGATGTAGATGGTCAGGTACTTGTACTACAGGATATGCTCGGTCTTGACGAGGGATTTAGCCCCAAGTTCCTAAGGCGATTTGCTCGTCTCGGACAGGCCGTCACCACGGCCATTGGCCAGTATGTAGAGGCCGTCAAGGATAGCACCTTCCCCAATCAAGATGAGTGGTACTAAAGAGGCGTCACTGCGATGGATATTAACCAAATAGCGAATATGAACGACTTCGTCGCGTGGTGCGATTACCTCGGGACGTTTGCATTTGCTATCAGTGGTATTCGGCTGGCAGCCTCCAAGGGCTTCGACTGGTTTGGCGCCTATGTCGTGGGGATGGTCACAGCCGTAGGCGGGGGAACGCTTAGGGATATCATGATCAACGTCCCCCCTTTTTGGCTACTTCAGCCATCTTACTTGATTATCACGGGGCTTGCTCTATTCTTCACGATTGGGCTACGCAAGCAGGTCGTGCGCGCCAATCACTCTCTTTTCTTTTTCGACTCTGTGGGGCTAGGATTATTCGTAGTCGTGGGTATTGCCAAGACTTTCGAGGCTGGCTTCCCATGGTGGGTCGGCATTGTGATGGGGACGATAACGGGTTCATTCGGCGGACTCATTCGAGATATTCTCATCAACGAAGTCCCACTCATTTTCCGCAAAGACTTCTATGCCTTAGCTTGTTTCTTCGGCGGAGCTATCTATGTGGCTTTGATGACTTGGACTGAATTATCCATACCTATTATTCAATTCATTTCGGCTGCAGCGGTACTCGGGCTACGGATACTTGCTGTGCTCTTCCACTTCCGTATCCCTACGTTCGAGGCTATGGAAGACTCTAGCGAGCAATAAAATAATAATCAAGTATGCAGCAAAATACCTACCTCCCACATGTAGATATTCTCAAGGGCATTGCTATTCTGCTTGTTCTCATGGGACATATTTTTATATTCGGTCTAGATTATGCTCGCTCCCCTATCTTTAGTATGATTTGTAGCATTCACATGCCTCTATTTGTCATGCTATCGGGCATGTTATCTGCTCGCCCAATGCAGTTCTCCATGGAGCATATCGGGGTATATTGGAGGAAGAAGTCTATCCAACTATTGCTTCCACTAGTGATTATCCCATTTTTCTATGCACTTACTGCCAATATCAGTACCGAGCAAATGATTTTTGGGGTATATCATGGTGGATATTGGTTTACCTTCTCTCTTTCTGATGCTTATCCCTTTTTTCCTATTCAGGTGGACTATAGCCATCTTGAGAGCCGAAGACAAGCCCTTTATATCTTTGCTCTTGGCGAGCATTAGCTGTGCAGGAGTTATGCTCATAGATATTGCACTTCCACAGCTCTCTCCTCAGATATATAAGGCTTTGAGCTGGGAACACGTCAACTGGTTGTACTTCTATTTGATTTTGGGGTATTTCGTCGGCAAGTACGCCTGGATGGAACGTCTAGCGCGACATCCAATAGTAATCGCCATAAGCTTTTTACTATTTATGGCTCTGCTATATCTAGAATACAATGGATATAAACCATGGCGAGGTTATCCTGTATCTATCGTAGGGCTGATTTTTGTGTATGGCACCATCCACACAGCTACCCAAAAACATAATAGCATTAACCACCCCATCTACAGAGTACTAAAGTTCCTTGGTCAAGCAAGTCTACCGATTTATTTGACTCACTATTTCTTCCTATTCTCTATGCCAAGTATAGCCGAATATATTCTTGGCATCACAAGCAAGATCAGAGCTTTGACATGGGAAATTGTGGCAGTACTTTTGGCATCAATAGCTGTCCTCCTGCCCACATTGCTTGTAATCTATTTGGTGCGCCAAAACAAAATACTATCCCTAGTATTGTATGGCGAACAACGTAAATCATAATCTTCAATTCAAAACTTCAATTATGGAAAAAGAAATCAAGGTAATGGATGCGATTCGCACTCGCCGAAGCATCCGCATATACCACCCAGATCGTGCACTTAGCCCAGAGCAGGTGCAGGTAATCATGGAAGCAGGATTGCGAGCTCCCTCGTCCATGAATCGCCACACGACTCAATTTGTCCTCGTCGAGGATAAAAGTACGTTGGAGGCTCTAAGCCATGCTCGTGAGAAGGGTATCGCCTTCCTCAAAGACGTTCCCCTAGCCGTAGTCGTGCTTGGCTCACCTATGGAGTGCCAACAGTGGCTTGCCGACGCAAGTCTAGCTATTGGCTACATGCAGCTGCAAGCTTGGGAGCTCGGCATCGGGTCTTGCTGGGGAGATATCCACGGTAAGGTTACTCCTAGCGGACAAGATGCGGCCGAGTATGTTCGCAAGATACTAGACATCCCTTATCAGCTAGAAGTTTTGGCTATCCTAGGATTTGGGTATGTCAATGGCGATGCCCCGGAACGCCCAGCAGAGAACCTCAAGTGGGAAAAGATACATTTGGGCAAATATCAAATGCCTACCGAGGACAAAGAATAAAAGCTATTGAGCATTATG
Organism: Porphyromonadaceae bacterium; assembly: GCA_030528445.1. Taxonomy (GTDB): domain Bacteria; phylum Bacteroidota; class Bacteroidia; order Bacteroidales; family Porphyromonadaceae; genus Porphyromonas. The sequence goes on along the minus strand of JAUMYV010000003.1, from coordinate 37,635 downwards.
GAGCATAAACTCAAGGTCGTCCTCTTGGGTACAGGCAACGTCGCTTACCATCTGGCCAAGCGCCTAAGCCAACTAGCAGACTTCGTACTCGTGCAGATCTACGGCCGCCACCTAGACAAAGCTCGTGAGGTTGCTGCTGCAGTAGGCTCCCAGCCCGAAGCTATAGACCAGACCAAACAGATCGCTCCCGATGCCGACTACTACATCTTCTCTGTATCAGACTCAGCTCTCCCTACTGTATGGGATAGTATGCCCCCTACCTCTGGCATCTGGTTACATACAGCAGGGAGCGTTGGCTTATCGCTGATGCAGCCTTACCACACAGCTTGTGGCGTTCTCTACCCACTACAGACCTTTAGCCGAGAGCGTCTTCTGGAGTGGTCTAACCTACCTATCTATATAGAGGCTGTGGACGAAGCCTCCAGAAGGCCAATAGAGCATCTAGCTAGAGCCCTCTCCCCCGTGGTGTACGAGGCTACGAGTGAGCAGAGACAGCAGATACATCTGGCCGCCGTCTTGGCATGCAACTTTGTCAATCATCTACTAGCCCTATCGGAAGAATGGATGCTTAGCCACGCGCTAGAACCTAAGGCTCTACTTCCTCTGATTGAGGAGACGGTGGCCAAAGTCAAGGAGCTGCCAGCGCGAGAGGCACAGACAGGGCCTGCCAAGAGGGGAGATTGCACGACAATGCTCAAACATCAGACCATGCTTGAGCAAGTAAACCCTGATTTGGCCAAGCTATATGAAACTCTGAGCCGAAGTATCGGACAGATGTATGCCCCAAACTCAAACCAACGACTAAAACAAAGATGAGCAGTATCCCTTTTGATTTGAAGCAGATTAAGGCATTCGTTCTAGATATGGACGGAGTGGTGAGCGCTACGGTTAGCCCTGTAGATGTGTCTGGCATGCCGATGCGTACCGTCAATGTCAAAGATGGTTATGCTATGCAGTATGCAGTCAAGCGAGGCTATACAATCGCCGTAATCTCTGGAGGACAGAGCGACGCGATGCGTATGCGTTTCGAGCAACTAGGCGTCCAATATATCTATATGCGTACCAAAAACAAGGTAGAGAAGCTGGAGGAGCTAGAGCGACTCTCTGGCATTACTCGCAAGCAAATGGTTTATATTGGCGACGACATCCCCGATATCGAGATTATGCGCCTTGTTGCTTTGCCCTGTGCCCCTGCAGACGCAGCTCCAGAGGTCAAGCAGGTGGCTCGCTACACCTCGCTATGTGATGGCGGATATGGTGTGGTGCGTGATGTGATAGAGCAAACGCTCAAGGCCAATGGTCAATGGGATCTAGGAGAAGGCTTCGGCTGGTAGTATTCAATCAGACATTTGTTTTTCGGATATGTGGGAGAATCTAGGTAAGTATGATATTGTCTTGGGCTCACAGTCTCCACGGCGTGTGGAGCTCCTCAGAGGGTTGGATATCACTTTCAGACAAGATGCAATGCCCGATGTAGATGAGAGCTACCCTGAGAGCCTAGCCCTAGAAGCTATCCCAGAATATATAGCCAGACAGAAAGCAGCAGCCTATAGCTCTAGAATGGGCTGTGATACGCTCCTGATCACAGCCGATACGATCGTACTGCTAGGAGATCAAGTATTGGGCAAGCCTCGAGATTTGGACGAAGCCAAAAGCATACTCCGTAAGCTAAGTGGGCAAGAGCATCGAGTCATCACAGGAGTTTGTGTACAGACATCAAGCCGATGCGAACACTTCTCCTGCACGACACGAGTAAAATTTGCCGAGCTTAATGCCCGAGATATTGACTACTACACGCAGCACTATCGCCCCCTTGACAAAGCTGGGGCGTACGGCATACAAGAATGGGTTGGATACAGAGCAATCAAATCGATAGAGGGATCTTTCTACAACGTGATGGGACTGCCCGTACATCGCCTGTCATCCGTCCTTGAGACTTTCTAAATCTACTATGCGATATACACTTAGCCTTCTGATGACCTGCCTCTTGGGGGCGGTAGCATCTACTGGATTGGTTCTTGTGATTATTTCCATGAGCTCGTCGCTATCATCTGGATTGCAGATGGGGCTGTACGCTTTGGTAACCCTAGCCATACTGCATGGCTACCTACTAGATCGTTGGTATGCCGACCCTATGAAGTGGCATCCAATAGTTGGCATGGGTAATGCAATCTCTTGGGGAGAACATCGCTTCAATAAGGGGTCTAGTAGGCGACTAAAAGGAGCTCTCTACAATGGTGGACTGGTATTGACTACTTTCCTCATCGTACAGACTATCCTCCAGCTTATATACTCGATTTCATTCGCCTCTACAGGGTTTAGTCAGATTCTATGGATACCGTTTATCTATTTTGTTTGCGTTAGCTTGACTTCTTTTCTGATGCTCTCGGGGACGACATTGATTCGTGAGGTTAGTCAGGTTTTTGATGCTCTACAAATCTCTCTAGACAGAGGCCGAGAGCAGGTAGGGCGAATCGTTGGGCGAGACACGCAAGCCCTTAGCGAACAGGAAGTGCGCACCGCCGCACTTGAGACGCTAAGCGAAAACCTGAGCGATGGCGTCATTGCACCTCTATTCTGGTGGGCATTGCTCGATCTGCCTGGTATGGTTGCCTACAAAATGATCAATACGCAAGACTCTATGATAGGTTACAAAAACGAACGCTATGGCGACTATGGCTATTTCTCAGCGAAGCTAGACGATGCGGTGAACTATATCCCAGCCAGACTAACGGCCTTGGCAATGATTCTAGTGGCTGGCCGACTAGATCTTCTGCGCTTCGTTTGGCGAAATGGGCGAAAGCATCTTAGTCCGAACTCTGGATATCCAGAAGCTGCTCTAGCTGGGATTCTAGACTGCCGCTTCGGTGGACCTCACGACTACTTCGGGCAAACAGTCGATAAGCCATTCATTGGGGAGCGTGATCGGGAGATTACACACGAGGATCTTGCTATTGCCGCACGCATCAATCGTCGTAGTGAGGTGTTGATGCTGTCCTTAGCTCTAGTCATCAGGCTGGCAATCCTCTCCGTTTGCTTTACACCCTAGACTCTGCACGCCTCATCCTCTAGAGTAGAGGAGCGAAGAGTCTCATTGTAGACTCCAATACCTTTCGTCTAATACCTCTAGAAGCCCAAACTTCTCTATCCAATAGGCTACAGCTCTGCTTGTCTTGCTCAAATAATTGCTCTAGCTCAAGGGTAAGCTGCCGATCATACGCAATACCCGTAATCTCGAAGTTATGCTCTAAGCTACGAAAATCCATATTGGCCGAACCAATAGCCGAGATTTCTCCGTCAACCATCATGAGTTTGGAGTGCAAGAATCCTCGCTCATATTGGTAGACCCTAACCCCTGCCTCCAACAAATCTGCAAGATAGGACGATGTAGCATAGGTAGCGGCACGAGAGTCAGTACGAATAGGAAGCATCAGCTCGACTCGGATCCCTGATAGGGCTGCTGTGATTAGCGCACTATTCAGTCCATCGGTAGGCAAGAAGTAAGGCGTTTGTATAAGGATCTGCTCTCTAGCATGGTGTATCATCGAGATAAAGGCTTGCTCTATCGTAGGCCACTTGCTGATGGGGCCTCCTAGTATCAATTGGATACATCTATGCGGCTGCAAGCTAAGACTCTGGTAGTGACCGAAGTAGCGCTCCATATTGAGCACCCGTCTAGAGACGCTATACCAATCGAGCAAAAACGCGCTCTGTAGAGCCCCAACAGCAGTTCCCTCTAGACGAAAGTGGGTATCTCTCCACTTCCCCAAATGATTGCCCGTAAGATAACGCTGAGCAAAGTTCATGCCACCTACATAACCGACACGCCCATCTATAACTGCGACTTTGCGGTGGTTGCGATAGTTCACGGTACTAGAAAGCAACGGAATAGCCACACGCATAAACGGATAGATCTGTATGCCATGGGCTTTCATATACCTCCATCTAGTTTCGGGGACATCATACGAGCCAAGGAAGTCATAGATAATACGCACCTCTACACCAGCACTGGCTCGCTCTATGAGTAATACCTCCAGACGATCGAAGAGATCATCGGCGTCGAAGATATAAGCCTGCAAATGGATGTGCTCCTGTGCCTGACGTATATCCTCGAACATCCGTGCATACATCTGCTCCCCCCAAGCAAATACCTCTGTACTGCGGAGCTCTAGGAGCGGAGCATCGCCCGAGTGTTCGAGCAAGCTAATAAGCTTATGCTTGTCCTCCAATATGGTTTCTGTCGTGGTAAGGTATCTAGGGACTGATAGCTGATAGGGAGCGCGCATCAATCTTCGATAGAAGCGCTTGCTCAATCGATACAACCTTCGCTGATCTTGCCCAAAAAGTACGTAGGCCAATAGACCAATTACGGGGATAAAGACGACAATCAAAACCCAAGCCGAAGCCTTGAGCGGATTTCGGTTTTCACTCAATACCGTACCTACGACTCCAAGTACTGTGACGAAGTAGAGGACTACGATTAGCCAGATGATTGTCAGATTGTACGAATCCATCACATAGTAGCTTTTACTATCTACCTATGGTGTAGCCATATATTCATAAGCACCATAGGACATAGGGGTCGACCTAGGGAGACCAGAGAGATCTGTATATCCTCGATTGTCTTGGCTCTGATGCAGGAAGGGGGATCTAGGCCGTGGGCGAAAATCGAAGAAATAATCTCTGCGTTTCTGAGCATCGACACCAATAGCCATATAGAGACTATCAGCCGGTGTCTTGGGATCGGGGTAGATGATTTGCTCTACTTGGCAACCTACTCGTGAGCTATAATCAATCGAACGTAAATAGCATTCACTTAGTCTAACCTGATCTTGCTCTACTGGGGCTATCAACGCGATGTCTAGCTCGCCCCCTAAGGTGGACTTATCTGGCCTAGTAGCTACGCGCATAGAGCCATCTACCACACTATGACGAATACTCAGCCTGCTACCTGCAATTCCCTTGATGACACTTCCACGTGCCGATGTATTCCTATAAACAATAGCTGCACCAGCACGTACACCTGGCCAAGGATAGTAGTTGATAATGCTAGAGCGGGCTATCTCGTAGCGACCACCCGAGAGAGAGAGACAAGAAGCAAGTGTATTGGAGATTTCGCTATCGTGAATTGTATGAAGCCCTCTATTGGCACTAATACCTACACCGCTGATGTTGTGCAGACGACAGTGATCGAGTCTAAGGACAGGCTCATCATTGGAGGTCTCTCGCTGCTCCAAATAGATGCCCCATTTACTGTTAGTTAAATGAAGCCCCTGCAAGTCTGCCGTGGCTGAGGATCCCAGGATAATGCCACCCCACTGACCGGCTACTCGCGTGTAGGGGATGCGTGGCAGAAACTGATCCCAGCGGAGACTGCCAATACGGACTGGCTGCTCGGCACTGGCCCTGACTTCTAAGCGTCCGTTTACTTTCATATAAGCATCCGAAGCCATGAGTAGTCTAGCTGGAGGTTTCACTAGAAGCCTAGCCCCTTGATCAATTAGGATGCTATCTTCGATGAGCAGTGCACGGGGAGATGTCAGCTCTGTGTCGGAGGTAATGTGTAGCACCTGCCTACGCTCCACGTTTAGCCTAACGGCAATAATGGGAATATAGCTCTCACGTCCCGTATGCTCCCGAATCAGAATAGAATCTTTGACCTCTGTCGGTAAATCCGAAGCCCCCTCTGGGAGGGAAGCACGGACGAACACAAATACGCTATCCCTTGGGGCAATCTCTACATCATCGAAGACAATACCTGCTCTCCCATCGACATTAATTTGATACCCCCTCTTCTCGCCACCCTTTAGCGCGATGTGCTTGAGCTTAATGGCTTGTTTGCCGGGATTATAGATACGCAGATTGTATGTCGAGGATAGATACAGGGAGGGTAGTGTATCCATGTGTATGGTATCTGATGAGAGCGAATAGCTACGTCCGTCTTGCGCCTGAGGGATAGGAAATAAATCCCGACGGTCTGCGCAAGCCGATGGTGCGCTCAGCATACAGCATAGAGGCAATAACCAAGCTAGAGTATAGAGCTTCTTACGAGCATTCATAATAACAATGAAGTCTACCCAAGGAGACTCCCTTGAGTAGACTTCAAAGCTACTAAATATTTACGAATTAGGACTAAAGTGATCTTCGCCCTAAAATAGGGCTACTTAGTGCGAATAGTAATGCTCGCAGACTTTACCCCCTTGGCCGAGGCGGTGAAGGTAATCTCCCCGACTTGCTCTCCACTCTCTACAAGCGCGGTAAGCATGCCAGAGAATAGATGATGTTGTGGCTCATGGAATGGATCTAGAGAAGCTGGATTACCCGAGGCGGCAGCCCTAAATCGCCCAGATCCCTTAACCTTGAAGTTGATTAAACGCTGATCATTAGGAATCAGATTACCAGCCTTGTCTACTAGGCGGACTGTAACGAAGGCAATATCCTTGCCATCAGCCTTGATCTCGCTACGATCGACAACGAGCTCCAAGCGATCAGGCTTACCTACAGTGCGTATCTCCTTGACCTCGGCCGAGCGACCATCCTTACCGTATGCCACTACTTGCACTACGCCTGGCTCGTACTTCGTATTCATCCACATCAGACGGTAGCGCTTTTGGCGAGTAAAGCTATTCTTGTCCCTGTCATTCTCTGTCGCATCAATCGTGATGCTGGGATCTTTCTTGAGCTTGCCTTGGCTCTTGCCATTGATAAACAGCTCAGCCTCGGGATAGCTTGTATAAACGAAAATCGGTGTTACCTGCCCTTCGCGTCCGGGCCACGTCCAGTGGGGTAGGATGTGTAGTGTAGAGGCTTCCTTATTCCAGTGACTACGATAGAGGTAGAAGCGGTCCTTGGGGATACCAGCTAGATCGACGGCTCCAAATAGAGAGCTATGGCTGGGCCAATCGCTATAGTAAGGTGTTGGTTCACCGATGTAATCGAAGCCCGTCCAGATGAATTCACCCATCGCCCAAGGAAGGTCGTCGTGACGCATCCAATCGTCCTCTGGCAGGTTGCTCCAACCACAATGCTCCACATCGTAGCTAGAGGCTTGGTGATCGGGGTACTTGGCCATACTTTTGCGCTCTACAGGAAACTTGTAGACGCCACGAGAACTAAGCGTAGATGCCGTTTCGCTCCCAAGGATGAATCCCTGTGGCAGCACACGATGTGCCGTATCGTAGAGATGTGGGCGATAGTTGAAGCCTGGCACCTCCATGACGGCAGCCATACCATTCTTAATCACGGATAGAGGGCTATCCATACCATTGGTTACAGGACGGGTTGGATCCTCTCTGTGGCAGATATTCTGCAGGGTATATGCCCTCTTAGAGCCATCGGGATGCCACTGCTCACTGACTTCGTTGCCGATGCACCACATGACCACCGAGGGGCTATTGCGGAACTGATGCAGCAGATTGACTAAATCCTTCTCATACCAATCATCCCAGTATAGATTATAGCCATTGGGAACCTTGGGTATGCGCCAGCTATCGAAGCTCTCGGCCATCACCATCATACCCATCTCGTCGCACAGGCGAACGAACTCAGGCGCTGGCATATTGTGGCTGGTGCGAATGGCATTGACGCCCATATCCTGCATGATACGTATCTGCCTGCGGTAGGACGCTTCATTGACTACTGCCCCTAGGGGGCCTTGGTCGTGGTGCAGGCAAACCCCTTGGAACTTAACCTTACGGCCATTGAGGTAGAAACCTTCGTTCTGCACCATCTTGATGGAGCGAATACCGAATGAAGTCGTATCAGCATCAAGGATCTTATCACCTTGACGTAGCTCAATAGCATACTTGTATAGATGTGGTTGCTTGATATCCCAGAGCTTAGGCTTGGGAGCAATCAGATGACCACGATAAACCGAGTCTCTATTGAGGCGGTTGAAGTATCCAGAGGAGCCCGTCTTATAGACAACACGTCCAGATGGATCTATCAAAGAGGTAATCACATCTAGCTCACCATCTCCGAGAGAGGAGAGGTTACGCACCACACTACGGACCTCTACTCGAGCATAATCTGCCTCGATAATAGGTGTCTGTATTTGATTGCCCCACCGAGCGACATGTATATCATTGGTAATCTCGACGTGTACATTGCGATATAACCCTGCCCCAGGGTACCAACGGCTACTCTCGTGCTTATTCTCTAGGCGAACAGCTACTACATTCTTGCTACCAGGCTGAACGTAGGGTGTGATATCGAAATAGAACGAGTTGTATCCATAGGGCCAGTAGCCTACCTCTCGACCATTGACATATACACGAGCTTGGCTCATCGCCCCATCGAAGATCAGCTTGACACGCTTACCCGACAAATCATTGGGTAGCTCTAGACTGCGTCTGTACCAGCCCACACCGACGAAGGGCAGACCTCCCGTACGACCCGCATGCTCCATGGCTTCCTTCTGACCATCTTGAGTGATGGCTAGATGCTGTTTGTCGTTATCAAAACTGAATGGGCCATAGATTGCCCAGTCGTGAGGAACTCTGACCCTCTGCCACTTACGATCATTAAAGTCGGGATGCATAGAGGCTGGATCATCATTACGTGTAAAGCGCCACTCCTTCTCTAGCGTCTGGTAAATACGCTGTGCCGATAGAGAGGCTACCGAGATGGTTGAGCCGAGCAATACCGCATAGAGACTTTTTAGGTTCATGAATACTTTGCTTATATAATTAGGGGTTAATAATTTCTTTACCTTGAGAACCCAAAGATACCACATTGTATTGAAGTTTCACACTTAGCAGATAATCTCCTCTATTGCCTAGCGAACTTTCTCCTCGCACCAATGGCAACGCTATAGAAACAATCCCCGAATAAACGACTCAAAGGGCAGCGCTTCCCTCTTGGTTCAGCACTGTCCTTTGAGTCTTTATTCTGTGGTTCATCCGACTAGAGACAAATCGAGCAACGTCAGGCCTCTAAATCGGGATGGGCATAGTATAGTAACGAACTGTTGCCACACCTCCACTCTGTATAGGTTTAATCTCCAAGCGTAGAAGCTGCTTGCCATCATCCTGCTTAACCACCGTACGATCGGTAACATGCTCACGGGGCGTATCCAACCAGAGCATCTCGTATAGCAAAGCGTCGGACTGGCTCATGACCTGCAAGGCTGTCTCTGGTCGTTTGCCATCTCCAGTACTCTCTACCACATTGAATAGCTGTACAATCTGCCAGAGATACACCTCCATCCGATTGTGCCCCTCGTGGTGCGACAAGTCGCACGCACGCTTAATCAGAGCGAAGTGCATCGGGTTGCGCCAGAGTCCTCGTTGAGCCATTTTGAGCGCCTTACCGAATTGCTTATTGGCAATTGCCTTATCCACCTCAAGCTCCATCTGCTGTAGAAAACTACCCTCCCCCATCTTACTCTGATGGCCAAAGTATAGACCCTTGATTGTTTCTCGGCGCAGAGTAGTGTCTCCTCGGTTAAACCGAGCCACGAAAGGTTCAAGCTCAAGCCCCGGAATCTTCTCCTGCGCTATAATAGGTTTGACACCACCATTAAGTAGCCGCATACTATCTAGTTCCTTACGCTGATTACGCACTACATCGTAATCGAGGGTAGATGGTTTGGGATTGGTTGGTATGCGATTCTTTTTAATCCGCCTAGTTACTTTTCTTTGGGTTCTACGAGAGTTATCTTCCGCCATTGAGGGAAGAGAGAAACTTAGGCTTAGAGCACATACGGCAAGTAGTTTGAGCAGTCTCATTGGGTTAGTAAAATCTTTGCTTCACAAAGATAACGAATAGCATTCAGAAAAAATTGTATTTCCCGCCCCTCCTATACACAAAAAATTTACACTCTATAAGCTAAAATCAGAGGGGCTGTGCCCTAAACATCGTTGTGGCACAACCCCTTTGATCAACCCAATACTTGAGTATATTAGTCGTTTACTTCAAATTGCTCTAGCGATAAATAGTTCCCGTCCCAGACAGCGTACGAATTGTAGCGTAGCCAATCACCGAGTATCATCACGCGTCTATCATCACGCATAGCCATATCAAGCATTAGATGTCTATGTCCAAAGAGGTAATAGTCCACCTCTGGATATACCCTAGTATATTCCTTAGCTTTCGTAACGAGGAGCTCATTCTCTAGATCGAAATACTCGTTGTGATAGGCATGTGGGATGCGACCGATAGTTTGGCGCTTCAGCCCCTTGCGGCGACTGCGCAGAGATAGCGACTCTGCTAGGCCTACAGTCCAGCGCGGATGAACAGCAGCATAGAGGGCTCTGCAAATACGCGACCTAAAGATATGGTAAATCAAACGATCCTTCCAGTTCTCTCTGCTGTACTCCTCGTCGCCATGCGCAAGGCGAAAAGTCTTGCCCATAAGTTCTACTATCTCCGCCCGATGATGAATAACCGCACCAATCTCTCGTGGCAGATAATCGGCAAACCAAACATCATGATTACCCGCGAAGAAGTGGATCTGCACACCCTCATCACTCATCCGGCCTAGCAAACCAAGAAAGCGTACATAGCCCTGAGGCACCACTGTGCGATACTCGAACCAATAGTCGAATATATCTCCCAAGAAGTACACGGCCTGAGCAGAAGGGCGGATGAACTCCAACCATCGAACTAACCGGTGCTCTACAGCTCTAGGATCGGGATGATACCCAGAACCTAGATGTACGTCACTGACGAAATAAATCTTCCCCCTTGCCACAATGAATGTACTAGAGGAAGCCCAGTTCGAGGAGTGCTTCCTCGCTCATCATATCCTTACTCCACTCTGGCTCGAAGGTCAGCTCCACAGCCACACCTGTTACCCCATCGACGTATTCTGTTTTCATCTTCACATCCTCGACAATGAAGTCTGCCGCAGGGCAGTTGGGGGCGGTAAGGGTCATCGTGATGGTGACGAACTTATTGTCGTCTACATCGACATTGTAGATAAGTCCCAAATCATACACATTGACTGGGATTTCGGGGTCATATACAGTACGTAGCATCGCTACAATCTGTTCTTCCATTTCCAAATACTGATTGCTCATTATAGTATAGCTGATTGATGAATGAAGGGCAAACTTATCCTAAATCTAAGAAACAGGCAAAAGCCTAAGCTGGTCGGCTCCAAAGCAGAGCGAGAATAATAAGGGCGAGTACGAAGACATTACGAGCCGTCAAGGCAAGAGTTCTGTTGAGCGCCTCCCCTTCGCTTCTCTGCAAGGAGCGATGTGCCTGCAGGAAGCATAGGATGTAAATCTGTACCAACAACCACGACCATGTAGAGAAAATCGGATAGAGTAGCCCCATAGCAAGCATGCCATTAGTCATATACAAACGCGGAGCGAAGTCTCGCCCGAAACGAACGACAACAGTACGCTTGCCCGTCTGTATATCCTCGGCATAGTCCCTATAATTATTGACCAAAAGAATATTAGCGCTAGCTAGACCTATGGACGTAGCTAGGTGCCAGAGGGTTATATCTAGAGGATCTCCACCCAGTATGTAGTAGCTCGTGACGACAGGGATCCAGCCAAAGAAGACCAGTACAGCGACCTCTCCAAGGCCATTGTAAGAGAGCGGATAAGGTCCTCCAGAGTAGGCAAATATACCCAAGACGATTACTAAACCTACGAGCAGGAGCCACCAAGAAGACAAAGCTACAAGTGTGATACCACAAGCCAAAAGCACTGCAAGGCTAATAGCGAGGGCAACTCTCACCTCCCCCAAGCTTAGCATACCCCTGCTCAAAGGGCGCAGGGGTCCCGTTCTGAGTTCCGTATCCGCTCCGCGCTTATAGTCGATAAGATCGTTGGCAATGTTGCTAGCAATCTGTGCGCTGACGGCTAGAACAATCAAGAGTCCCGAAATCGGCCAGCTCGAGTGACCTTGGCTGTAGGCATAGGCAATGGCGACCAATACCGATGATAGACCAGAGAACAGGGTCTTGGGACGAAGGAGACCAAGCCAAAGCTGCGGTCTGGTGTAAGCATTCATACGCTACGGCTGAGCCTCTCGAATTGTTGGCTCGAAAAGATGCTGATTGAGGGCAAGCAAGGCCTTGCGCTTATCCTCGGCATCTACCAATACTGATAGATTGTAGTCACTTCCGCCGTAAGAGATCATCAGAACTGGCACCTCACGTAGAGCATACAGGATCTGAGCCTCGAAGCCTACATTCTCCCACTCCATATCCCCTACAACGCAGACGATGGTCAAGTTGTGCTCGAGCTCTAGAGAACCAAGAGCCTCTAGCTCGGCGATGAACTCTGGAGTAAGCCTACCACGCTCCACCGCGAGCGAAACGGCTACCTCGGCCGAGGCCACCATATCAATAGGTATTCGGTAGTGCTCAAACAACCCAAAGACTTTGCTCATAAAGCTCCAAGGCGTCATCTGATGGCTCGAGCGCAAGCGTATCATCGTCAGATCATCCTTGGCTGCGACGGCCTTGATTTGGTCCTTATCTGTATCTGTCGAGATAAGCGTACCTGGAGCTTCGGGTGCAAGGGTATTGAGCAGTCTAACGGGAATGGACTTGGCTTGAGCAGGTTTGATGCATGTAGGATGCAAGATTTTAGCCCCAAAGTAAGCCAGTTCGGCAGCTTCCTCGAAGCGGAGACGACGCACAGGAGCCGTAGCCTCTACGATGCGAGGATCATTATTGTGCATCCCATCGATATCCGTCCATATCTGTATCTCGTCCACATCTAGGGCTGCCCCCACCAGAGAGGCTGTGTAGTCACTACCCCCACGCTGCAGATTGTCAATATCGCCAAAGGCATTGCGACAGATATACCCCTCGGTGATGAATAGCTTCACATCCTTGGGTGCTTTGTCTATGATGGCATGTAGATGCTCTTTGATATAGACCTCATCAGGCTCGGCATTTTTGTCCGTACGCATATACTCTAGAGCAGGCAGCCCTACAGCCTTATGGCCACGATCGGCCAAGTGCCCAAGCATCATCGCCGTGCTGAGCAATTCGCCTCGTGCCAATATCTTCTTCTCATCGAAGAGGGTAAAGTTCTCTACATAGCAGATCTGCTCGAGAAAAAAGAACGTCTCATTGACTATGGTCCAGTTACGATCATAGCTCGCAGAATCTGGAAAGAGTGCCTGCGTCTCGATCTCATACTTGCGCTTAAGTTTGGTGAGCATCGTCAGGGCCTCGTGCCTATGACGCTCCACAAGTTGTCTACTTATCTCCACCAACATATTGGTTGTCCCAGCCATAGCAGATAGAACGACCAACTTAGGTTCTGGGGTAGATGTAATCAAATCAGCGACGTGTCTGATGCGTTCTGCGGAGGCTACGGATGTGCCTCCAAACTTCATAACCTTCAACGAAGTAATTCTTTTATTATGATGAAATGATAAGTTATACTCTATATCCAAATCTAGTGCAGAGTGGCAATATCTAGAATGCGAGCGGGGAAACGCTTGATAACTGCTAGATTATGCGTAGCCATAAGTACCGCAGTATTGGTCTCCTGCGCTAAGCGATGCAGAAGCTCTGTGATGGCGATGCCACTATCAGGGTCTAGATTGCCCGTAGGCTCATCGGCTAGAATCATACGCGGACGCCCCAGCAAAGCACGTGCAATGGCCGTACGCTGCTGCTCTCCGCCCGATAGCTCCTGCGGATATTTGTATCCCTTGGTCTCTAAAACTACATCTGCCAGTACTTGCTCAATCCGCTCACGACGGTCTTGCGCTCGCTTGATGCCCAGAGCACATAGGACGATATCTAGATTACCGTAGACCGTCCTATCCTGTAGGAGCTGAAAGTCTTGGAAGACAACACCAAGGCGACGTCTAAGTTTAGGGATCTGAGTCTTCTTTAGGCGTGTGAGATCGAAATCGAATAACCTAGCAACTTCGCCGCTCACAGGCACATCGGCATAAATCGTTTTGAGCAGAGTACTCTTACCTGCCCCAACTGCCCCGGTCAGATAAACAAATTCTCCTGCCTCTACCTGCAGATCAAATTGGTCAAACAAGATATGTTCGTTGCGACAAATCTGCGTTTTTTTATACTCCAAGACTACCTCTCTCTCACTCATAATTCATCTCTAGTTAGCTCACAAACTTACATAAAACTCTTCAGATTTGAGCAGTTCGTTCACTCTATCACGGGGCAACCGCATCAAAATGCTACGCTCTTTGGGCTATGATAGTAACTAGGATCATTATCTCAAGTTACCGTCCCTCGTGTTGTTGGTCGTGATAAGCATAAATTAAGCGATATTTTGATAATTGATTTGGTATTGAAACTCTTGATTCAGAGCCAAATCTCCC